>JAEEKA010000019.1 GCA_016282135.1 Oscillospiraceae bacterium
GCTCCGCTCAGGATGACAGACTTGTGAGCGGGTTCCGGGACGGACCCCTCCACCGGCCTTGAGGCCGGTCCCCCTCCCCTTGGCAGGGGAGGTTTTAGAGACGCGGGCGGGTACGGGCGAAAGCCGACCCCTCCACCGGCTACGCCGGTCCCCCTCCCCTTGACAGGGGAGGTTTTGAAATGCGGCGGGTGCGGGCGTGGGGCAAACCCCTCCACCGGCTTCGCCGGTCCCCCTCCCCTTGACAGGGGAGGTTTTTGGACGCGGGGGCAGAATGCGGACGGCAAAGTGCCGTCCCTTCAGGCGGGTGCGGAATGCGGGCGCACGGTGTGCGCCTCTGCGGGAAGTCCCACAACGCAGCAATCGCGCCCGGGACGCCGACAATTTACCGACGTTCCGGGCGCGATTTTCGGTTTTCTCAGTCACATCTTCTCCGGGGCTTCGAAGCCCAGAAGCTCGATGCAGGTCTCCAGGATACGCTTGGTGAGGCCGATGAGGGCGATATAGCCCTTCTGCTTCTCCTCGTCCGCTTCGGCCAGGATGCGGGTCTCGTGGTAGAACTTGTTGGCGAAGCCCGCCAGCTCGTAGACATAGGCGCAGATGGCGTTGGGCGCGCAGTCCCGATAGGCCAGCTCCAGCGCGTCGGGCAGACGGGTCAGGGCCAGCATCAGGTCCTTGGCCTCCGGAGTCTCCGGGGGAACGATGGGCAGCGCCTCCCAGGCGCCGTACCGGGCCAGGATGGACTTGATCCGGACGATGGTATAGAGAATATAGGGGCCGGTGTTGCCCTCGAAGGCCGCAAAGCGATCCAGATCGAAGATATAGTCCTTGGTGGGGGCGTTCATCAGATCGCCGTATTTCAGAGCGGCCAGGGCAATCCTGGCGGTGGTGTCCTCCACGTCCTCGCCGGTGACCAGGTTATTCTCCTGCACCTTGGCCCGGACAAAATCGTTGATCTCCGTGATCAGGGTCTCCAGCCGCATGACGCCGCCGGTGCGGGTCTTGAAGGGCTTGCCGTCCTTGCCGTTCATGGTGCCGTAGCCGATGTGCCGCAGCTCCGTTTCGGGCCTCACCAGTCCGGCCTTCCGGGCAGAGCGGAAGACCTGCTCAAAGTGCAGGCTCTGGCGCTTGTCCACCACGTAGAGAATCCTGCCGGGGTTCCAGGTCTGCATCCGCTGCTTGATGGTGGCAAGATCCGTGGTGGCGTAGAGGGTAGCGCCGTCGGACTTCATGACGATGCAGGGAGGAACCTCCTTGGTGTCGCTCTCCTCCTGGACCCGGATGACCCGGGCGCCCTCGCTGGTTTCCAGGATGCCCTGGGCTTCCATGTCCCGGAGCATGTCCGGGATATAGGACTGGGCATCGCTCTCCCCCAGCCAGGCCTCGAAGCTGACCGCCAGCCTGCCGTAGTTCTTTTTCAGATCCGCCACGGAGACCGCCATAATGTGCTTCCAAAGGGCGTAGGGACCGGGCTCGCCCTGCTGGAGCCGGACGGTATAGTCGTGGGCCTTGGCCGCGAAGGCCTCATCCACCTTGGACTTGGCGGAGGCAGCGGGGTAGATTTCCTCTAAATCAGAGATCGTAAAGGGAGCTTCGGCGGGGTATTCGCCCCGGAAGTCCGGGTCAAAGTAGCAGAGCTCTGGCCGCCGAACCTGCAGCTCGGCAATCACCAGGCCCATTTGCAGGCCCCAGTCTCCCAGGTGAACGTCGCCGATGGTTTCATTGCCGAAGAAGCGCTGGATGCGCTTGATGCTCTCGCCGATAATGGCAGAGCGGAGATGGCCCACGTGCAGGGGCTTGGCCACGTTGGCGCCGCCGTAGTCGATGACCACGGTGCCGGCCTTGGGATCAGCGGCCACGCCGAAACGCTCGGCGGTGCGGGTCTGCTCCAGGTAGGACGCCAGGAAGGCGGGAGCCAGCCGCAGATTCAGAAAGCCCGGGGCCAGGGCCTGAACCTCGGAAAAGGCGGGCTCCTCCGTCAGCTTGGCCGCCACGTCGTTGGCAATCTGGATGGGGGCCTTGTGATAGGCCTTGGCGGCAGGCATGGCCCCGTTGCACTGGTACTCGCAGAGGTCGGGCCGGTTGGAAACCGTCACCCGGCCGTAGGCGGCGTCATAGCCGGCGGCAGCAAAGGCCGCGGAGACCTTTTCCGAAATCAGATTCAAAATTTTTTCCATTCGTATCACCCGGTTCTAATAAAGTCAGTATATTATAGCAAAGAAGCCAGAAAAAGTAAAGATATTTTGAGGGTTCATTTGGGATCATGGCTTATTGCCCAGGCTTAAAGCTCCCCGCAAGCCTTCCCCCTGGGGAAAAGGTGGCATCCGGCAGCTTACGGAAGCCGGATGACGGATGAGGGAGTGCTTCGACGCGAGTACGCCATCGGAGAAGCGCTCAGATCAACCAATCCCACCTCATCCGCCTCGCGATGCTCGGCACCTTCCCCTCAAGGGGAAGGCAATGGAGGGAAGGCGTATCACAGCAGCCTCGCCGTCAGGGCCGCGGCGGCAAAGCCGGTCAGGTCGGCAATCAGGGCGGCGGGAATGGCATAGCGGGTTCGTTTGACTCCGGCGGCGGCAAAGTAGACCGAAATCGTGTAAAAGGTAGTCTCCGTGCTGCCCAGCATAATGGCGGCGGTGCGGCCAACCAGAGAATCCGGCCCGTGGGCCGCCATGAGATCCGCCCCCACCGCCAGGGCCGCGCTGCCGGACAGAGGCCGGACCAGCACCAGGGGCAGGGTCTCCGGCGGAATCCCCAGCCAGGCCGCCGCGGGGGCCAGCAGCCGGGTCAGGGCCTCCAGGGCCCCGGAGGCCCGCAGCAGCTCTACCGCCGTCAGCAGCATCACCAGGGCAGGCAGGATCGTCTTCACCAGCTCCAGGCCCCGCTTGCCTCCCTCCAGGAGGGCGTCGTAGACGTCCACACGCCGCCCCAGGGCCAGAGCGGAGACGCCCAGCAGCAAACCAGGGATCAACATACTCACAATCCCTCTCCTCTCTCCGATCCGCAAATCCTGTGCTTGAAGGAAAAAGTAAGAAGTAAGAAGCCGCAGACAGCAGAAACACTTCTTACCTCTTACTTCTTCCCTCTTATTTCTTACTTCTTACTACTTACTTCTCCCATCCCCCAGGCCGCCGAAACGCTGGAAGAAGGCCGCCGCCAGCAAGCCCGCGCCGACAGAAAAAAGCGAGGTTACCCACACCGCCGGAAGAATATCGAAGGGCGCGGCCGAGCCCAGGCTCCCCCGCAGGGCCGCCACGGTGGTGGGCAGGAGCTGGATGGAGGCGGTGTTCATCACCACAAGCTTGCACATCTCGTCGGTGGCGGCGGTGGAACCGGAAAGCGCCTGCATCCGCCGGACAGCCTCCACCCCCAGGGGTGTGGCCGCGCTGCCCAGGCCCAGCAGGTTGGCGGTGACGTTGCCGCAGAGGACGCTCATGGTTTTGGGATTCCGCCGGGCCGTGGGATAGAGCCGCCCCAGCACTGGGCTCAGAATCCGGGCCAACCCCGCCTGGAGGCCGGAGCGCTCCAGCACCGCCCCGAAGCCGCTCCACAGGCAGAGACTTCCCGTCAGGGAAACGCAGAGGGTCACCGCCTTCCCCGCCCCCTCCATGGCCGCTGCGCCCAGGTCCGCGCTTCCGTTCAGCAGGCCGCAGAACAGGGACAGGGCCAGCATACACACCCAGATCCAGGACATCGCCACCCAAAATCACCTCGCTGCACCCTATGCGCCGGGGGAATGCAAAATGCAAAACGCGGAACGCAAAATAATCTTGTCCTTCCCCCAAGAATCTGGTATAATGGAGAAAACTTTGGGGAGGAGGTACTGCCGATGTCCAGATTGTTTGAATCCGTGCGCTACCTGAAGGGCGTGGGCGAGGCCCGGGCCAAAACCTTTGCGGGCATGGGAATCAGCACCCTCTACGACCTGATTTCCTACTTCCCCCGAGCCTACGAGGATCGGAGCCAGATCCGGCCCATCTCGGAATTGCAGGTGGACGAGCCCGCCTGCTTCCGGGCCTTTGTGACCTCCCATCCCAGAACGGCCCACATCCGGAAGGGCCTGGACCTCACCAAGCTCACTGTAGCCGACGAGACCGCCCGGCTGAATCTCACCTTCTTCAACCAGAGCTACGTGGCGGACAACCTGGAGTACAGCAGGGAATACTATTTTTACGGCACCCTCAGCGGGGATTACATGGGCTATCAGATGACAAATCCCATCTTTGAGCCTGTGGAGAAGCCCGGAGTGCTGACCCGGCGGATCATGCCCATCTACCCGCTGACCGCCGGAGTCCACAACAATCTGATCTCCCGCTCCGTGCAGCAGGCTCTGGACGCCTGCCTGGAGGAGCTGCCGGAGCTGCTGCCTCAGGAGCTGCGGGCCAAATACGACCTCTGCGACGCCGTCACCGCCTACCGGAACATCCACGCGCCGGCCTCCTTTGATGCCCTGGCCCAGGCCCGGCACCGACTGATTTTCGAGGAGTTCTTTATTTTCTCCGTGGGCCTGTCCCTGCTTCGGTCCAGCCGGGGCAGGAAACAGCGCCCCGCCTTCCGGGTCCCGGAGCTGGACGAATTCGAGGCCGCGCTTCCCTTCTCCCTCACCGGCGCCCAGCGGCGGGCCATTGGCGACATTGCCGCCGATCTGGCCGGGGGCAGCGTGATGAACCGCCTTGTCCAGGGTGACGTGGGCAGCGGCAAAACCGTGGTGGCGGCGGCTGCAGCCTGGATCACCGCCAAAAACGGCCAGCAGTCCGCTCTCATGGCCCCCACGGAAATCCTGGCCGAGCAGCACGCCAAGGGGCTGGAAATGCTGCTGGGCAAGCTGGGGCTTCGGGTCGCTCTTCTCACCGGTTCCATGACCCCCGCCAAAAAGAAGGCCGTCCGGGCCGCCATTGCCGGCCACGAGGCCGATCTCATCATCGGCACCCACGCATTGATCTCCGAGGCCACGGACTTTGCCAACCTGGGCCTGGTGATTGCGGACGAGCAGCACCGCTTCGGCGTGGCCCAGCGGGCCGCCCTGGCGGAAAAGGGGGACGATCCCCACCTGCTGGTGATGTCCGCCACCCCCATCCCCCGGACCCTGGCGCTGATTCTCTATGGGGATTTGGACCTCTCCATCATCGACGAGCTGCCCCCCGGCCGCCAAAGCATCGATACCTTCCTGGTAGGCGAAGACAAGCGGGCCAGGATCAACGCCTTTATCCGCAAGCAGGTGGCGGAGGGTCACCAGGTCTACATCGTCTGCCCCGCCATTGAGGAGGGGGAGGACGAAAGCCTCCGCTCCGCCGAGGCCTGGGCAGAGACTCTGCAAATGGCTGTCTTCCCGGACCTCCGGGTAGCCCTGCTTCACGGGAAGATGAAGGCCGCCCAGAAGGAAGACACCATGGCCGCCTTTGCCCGGGGGGAATTCGACATTCTGGTTGCCACCACCGTGATCGAAGTGGGCGTGGACGTCCCCAACGCCACTTTGATGGTGATTGAAAACGCGGACCGCTTCGGCCTGAGTCAGCTTCACCAGCTCCGGGGCCGGGTGGGCCGGGGCAGGGACAAGTCCTACTGCGTTCTGTTCAGCTCCAACCGAAACGCGGAGACCATTCAGCGTCTGAAAGCCCTGTGCAAAACCAACGACGGCTTTGAGATTTCCCGGGAGGACTTGGCTCTGCGGGGTCCCGGCGACTTCTTCGGCACCCGGCAGCACGGCCTGCCCGCCTTCAAGGTGGGCAGCCTGGAGCTGGACATGCAGACCCTCCAGGACGCTCAGACCGCCGCTGCGGACTTCGTCACCGCTCAGGAGCTCCCCGCCCGGCCCGAATACCAGCCACTGATGGAACGCATCCGCGCCCTCTTCGACTCCGCCAATGAGGCATAGGGGCGGCTGCCGCCTGCGGAAAAGAAAGATTCTCAAAAAACGAAGAAAAATTTTCAAAAAACGAAAATAATGCTTGCATTTTTCCATCCGATGTGCTATCATAATTTAGCGCTTGAAAGCGCGGTATGCGCCGGTAGCTCAGTTGGATAGAGTGACTGGCTACGAACCAGTAGGTCGGGGGTTCGAGTCCCTTCCGGCGTACCAACACAGAAACCTCTTTTGTCTACTAAGGCAAAAGAGGTTTCTGTGTTTACTTCCCCGATGGCTTATGGTATAATGATCCTGTCACAGAAAAAAACAGGAGGAACGTCTAATGATTCTATTGGTGATCGATATGCAGAAAGCCCTTGTGGATGAGGACTTGTATGCCTTTGACATCTTTGTAGACAGCACCGTTCGGCTCGTTGACGCTGCCAGAAAAAAAGGAGTTGAAGTCATCTTCGTCCAGCATGACGCCGGCCCCGGCAGCGGTCTGTCCGCAGGCGACGAAGGATTTGAGATCATTGATCTGCTGCAGCC
>JAEEKA010000119.1 GCA_016282135.1 Oscillospiraceae bacterium
ATCCACTTGTAGCCGGTTTTCCGGCTGATTCCATACTCCCGGCATAAGGCAGCCATGGTTTGTTGACTACTCCTCGCCCGTTCGACAAATTCTTCTCGCTGTTCCATAACAGTTTTCCTTTCCCAAGGCATCTCGTCACTTCCTTCGTTTCTTGATGCCTCTATTCTACCAGAAAACTGTTACCTATGTCTCTTCTCTTCCTGTTACCTATCTTACTTCGCTATACAACTCTGCCGTCCGCGTCCCCCGTCCCAAGTTGCGCCCGTAGGGACGGGACGCTGCCGTCCGCGGCCCCCGTCGCAAGCCTTCCCCCTGGGGGGGAAGCTGTCCCCCGGTGTCTCACGGATGCCGGGTGACGGATGAGGGGGCGTCGCCCATTCTGAGGCAATCGGAACGAATGCAATTTGCCGCAGGCAAATCCAGCCCGATCCCGTGGCGCACCGGTGTGCGCCGCTGCCGAACATGTACCATTCATGCCGCAGGCAAATCCAGCCCGGTCCTGTGGCGCACCGGTGTGCGCCGCTGCGGAGCATTTCCGGCTGCGGCAATCTCCGCAAATATTCTGATTTCGTAATTCTATCAATTAGAGGGATTTTACCTTGAACATTTTGGAAAAAGCAATCTATTTTCTCTCTGCAGAAATGACCACGCCGGAAAACTACGGTGGGTTTCATCTGCTGTTTATTGGGCTGGTCCTGTTGGGAACCTGGATGCTGTGTCGCCGCTGTCGGAATGCTTCGGCACGGCAGGAACGAAAAATCCTGATGATCTTTTGGGCCGTTATCGTGGTGCTGGAGGTCTACAAGGAGCTGCAGTTTGCCATGCACTGCACCGAGCCCGCTGCGGAGAATCCTGTTATCTGGAGCTATGCGTGGTACGCCTTCCCGTTCCAGTTCTGCTCCTCCCCCTTTTACATTCTCCCCATCGCCGCGCTGGCAAAACACGACCGGCTGCGGGATACGGCAAGACTGTTTCTCGCGATTTTTTCTCTCTTTGCCGGGCTGGTGGTGTACATCTACCCGAATGACGTTTTTGTTCGGACCATTGGCATCAACATCCAGACGATGGTACACCACGGGACGCAAGTGGTTCTCGGCGTCTATCTGGGGATGCGTCTTCGCCGGGAAGGGAAGCTGACGCTGCCGAACTATTTCCGCGCTGTGGGTATGTTCTGTGTGCTTGTGCTCATCGCGTTGGGCTTGAATCTTGCTGCGCCGCTATTTACTGACGCCACGTTCAATATGTTCTATATCGGGCCGCGCTTTCCCTGCTCCCTTGTGGTCCTGGATCAGATCTATCTCAAGCTCCCATATCCGGTTTTCCTGGCGCTCTACGTTTGGGGCTTTTCCTCTGCGGCCCTGCTGATGATGGGTCTTCACAAACTTCTGGCTCACTCTGTCACGCCCAAACAAGGGAAGATTCTAAAAACGGGATGATGAATCGCGGAATCCCCCCTGGCCGCGCTGTTCTCCCATCTCAGTTTCTGTACCCCATCGGGCGTTCCGGCAGTCAAATCTACTGCGCCTCGGATTGCGTGTTTGGGCCGTCATACCAGACTTCGTTAAAATGCTTTAAAAGCATTTTATAGCGCCAGCGGCGCGTCAAAGTCTGTATGAGAGGGCTTTTCAGCGCTTTCCGCTGAAAAGGCTGTGCGCAGCTCAGCAAAATACAATTAACGCATTTAATTGTATTTTAGTATCACTTACCCGTGCGCCCGGACACACGAAAGAAGAATCGTTTGCGTCAGCAAACGATTCTTCTTCGTTTAAGACTGATAAATCAGTCGCTTTCATTCCACACCAAGGCCAGGTCGGAGTTTTCCCCGTCGGCGGTGATTTTTACGGTTCCCGCCGAAACGGCGCTCAGGTCGATTTTCAGAGCGCCGCCCCGCACCGGAATCACCTGATCCTCGCTGCTGTTCATTGTTTTAATGTCAAAAACATGCACAGCGGCCTCACCGGAGGCGCCGGAAACGGAAATGCTGTCCTTTGTCAGGACAATATCCGCGTCGGCGTCCGTATGGAAGGAAAGCGTTGACAGGTATCCTCCCCCTTGTGCATCGCTGCCGTTAAGCTTAACCGTAACATCAGTGCCATCACTTTTCACCGTCCAACCGTCTGTCTTCCAGATGACCTCTTTTGGCCCCCGGGCAGTGATTCTGGAGAGATGGCAGCTATAGGAATCAATTAAAAATTTATTCAATTTTGCCTGAAATGTGTAATAATCCCGGTACGGTACTTTGAACTCAAACCATGATGGATTTGTTCCGTACACACGGTCGGGCGTTGCATCAATAGTTCCGTGAAAATCATAGGGGCCGCCGCAGTGCAGGGTTTTCCCCTCTGGGTCCGTCAGCTCGCAGATGCAGCTAACCTGAAAAATGATTTCCTCCGGTTTTTCCGGTGTCTCAGTCTCTGTTGCTGCGGCTGTGGAGAAGGAGGTGTTTTTTGTGCCGAGCTCCGAAGTCGCGGTTGGCTCCTCGCAAGCCGCAAGAATCAAACAGCAGAGAATCAGGAGCAGCCAAAGACTGTGTTTCATAGCCAATCCCCCTTATATGCCACGATACGATTGTATTGTACATGAGTATTCTGCGGAAGTCAATTGATTCGTGATGATTTCATGCAGGAAGAGAAACGCAGCGATGCACCCTGCGCGGCGGGATTCGTACGGACCTGTCGAGCGTCGGGGCTAGTCTCATCGGGAAAACAAAAACGAAGTGACTGGAACCCGTTCGGATTGAAGTCACTTCGTTTTTTTCTTTACTTTTCCGGGAAAACCAGGAAGGCCTTGTTGCCCGCGTTGGGGACGTAATCCTCGGCGGGGAAGTAGAGCCTCCAGTTTTCCTCAATGCGGAAGCGATCCGCCCAGTTTTCGGGCCAGGCCTCCGGCCAGGAGACGGTCTTCGTCCCCGGGCTCAGGGTGATGATCCGATACAGGCACGCGCTGCCAGGGTCCAGGGCCTCCATGTGGCTCTTCAGGTTCGTGTCCGCTTCCCGAAGCTCAGGATCGTTCTCTTCCACCGGGGGAAGCTGTGAGACCAGCCATTCCTGAATGGCCAGGGCGGTGCCGCAGTCTGTCTCATAGCAGATCATCCCGCCCTCGCTTACGGGCTCGAGATGCTCCACCAGGGCGTAGAGCTCCTGCTCCTCGGCCTCCAGGACCCGGAAGAGGCTCTCCGGGCTAAACTCCGTGTAGAGCAGGACGGCGGCGTTCTGTGCCTTGCTGAGTGTGGTACAGGTCAGATTGTCCAACTTGGAGACAGACCGGTTTTTGCTGCCGTAGGATTCTCCCGCGGGCACAACAAGGTCCTCGCCGCTGGCGTCCGGGGGAACTTCGCCCTCCTGGCCTGGAGCCGGCACATACCAGCTTACATCCTCACCGCTGGCTGTTTTCGAGCCGTCCGGAACAGGCTCGTAATTGGACCACCCACCGGCACCGGGAAGGTCCTCCGCGCTCGCGTACCAGTTGGCGTGCCCGAAATAACTGTAGGTGACGCTGGGAACCTTGACGGCGTCGCCTCTTCCTGTCCCGTCGTTTTGCGGCGCTTCGGTTGCGATTCCGTTCAGCTCCGGCGCGTGCAATTCTCCCTTCATACCGGCGCTGCCGGTTGGCAGGCATTCCATCGTGTCTTGTGCTTCGAGGGGCATCTCAGCGGCCATATCTTTGTGGGCCAGCCTGGGCAGGGAAACGACCCCGAGCCCTACCATCAGCACCAGCGCTGCGGCAACCACGCCAAGGGCGTTTCCGGGACGGTGATACCAGCGGCCTCGGGCATTGATCTTGCGGGTAGCCTTGTCAATGCGAGTGAGGACGCCTTCCTTCAATCCGGCGGGAGCGGGCTCTCGCAGATCGGCGACCTGTTCATCCAGACATTCCAGGCTCTTCATCAGATTGCTGCAGGCGGGACAGGCGGCCAGATGTGCCGCCAGAGCTTCCGCTTCTTCGGGGGACAACGCGTCGTCCAATTTTGCGCTCATCAGCGCCATGGCTTTTTCACAAATCATAGCCCATCCCTCCCTTCTGTGGAGATAGACGTTTCTGATTCCGTTTTGTTCCCGTTTTGCAATAATTTTTTTCGTAGAGCAATCCGCGCTCTGGCAAGCCGGGATTTGACTGTGCCCTCCGGGAGCTTCAGCACCTCGGCGATCTCCGTATAGCTCATATCGTTGATGGCCCGGAGGGTCAAAATCTCCCGGTATTCCACCGGCAGCTCGTTCATGGCTTTCGCCAGGGCATTCCGATCCTCTGCTGCCATCAGCAGTTCTTCCGGTCCCTTGCAGGGGTCGGGGATGTCCATCTGAACCTCGTCTCCGTCCTCATCCGCCACTGTCAGGGAGACGGTGGGGCGGCGCTTCTTCGCCCGAAGCCAATCCAGGCAGACGTTGGCGGTCAGCCGAAAAAGCCAGGTGGAAAACGCGCATTCCTGCTGAAAGCCGGACAGCCCTCGCCAGGCCCGGAAGAAGGCCTCCTGGGAAAGGTCCATGGCGTCGTCCGGATTGCCGCACATTCGCAGGGCCAGGTTGTAGACTCTGTCCTGGTAGGCCTCCACCAGGGTGCCGAAGGCATTGTGGTCTCCGGCCAGAACCTTTTTGATGATTTCTTTTTCTTCCATTATTCCAAGTCCCTCTGAATCCCGCCGATCACCCGACAGACGTCCTCCATCGTCTTGATCTGCGAGATCTGCTGCTTGTAATAGTTGCTGAACCGGATGCCCCGCAGATACCAGGCCAACTGCTTTCGGGCCTCCAGGCAGGCGATATGCTCGCCCTTGTCCGCCTGAGCCAGCTCCATCTGCCGGAGGGCGACCTCCATACGCCGGGCCAGGGGCGGGAGCTCCGGGACGGGCTCACCGTCCAGTGCGGCCCGGATCTGCTGAAACAGCCAGGGGTCGCCGAAGGCGGCCCGGCCTACCATCAAACCGTCAGCCCCGGTCCAGTTCAGACAGCGCAGGGCTGCTTCGGGGGAGATCACGTCGCCGTTGGCGATCACGGGGATGCTGACGGCTTGTTTTACTTGGGCGATACTGTCCCAATCGGCGGCGCCGGAATAGAGCATAGTTTTGGTCCTGCCGTGGACGGCGATGGCGGCGGCTCCGTTGTCTTGAACGATCTTTGCCAGCTCCACCACGTTTACGTGGCTCTTGTCCCAGCCCTTGCGGGTCTTGACGGTAACCGGCACGTTCACGGCGTCGCATACCGCCCGGACGATTCGCCCGGCCAGGACGGGGTCCTTCATCAGTGCGGAGCCCTCGCCGTTGTTGACGATCTTGGGCATGGGGCAGCCCATGTTGATGTCCACGTAGTCGCAGCCGCTGAGCTCCAGGGCAAGCTGGGCCCCTCGGGCCATAAATTCCGGCTCGCAGCCAAAAATCTGAACGCCGCAGCGGACAGCTTTGTTGCGCCGGAGCAGGGAAGCGGTCTTTTTGTCTCCATAGCACAGAGCCTTTGCGGAGACCATCTCCGTTACGGTGCCGTCGGCCCCCAGCTCCGCGCAGATTTCCCGGAAGGCAAAGTCCGTCACGCCCGCCATCGGCGCCAGGATTACGCTTCGGGGCGGAAAGAGATTCATAGTCGGTCCACCTCCCAAATCTAACGCGCTACATTATACTATAAATTTCGGAAAAATGCAAAGGAAATGTGAATCAAACAAAAATTATCAGATTTTTCTTGACAAATCGCGATCCGGCGCATATAATGATCAGGCTGAAACGCATATCCGCCCTTAGCTCAGTTGGTAGAGCAACTGACTCTTAATCAGTGGGTCCCGGGTTCGAGTCCCTGAGGGCGGACCAAAACAAGTAAGAAGTAATAAGTAAGAGGTAAAAGTTTCCGCGAATTCTTACTTTTTACTTATTGCTTCTTACTTTATACGGCCCGTTGGTCAAGTGGTTAAGACAGAGGCCTCTCACGCCTTTAACATCGGTTCGAATCCGGTACGGGTCACCAAAAATCGACGACATGCTGCTGCGTGTTGTCGATTTTTACTTCTTCCCTATTCCCTTTTCTCTTTCCCCGAATGCTGCCGCGGGAAACAATTGTATGCAGAAAGCTGCCCGATACTTGCCTTTTTGCAGTTTATCCGATATAATATAGTCCGTTCAATTTGAATCCAAATCACGCACGAGGAGATGATGATCCATGCGATTTCCAAGCGCGCACGAGGGCGTGAAAAGACTGTTTCTTGTGGAGATTGTTGGCCTGCTTTTTCTCACGATACCCTTTCTTTCCCGTTTCCTGGCGTTCTATCGGGTAAGCCCGCCATCCAATCATTGGCTGTCTTTTTCCGAGTATCTGCTGAATTCGGATTTCATGCCGCAAAGCTGGTACTCTTTTTTCGACAGGCTTCCGCTGCTTACAGGATGCCTGAGCATTGCTGCCATTGCGCTGCGGATGGCGGTCTATGGCCGTATGTATTTGGATGAGCCGATCTTCAAAAAATGTCGCGTGCTGTCAGGCTTCTGCGTGCTGTGCATCGTCCTGCGCGTGGTGGTAAGATTCGTTGCGGATTGCCTTCCTATCGACCAAACATTCCCTTTTTTGGTTTTTAACATGGTGCCCTTCGACATGATCGACCTGGCGGGCTTCCTGGCCTCTGCTCTGGTTACCACCTGCGCCTTGTTTGGAATGGTGAAGCTTGCGGGGCGTTTGGATGATTCGGATACGGAAAAAAGGGGGCGTCTGCTGCTCCTGCTGAACCTTGTTTCTTATCCGGTCTTTTTGCTTCTTGTGGCGGCGAAGGCGGACAAAGCGCTGTTCTATGGATGCTCCGTTGCGGAAACGGCGGCGCTGCTGCTGTATCTGAACCGGGCGGAAGGCATGCTGTCCCGCGCTGTGTGCGAGGAGGACTCCGAGTTGGGCAGCCCGCTGGACTATACGCGGGAGAACCCCTGGATCAAGGCAGCGAAAGCCAGCGAAGGGGATCTGTGGACAAGCTCTCCGCTGGATCCTGATGAGGCCTGCAATCCCTTCCGTGTGGACCCGAAAAAGCAGCCCCAGTCGGCAGGAATCGGAACAGAAATGTCAACGCAATACAGAAACCTTATGGAAGGATAGAACGAAAGAATGCAATGTGCAATTTACGGCGCCGGGTCCCTGGGGACCGTGCTGGGCGCTTATCTGACGAAAAACGGGGTTGACATCGAACTGGTCAACCGCAACCGGGCCCACGTGGAAGCACTGCGGACCGGGGGCGCCCATATCACCGGCACCGTGGATTTCACCGTCCCGGTGCGGGCCATTCTGCCGGAGCAGATGGAGGGCCCCTACAGCGTGATTTTCCTGCTGACCAAACAGCTCCACAATGACGAAGTGGTATCCATGCTGGCCCCTATGCTGGGGCCGGATGGGGTTCTGGTGACCCTGCAAAACGGCATTCCCGAGCCGGGAATCGCTGCCATTGTGGGGAAGGAACGGACCATCGGCTGCGTGGTGGAGTGGGGCGCCACCCTCTCCGCCCCCGGTGAGGCCACGCTGACCTCCGACCCGGACAGCCTTTCCTTCCACATGGGCGGCATGGAGGGGGTACCCCAGGCCGCCCTGGAGCGGGTCAAGGGCCTGCTGGAGAAGATGTGTCCCGTAGCCATCGAGGAAAACCTCCTGGGCGCCCGCTGGTCCAAGCTGCTGATCAACGCCACCTATTCCGGCATCGGTACAGCCCTGGGCGGGACCTTCGGGGACGTGGCCAACGTCCCTCTGCCCCGGAAGCTGGCTGTCCGCTGCATGAAGGAGTGCATCGACGTGGGCCGGGCCTCCGGCGCGGTCTTCGCCCCGGTCCAGGGAAAGAATATTACCGGGCTGTTTTACTACAAGGGCGGCCTGAAACGGAAATTTGCGGAGCTGCTGGTGCCCATCGCCATGAAGAAGCACGCGGGCATCGTCCCCTCCATGCTCCAGGACCTGCGCAACGGCAAGCCCTGCGAGATCGACGCCATCAACGGCGTGGTCTGCGACTTCGGCCGGAAGCACAGCGTCCCCACCCCCATCAACGACCGGATCGTCTCCGTGGTGAAGGCCATCCAGAACGGCGAGAAGCAGGCCAAGCCGGAGAATATCGAGCTGTTTCGGGATTTGATTTAGAGATCAGGGTTCGTAAGGAACGCGTTCCCCGTCCCTTACGGCGCTCAGAATGACAGGAGAAAACAAATGACTTTCTTGGATACTTCCGGTCTCAAAACAGAGGAGATCACGCTGCGCTTGGACCATACCTTTCCCGGCGATCCGGTGCGAAACTGGGTCCCGGCCTACTATTTTGACATTCTGGATCACATTGGGAAAAAAGTTGGTATATGTGATCTGCGGATTGGACACAATGAGGGCTTGTACTACGGCGGCAACATAGGGTATGCGGTGGACGAGCCCTACCGGGGCCACCACTACGCGGCCAAGGCCTGCAAGCTGTTGTTCGGGTTGGCCCGGCGGCATGAACTGGGCTATCTAATCATTACCACCCAGCCTACCAACCTGCCCTCCCGCCGGACCTGCGAGCTTCTGGGCGGCAAGCTCCTGGAAATTGCCGAGCTTCCAGCGGACAACGATATGCGCATGAATGACGGTCACACGCACGAGTGCATTTATCGATTTGAATTGTAAACATGCAAACGAGGAAAACAAGCAGATGCATTACGAAATCCGATCCGCAAAGGAAACCGATGCTGCGGCAATCGCAGTGCTGAGTACAACTGAAATGGGCTACCAAACGACTGCGGAGCAGGTGCGGGAAAAGCTGGCCGTGCTGTTGAAAAGCAGAGACAACAGAATCCTGGTGGCAGTCGCGGATGGTCAGGTGGTCGGCTATATCCATGCAAACACCTACGAGACCTTGTATTTTCCACCGCTGAAAAACCTGATGGGCATAGCGGTTTCCGCAGCCTGCCGCCGCAAGGGGATTGGAACGGCGCTGCTGGACGCGATCGAGGTCTGGGCAAAGGAAACCGGGGCAAGGGGCGTTCGGCTGAACTCCGGCAGCACCCGGCTGGCGGCCCACGAATTCTACCGCAGCCGGGGATACGGGGCCGAAAAACAGCAGCTCCGGCTGATCAAATCCTTTGGAGGGGAAGCATGAAGATTGAAATAAAACCCGATTGCGCCTACACTGCCGAAGAAATGATACCGCTTTACGCCGCCGTGGGATGGACCAACTATACCGCTTCTCCGGAAATGCTGGCAGAAGCCTATCGAAACTCTCTTTGTGTGCTGGGTGCATACGATGGGGACAAGCTGGTTGGGATCATCCGGGCAGTTGGAGACGGCGCTTCTATCGTGTTTGTGCAGGACTTGCTTGTGCTGCCGGACTATCAGCGCCGGGGCATTGGAGCCCGTCTGCTGAAAACGCTCATGGAGCGATACGCGGAAGTCTATCAATTCGAATTGCTGACGGACGACACGCCGAAAACAACGGCATTTTATGAAGCCATCGGCTTTACCCGTGCGGACAGGCTGGGCTGCCGCGCATTTATAAAGATGAAAACGCCAACATGAGTTTACACCCGTGACGGCATAAAAGGACGGCTTCTGCCTTGCTTGACAAGACAAAATCCGTCCTTTTTTCAATTTCTCAATTTTGCATTCTGCATTCCATGGCGCACCGGTGTGCGCCGCTACAGAGACCAAGCGGGGCGGATCAGACGATGCTGCAATACAGCTCCATGTACTTCTGCGCCGGGATCGTCCAAGAGAAGTCCGCCTCCATATCGGCTTTGACCAGGGCCGCCCAGGCGGCGGGGTCGGCATGACAGTCGGCCAGTGCCCGGTCAATGGCGCCCAGGAAGTCGTCGCCGTTATAGCTCTGGAAGGTGTAGCCCCGGCCCGCACCGGTCGTGGGGTCGTAGGGCGGGACGGTATCCTTCAAACCGCCCACGGCGTTGACGACGGGAACCGCGCCATAGTGCATGGCAATGAGCTGGCTCAGCCCGCAGGGCTCCGACTTGGAGGGCATGAGATAGAGATCCGCGCCTCCGTAGACCCGGGAGGCCAGGGCGGAGTCAAAGCAGAGGTTCATGGAGAACTTTCCGGGAAAGTCCGCCGCCACGGCTTGCAGGGCATGCTCGTACCGGGCCTCGCCCGTGCCCACAACGACCAATTGGATATCCCGCTCCAGCAGCCGCCGGAGAATGTAGCAGAGCAGGTCGATGCCCTTGTGGGAGGCCAGGCGCGTGACCATGGCCAGCAGGGGAACGTCCTTCTCCTCCAGGCCCAGCTCCTGTTGCAGGGCCAGCTTGCAGAGCGCTTTTCCTGCGGGCTCGGCGGCGCTGTAGTTGGCGGCCAGGGCCTTGTCGGAGGCCGGGTCATAGTGGACGGTGTCGATGCCGTTGGTGATGCCTTGCAGCCGGTCCCCCCGGGAGGCCAGGATGCCGGACAGACCGTGGGCAAAGTAGGGGTAGCGCAGCTCCTGAGCGTAGGTCTCGGAGACGGTAGTGACCAGATCCGCCTGGACGATGGCGGCCTTCATAAAGTTGATGCAGCCGTCAAAGGTGCAGACGCCCCGCCAGCAGTCCTCCAGACCCAGGACCTCGCCGAAGAACCCGGCGTCGGCCTTGCCCTGGTATTCCACATTGTGGATGGTGAAGACGGTCCGGGCCTCGGGGAAGCTGGGCCGGTACTCCGCCTCCAGGAAAACGGGGACCAGGGCGCTTTGCCAGTCGTGACAGTGGATGATCTCCGGCCGGAGCTCCAGGGCCTCCATGGAGGCCAGCACGGCCTTGGCAAAGTAGGCGAAGCGCTCGCCGTCGTCATAAAAGCCGTAGAGCCCATCCCGGCAGAAGTAGTATTCGTTGTCCAGGAAGTAGACCTGCAGGCTGTCGGTGCTGCCCGCCCAGCGGAAGAGGCCCACGTACTGCTGCCGCCAGGTCAGATTCACGTTGAAGCAGGCAGCAAGCTCCGCCTCCAGGCTCGGATCGTACTTGATCTTCTTATAGTAAGGCAGGAAGAGGGAGACCTGATTGCCCGGGATTCGGGCGAGGGCCTCCGGCAGGGCCTGCATCACGTCTCCGAGGCCTCCCGTCTTGATGAAGGGGGCGGCCTCGGAGGCGATCATGGCAATTTTCATACCACATCACCCCGGTTGAGAATCACAGGATGCTCCATGGTGCCGATGAGCTTGACACCGGCGTTGATTTTTACGTCCTTATCCAGAATGCAGTATTCCAGCTGGGCGCCGATGCCGATCTCGGAGTTGGCCATGACCACGCAGTTTCGGACGGAGGCGCCGGTGGAGAGCTTGACGCCCCGGAAGAAGACGGAATTGTAGGCGGAGCCCAGCAGCACGCAGCCGTCGGCTACGATGCAGTCGTCGATTTCGGAGTTCTCGCCATAGTAGCAGGGCACCTGGTCCCGGACCCTGGTGTAGATGGTCAGGCCGTCCCGGTACAGGCTGTGGCGGACTTTCCGGCTGATGATAGCCAGGTTGTTGCGGAAATACTCCTCAGTGGACTCATTGAACAGGGCCACGTTGTGGAACTCGTAGGCGTTGACGGTGAGCAGGCCATCGTCCCAGCCCCGAAGGATGAATTCCCGTTCAAAGCGGTAGCGGTTGCGGCTGACGCATTCCGCCGCGGAGCGAAGCAGGAAATCCTTTCGCATGACGAACATGCCCATGGAGGCCAGATACTCGGAGGGAGCGGCGTAATCCACGGCCATATCGGAAATCTGGCCCTCCTTGTCCAGGCAGACTGCCAGGTCCAGCTGCTTCTTCCCGTTGGCGATGCCGCCCTTGACCACCACGGTTACGTCCTTGCCGGAGGCGATATGGGCGTCCATGACCTCGTCCAGGTTGATGGCGCAGATGACGGCGGCGTCAGCCAGAATGATGTACTCCTCCTTGCCCCGGGAGAGGTAGGCTTCGCTGGCGGCGGCGATGGCTTCCAGCTTGCCCCGGAAGGTGTTGCTCTGGCCCATGGAATAGGGGGTGATGAACTCCAATCCGCCGACTTCCAGCTCCAGGTCCCATTCCTCGCCGGAGCCGATGTGGTTCATCAGGCTTTGGAAGTTGTACTGGGTGACGATGCCGATGTGGCGGATGCCTGCGTTGGACATATTGGAGAGGGTGAAGTCGATCTGGCGGTAGCGGCCGCCGTAGGGGAGGGAGGCCTGGGTGCGCTTATTGGTGAGCGAGCCCAGGGAGCTGTCGTAAATATTGGCAAACACAAGACCCATGACGTTTTTCATCGTTCGTTACCTCCTGCCTCAAATGACTTCGCCGGGCTTGACGACCTGGTTGACCTCGATTACGTGATCCTTGCCGATGACGGAGATCTGGCGTTTTTCTCCCTCATGGAAGGCCCCGCCGATGACGGCGCCACGGCGGATGGTGCAGCCCTCGCCTACGATGGCGTTGCGGATGATAACACCCTCCTCAATGACCGCGTTGGGCATAATCACGGAATCCTCCACCACGGCGTCCTTGCCCATGCGGCAGCCGGTGGAAACCACACTGTGCCGGACCTGACCGTAGATCTCGCAGCCCTCAGCAATCAGGCAGTTGACGTTCTTGGAGCCGGTGTCGATGTAGGAGGCGGGCAGGGCATAGTTTCGGGCGAAGATGGGGGCGGTGCCGTCGCCGTAGAGGTTGAATTCGGGATCGGTGCCCAGCAGGTCCATGTTGGCCTCCCAGAGGGAGGAGATGGTGCCCACGTCCTTCCAGTAGCCCTCAAAGTCATAGGCGAACATCTTGTGGCCGGAATGGAGGATGGCGGGAATGACGTTCTTGCCGAAGTCGTTGTCGGAGTTGGGATCGTCCTCGTCCTCCATGAGGAATTTCTTGAGGATGCTCCACTTGAAGACGTAAATGCCCATGGAGGCGTTGTTGGACTTGGGCTGCTTGGGCTTCTCCTCGAACTCGTAGATGGAGCCGTCGGGATTGGTGTTCATGATGCCGAAGCGGGAGGCTTCCTCGATGGGAACCTGGCGGACGGCGATGGTCACGTCGGAGTCGTGCTCCTCGTGGAAGCGGATCATCTTGGCGTAGTCCATCCGGTAGATGTGGTCGCCGGAGAGCACCAGCACGTTGTCCGGGTCGTAACGCTCGATAAAGGCGATGTTCTGATAGATGGCGTTGGCGGTGCCCTTGTACCACTCGGACTTCTTGGACCGGGCGTAGGGCGGCAGGACCTGAACCCCGCCGTGGGAGCGGTTCAGGCCCCAGGGCTGACCGTTGCCGATGTATTCGTTGAGCTCCAGGGGCTGATACTGGGTGAGAATGCCGACGGTGTCAATGCCGGAGTTCACGCAGTTGGACAGGGGGAAGTCGATGATACGGTACTTTCCGCCGAATGGAACCGCGGGCTTGGCGGTGTTCTCCGTCAGGACCAGCAGACGGCTGCCCTGGCCGCCGGCCAGCAGCATGGCAACGCAGCGCTTTTTCTGGAAGTTCATGATGTTCAGGTCTCCTTTATTGTATTTTGGTTCAGAATTCAGAGCTTGTAGGGCGGCCAGACCCCTGGCCGCCGTTGGTTCAGAGCCCGTAGGGGACGGTTTCCCCGTCCCGCCGGTTCAAGCCTCCTTGCGGGCTCTCGGTTTCGGCCTGTAGAAGAGCACAGATAGGGGCGGCAGGGTCAGCTCGGCGGAGTATTGCAGCTCGCCCCAGGGGCTCTTTTCGGCCACGACCTGGGGCAACTCCGTGCCCCAGCCGCCGTATTTCTTCTCGTCGGAGTTCAGCACAAGCTCCCAGGCTCCGGCCTTGGGCAGACCAATGCGGTAGTGCTCCCGCTTTACCGGGCAGAAGTTCAAAATGCCCACGATCTCGTGGCCTTTGTCGTCGATCCGGCGGAAGGCGATGACGGAGTTGTCCCGGTCGTCGCAGGAAATCCAGCGGAAGCCGTTCCAGTCGGAGTCATTCTGCCAGAAGGCGGGGGTGTCCAGGTAGAGATGGTTCAGATCCCGGACGAAGTCCTTCATCTTCCGGTGGCTCTCGTAGTCCAGCAGCAGCCAGTCCAGCCCTTGATTCTCGTTCCACTCGATAAACTGGGCAAACTCGTTGCCCATGAAGTTCAGCTTCTTGCCGGGATGGCCCATCTGCCAGCCGTAGAATGCCCGGAGGTTGGCGAACTTGTCCACGTAGAAGCCGGGCATCTTCTGCACCAGGGAGCATTTGCCGTGGACCACCTCGTCGTGGCTCAGGGGCAGGATATAGTTCTCTGAGAAGGCGTAGGTCATGGAGAAGGTCAGGTTTTCATGGGAGTACTTGCGATAGATGGGATCCTGAGACATATAGCGCAGATTGTCGTTCATCCAGCCCATGTTCCACTTGAAGAGGAAGCCCAGGCCGCCGTCGGAGGTGGGACGGGTGATGAGGGGGAAGGCGGTGGATTCCTCCGCCACCATGATGGGCTGGTGCTTCACGGAGAAGGCGGCCTCGTTGAGCTTTTGCAGGAAGGCGATGGCCTCCAGATTTTCCTTGCCGCCGAACTTGTTGGGCCGGTAGTTGGGCCGGTTGTAGTCCAGATACAGCATGGAGGCCACGGCGTCCACCCGGATGCCGTCGACGTGGTATTTTTCCAGCCAGAAAACGGCGCTGGAGATCAGGAAGGAAATGACCTCCGGCTTGCCGTAATCGTAGATGCGGGTGGTCCAATCGGGATGCTCGTTCATCATGGGGTCGGACAGCTCATAGCAGCAGGTGCCGTCAAACTCAAACAGGCCGCTCTGGTCCTTGGGGAAATGAGCGGGGACCCAGTCCAGAATCACACCGATGCCCGCCTGGTGAAGCTTGTCGATGAGTTCCATCAGCAAAGCGGGCTCTCCGTACCGGGAGGTGGGGGCAAAGTAGCCAGTGACCTGATAACCCCAGGAGGGGTCGTAGGGATATTCGGTGATGGGCATGAGCTCCACGTGGGTGTAGCCCATTTCCTGCAAATAGGAGATCAGTTGATCGGCCACCTCGGCGTAGCCGTAGGGGACGTTGTTTTCCTTGCGCCGCCAGGAGCCGAAGTGCATCTCGTAGATGTTCAGGGGCCGCTTGAGTACGTTCCGGCGCTTCTGGTTGGCCAGGTAGAGGCCGTCGTGCCACTGGTGCCGGCTCAGGTCGCAGATAATGGAGCAGTTGTCGGGACGGTAGGTGGTGTAGAAGCCATAGGGGTCGGTTTTGTCCACCTCCCGGCCGTCGGCGCCCACCACGAAGTACTTGTAGGTGCAGCCCTCCCGGGCCCACTTGGAGAAGACCTCCCAGACCCCTTGGGAGATTTTTTCCATGGGCAGATCGCCCTTGTTCCAGAAGTTGAAATCTCCGATGACGCTGACGTACCGGGCGTTGGGAGCCCAGACCCGGAAGACCCAGCCCTCCACGCCGTCCCGGGTTTCCCGGTGGCAGCCAAGCAGGTCGAAGGCCCGGATGTTATCGCCCCGGTGGAAGGATTCCACCATCTTTTGGATTTGCTCGTTCATATATATCCCTCCTTACTCTGCGTGCGCGTTTGTCTGCTCGCGGATAGAAGTGTATAGTTTTCCATTTCTATTATACCGTATTTTCCGGGGATTGCAACGGTTTCCATTTTATTTTTTTTACAAATCGATTTTCCTGTTTTTGTATGTTCTGCCGAGATAGCGATTTTTGTTGTTATTTGTCCGGATTTGTGGTATAGTGGGGACATCAAGCCGTAAAGGAGATTTTCTATGCAAGATTTCAAGTTCTATACCGATTACGCCGTGGAGCAGGCCTGCGGTCTGCTGGCCATCGACAGCCCCACGGGCTACACCTCCGCCGCGGAGGAGCACCTGATGAAGACCTTCCGGGATATGGGCTACGCGCCCGTCCACACCGTCAAGGGCGGTGTTCTGGTGGACTTGGGCGGCAGGGACGAAAACGACGGCCTGCTGCTGGCTGCCCACTGCGACACCCTGGGGGCCATGGTGGCCGAGGTCAAGGGCTCCGGCCGGCTTCGTGTCCTCCCCTTGGGCGGCCTGCCCACCGTTATGGTGAACACTGAGAACTGCAAGGTGGTCACCAAATTTGACGGGGTCTATGAGGGTACCTTCCAGCTCTGCAACGCCTCCACCCACGTCAACGGGGATCTGCGCAAGACCATTCCCGACTATGACAACTGCGAGGTGGTTCTGGACGAGACCGTCTCCTCCGCCGACGAGGTCAAGGCGCTGGGCATCGGCGTTGGAGATATTGTCTGTTTCAACCCCCGTACCACCGTCACGGAGAAGGGCTACATCAAGAGCCGCTTCCTGGACGACAAGCTCTCCGCCGGAATTCTGATCGGCCTTGCCAAGTACCTCAAGGACAGCGGCGTCACCCCCCGGCGGCGGATCTGGCTGTACTTCACCGTCTACGAAGAGGTGGGCCACGGCTGCGCGGGCTCCGTTCCCGCGGGCATTACCGAGGCCATTTCCGTGGACATGGGCTGCGTGGGCGACGGCCTGCAGTGCACCGAGCGTCAGGTTTCCATCTGCGCCAAGGACAGCGGCGGCCCCTACAGCTACGAGGTGGTCAAGAAGCTGATTGCCGCGGCCAAGGCCCAGGAAGCCGACTATGCCGTGGATATCTATCCGCACTACGGCTCCGACGTGGAGGCCACTCTCTCTGCCGGCTGGGATCTCCGCCACGGCCTCATCGGCCCCGGCGTCTATGCCTCCCACGGCTACGAGCGCAGCCACAAGGACGGGGTGGAGAATACCTTGAAGGTGCTGGTTGGGTACGTCAACAATTGAGAATTGAAAAGTGAGAATTGAGAATTGGACGTTATTTCAAATCGAAATTTGAAGCACTCCGATCAAGCTCAATTCCCGAAAAGCGCGGCGTCGGGCGTCTCACGGAAGCCCGATGACGGATGAGGTGGTGTTCCGATTACCCACCCGCTCACGGAAAGGAGTACAGATGGAACCGATTAAGCAACAAGACCTTTTGCAATACAAGTTTCTCTCTGGGGTTCGATTCTGCCCGGACGGCTCCCGGGCGGCCTTCGTAGTCGCAAACTCCAACGAGGAAGAAAACTGCTACGAGCGGCGGCTGTGGCTCTACGAGAAGGGCGGTCTGCGCCAGCTCACGGACCTGGGAAAGGAGGGCAGCTTCCTCTGGATCGACAACCACCGGCTGATCTTTCCCGCCGTCCGCTCCGCCAAGGAGAAAAAGCGGGCTGAGGCCAAGGAAGAATTTACGGCTTACTACCTGCTGGACGTGGACGGCGGCGAGGCGATTCCCTACATGACGCTGCCCTTTGCCGCCCAATCCATCCGCATGCTGGACGATGGCCTCTTCCTGGTCATCGCCGAGGTGGACAAGACCCAGCCCCTGCTCTACGAGGCCTCTGAGGAGGAGAAAACCAAGGCCAGGAAGAAGAAGGAAGAGGAGAAGGACTACGAGGTCTTCACCGAGCTGCCCTTCTGGTTCAACGGACAAGGCGTCACCAACGGCAGACGGACCCTGGCCTTCCTGGTGGACCGGGAGCCTATGAAGATCGTCCCCCTGCTGCGCTCCCCGGAGGATTTGATCTCCCAGACCGTGGCCGGGGATTTGATCCTGCTGGCCTACATCCCCTGGCAGATCAAGCGTCCTATCACCGGCTTCTGCCTGCGGACGGTGAACTTCCGTACCGGAGAGGTCCGGGAGCCCGTGGACAACTGGTCTTTGATGCTGGGCGGCATGGAATACGCCGGCGGCAAGGTGCTGCTGACGGCCTCCGAGGGCGCCCGCCACGGTCTCAACGAAAACGCCTGGGTCTACACCCTGGATCCTGTGGACGGCTCCATAGAGGTCCTGCGGCAGGAGGAATACAGCATGTACAGCTCCGTGGGCTCCGACTGCCGCCTGGGCGGCGGCCGCCAGGCCGTGGGGACTCCGGAGGGACTCTATCACCTGACCACCCGGGAGGGCAGCTCCGCCCTCTATCTGCTGAAGCCGGACGGCGAGGACCTGCCCGTCTATACCGGCGAGGGCGCCATGGACTGCTTTGACGTGGCAAACGGCAAGCTGCTCTGCGTGGGTCTCTATGAGATGCGGCTCCAGGAGCTCTACGCCGCTGACCTGGGCGGAGCGGTCGGGCTGACCAAGCTTTCCGCCTTCAACGACGAGGCCCTGAAGGACCGCTACGTGGCCGTACCCGAGCCCATCACGGTGCAGAGCCGGGGGCTGGAGATTGGCGGCTGGATCCTGAAGCCCAAGGATTTCGACCCCGCCAAAAAATACCCAGGCATCCTGGACGTCCACGGCGGCCCCAAGACCGTCTACGGCCCGGTCTTCTACCATGAGATGCAGCTCTGGGCCAACATGGGGTATTTCGTCTTCTTCTGCAATCCCAAGGGCAGCGACGGCCGGGATAACGCCTTCATGGACATTCGGGGTCACTACGGCGACACGGATTTCGCCAACCTGATGGACTTCACCGACGCCGTGCTGGCGCGCTACCCCCAGATTGACCGGGAGCGGCTCTGTGAGACCGGCGGCAGCTACGGCGGCTTCATGACCAACTGGATCATCGGCCACACGGATCGGTTCTGCTGCGCCGCCTCCCAGCGGTCCATTTCCAATTGGCTGAGCTTCTACGGCATTTCGGACATCGGCTTCTATTTTGCCGCCGACCAGACCGATGGGGATCTCTACGAGAACCCCGAAAAGCTCTGGGCCCAGTCTCCCCTGAAATATGCGGGGAACGTCACCACGCCCACCCTGTTCATTCACTCCGACGAGGACTACCGCTGCCCCATGTCGGAGGGGCTCCAGATGTACGCCGCCCTGGTGGATATCGGCGTGGAGGCCCGGCTCTGCCTCTTCCACGGAGAGAATCACGAGCTCTCCCGCTCCGGCAAGCCCAAGCACCGCCAGCGCCGCCTGCAGGAGATCACGGACTGGTTTGAGCAGCACGCCCGGTAGGGGGGCGCACAGTGTGCGCCCCAATGAATTGCGCCCGGCGGCGTATGAATTGCATGGACGCATGAACTGTGCTGACGCACATGATTTGCCCTGCGGGGCATAGAGCGCGATTCAATTCACGGCGCGCAGCGAGCAATTGGAACATGCTGAGCCGGGGGACGATCAGCTTGCGCTGGAGCAGTTTGCGAAGGCGGTCGAGCTGGATCCGAACCACGAAGACGCTTATGAGGACAGAGCAAAGCTCTATCGTCGGCTCGGCCAAACCGCTTTGACTCAACGGGATGCGGAAATGCTCTGTGCGTTAAGAAAGCAAAGCGCGACCTGATTTGGATTCTGCAAAAGAAGGGGTGGTTCGAAGAAATACAATTAATGAATAAAAAAACATTAATTTACATAAAACCGATTATAGTGCTTCCAGAAAAATAACTTGTGAATTTCTAGAAACACCGGTTGACACGCTCTCAAATCAATGGTATGATGTGTTGGGTGGCGGGTCTACGGCCCAATATGCTGTCTCGTGCGGCAGAAAAGAGGCCTGTATGGAATCCGCAAAAAATGACGAAGAGGAATGTATGATGATGAAAAAATTGATGAAGAGAGCGCTCCTCCTGCTGATTGCGGCTGTCATGCTGTTCCAAATGATCCCCATGGCAATCGCGGAGGGAGCCATGGAAGACCGCGAGGAGGAAGAGGACAAGGCGCTGGTTTTCTGGATCGTTTGCCGCCAAGCCCCCTTTATGCAGGAACCGAGTACCAGCTCGGCCCTGCTGACCACGATTCCCGCGGGAACTCAGTTGAAGATTCTTGGGGCGGGGACCGGCCAGACTCCCGCCGGCCCGGAAGACAATCGTTGGTCTCGTGTAAGCTACGGAGGAAGGACGGGATATGTCAGGAACTGGTTCCTGTGCAGGAAAAGCAATTGCTACAGAATAACACGGGACTCGATAGTTCAGGTCGCCGGTTCAAGTACTACGGTTGTTCTGAAAAAGGGAGATTATATTTGGCTCACGAATGAAAATGCGCCGGTCGGCATCCCCAACGCGAGGGTTATGTCCGGAACACAATTTGGACGCTCTGTCTATGTCGGCGAAAAAGCCAGGGTTCCGGTTGACTAATACAGCGGCCGATGCGCCCGGCCCATGGGATGGCTGAAGAACGGCCGCCCGGGGACAAGGAAAAGGCTCCCTCTTGGAGACAGCGAAGCGCTGTCCTCCAGGAGGGAGCCTTTTGTGAGCGTACGCGGTCATTTCAGAAGTTTTACCCAGTAAAGCAGACATTCGCCGATCAGGCACAGAGGAATGGCCGCCAGGGCGTCCAACACCGAATGCTGCTTGGCCAGGAAGGTGGCCGCGATGATCAGAATCACCAGGCAGGGGAGCAGGAGCCTCCACCACAGAGCAGTTTCCTTCCGGTGCAGAAACACCGACAAAATGGCAATGGAGTAGGCCGCGTGGAGGGAGGGCAAAACCCCGGTCGGGGTATCGAAGCGGTAGACGAAGGCCAAAATCCAGGTGAAGAGATTGTCCCGGGGCATGGTATCAGGCCGCAGAAGCTGGATGCTTGGCCAGATGATGTAAACAAGCATTGCCCCGGCCTGAGTAATCATAATGTAGATAGACAGCCGCCGGAAATTGGGGACGTCGTAGAGGAAGAGATAGAGCAGAGAGCCTGCCACCAGACAGAACCAGAGCAGATAGGGAACTACAAAGACCTCGCAGAAGGGGATCATGTCGTCCAGAGCGCAGTGAACCACGTGGCAGCGTTCAAAGGGGATCAGGTTTTCCGTGATAAAATAGAGGGCGAAATAGACGATCCAGCCGCCCAGCAGCAGCACGTGCCGATATTCGGGGCTTGTGACGTTGGATAGGCGCAGCTTCCGGTAATCCACAACGGGTTGTTTCACGGCGCGCTTGCCTCCTTGGGCCGGTTGTAGGGCCAGTTTTTCTTGGGCTGAGGCCGATAGGGGACAACTCGGTGCCGGGGCAGGGCCTCGGCCATGGCCCGGATACGATCCATCAGCGTGTCGCGGATCCGGGTCCGCTCGGCGTCCATGGGAGCCGTCGGGTCAAAGCTTACGGCCTGACCGAAGTACAGGGTCTTCCGGGCGGGACAGACGTAGAGGGGAACAAAGGAAAGAGCCTTGCCCGTTCGCTTGTACCAGAGCTTTGCCACGTCGATGAAGCGATCCTGGAACTCATAGAGGATATTGTTGTGGCTTCCGTTTTTCTCCGGGAAGATCAGCACGCTGGTGCCGGCCTCCAGGGTCTGAACGGTGGTGCGGAAGGTGGAGAGGATCCTGGTATCCCGGTAGACGGGGATAGTCTCCGCGTGGTTGAACAGCAGAACCGACAGGGGGACGATGGCGTGGGAGAGCCCCTTGTAGAACCAGAGGGTCCATTTGGGGTTCTGCGCCCAGAAATCCTGATAGGCGTAGGCCGCCACTTCCTTGCGCTCCATCATCTGGGAGGCGCACCAGGTCTTCCGGGGCACCGGCATGTATAATTCCCCTGCCAGAGGCCCATGGGCCTGGCTGTGGTTGCCCACGATAATCACCGGCTCACGGGGAATGTGTTCCGTGCCCTGACAACTGTATTTCGGATAGAAAAAACGGATGGTTCCTTTGATGGCCCGATAGGCCAGATCCGCCGCTCGTTTGCCCATGGTATCGCCCTCCGTCCGGTTGACTCTTTCGCAAATACCAAGAGTCATTATACTTGATAATTTTGAACGAATTATGAACACAGGATTTTTTTAAAAAATCAACAAAAAACCTTTGACTTTTGACGAGACCTGTGCTATATTGTATGGGCCGCATTGAAAGGGTATGAAGCACAGGTGTGCCCTGTCACCCCCAGAGCGAGACTACAGAAAGGTAGAGAACAGAATGCAGGCGATTATTGTTACCGGTGGCAAGCAGTACAACGTCAGCGAGGGCGACGAGCTCTTCATCGAGAAGCTGAACGTGAATGCTGATGACACCGTTACCTTCGATCAGGTGCTGGCTATTGTGGACGGCGAGAACTCCAAGTTCGGTGCTCCCGTGGTCAAAGGCGCTTCCGTCGAGGCCAAGGTTCTGAAGAACGGCAAGGCCAAGAAGGTTACCGTCTTCAAGTATCGTCCCAAGAAGGACAGCAAGTCCCTCCGCGGCCACAGACAGCCTTATACCAAGGTCAAGATCGAAAAGATCCACGCGTAATCTCATGGTTGAGGCGAGATTTTTCGATCAGGAGGGGAGGATCACAGGGTTCTCCGTCTCCGGCCACAGCGGATATGCCGAGGCCGGCGCGGACGTGGTCTGCGCGGCGGTATCCGCGGCTGTCACCTTTGCCGACGCCACCATCCGTGATGTGTTGGGCGAAGCGGCAAAAACCAAGGTGGACGACGGCAAGGCCGAAGTCACCTTGACCCTCCCTGTCAGGTGCGAAAATGAGGAAGCCGTTCAGGCCGTTTTGACCGGAATGATGCTGACCCTCAGCGCCCTCAGGGACGACTATCCTGATTATATCGAAGTTATGGAGGTGTAATACATGCTGAAAATCGGTTTCCAGTTCTTCGCTCACAAGAAGGGCGGCGGCTCCACCAAGAACGGCCGTGATTCCGAGTCCAAGCGGCTTGGCGTGAAGCGGGCTGACGGTCAGTTCGTGCTGGCCGGCAACATTCTGGTTCGCCAGAGAGGCACCCACATCCATCCCGGTCACAACGTCGGGATCGGCAGCGACGACACCCTGTTTGCTCTGATTGACGGTAAGGTCAAGTTCGAGCGTATGGGCAAGGATCGCAAGATGTGCTCCGTCTACGCAGAGCAGTAAGATCACAGACGACCGGAACATAGCAAGTGTTCCGGTCGTTTTTTTCCGCAGGCAAGGTTCCGATGATGCGTAGGGCGGCCAGCTCCCTGGCCGCCGATCCGAATTTCATGGATAACGGAGCCTGTCCCGGCGGGCTGAGGTCAGCCCGCCCTACGCAGGAATGAAATTTAGTGACGCGGCTTTGCCCGTCTGTGGAACGGAGGAAAACACAGGTGTTTGTAGATAAAGTTAAGATATACGTCAAGGCCGGCAACGGCGGCAACGGAGCGGTGGCCTTCCACCGGGAGAAGTACGTGGCGGCCGGCGGGCCGGACGGCGGCGACGGAGGCCAGGGCGGCTCCATCATCGTGAAGGTGGACGACAATATGTCTACGCTCATGGATTTCCGCTACAAGCGCAAGTACCAGGCCCCCGCGGGCATGCCCGGCGAGGGCGGCCGCCGGATGGGCAAACGGGGAGAAAACCTGATCATCAAGGTCCCCCGGGGCACTGTCATTAAGGACGCCGAGACCGGAGCCGTGATTCAGGATATGTCCGACCTGGATGAATTTGTCCTTTGCAAGGGCGGCCGGGGCGGCTGGGGCAACAAGCACTTTGCCACCCCCACCCGGCAGGTGCCCCGCTTTGCCAAGGCGGGTCTGCCCGGAGAGGAGCATGAGGTGGTGCTGGAGCTGAAGCTGCTGGCGGACGTGGGCCTGGTGGGCTTCCCTAACGTGGGCAAATCCACCCTGCTTTCCGTCACCTCCAACGCCCATCCCAAGATCGCCAACTACCACTTTACCACCCTCTACCCCAATCTGGGCGTGATCTATGTGGAAGAAGGTGTGTCCTTCGTCATGGCGGACATCCCCGGCATCATCGAGGGCGCTGCCGAGGGGGCCGGCCTGGGCCACGATTTCCTGCGGCACATCGACCGCTGCCGCCTGATCGTTCACATCGTGGACGTGTCCGGCTCCGAGGACCGGGACCCGGTGGAGGATTTTGAAAAGATCAATCGGGAACTGGCGGAGTATTCCCCCGAGCTGGCATCCCGGCCCATGATTGTGGCCGCCAACAAGCTGGATCTGCTGGCCCCGGACAGCGACAACCTGAAGCGGCTCCGCGCCCATGTGGAGGCGCAGGGGCTTGAGCTCTATGAGATTTCCGCCGGTACCACCCAGGGTACGAAGCAGCTTATGCGCACTGTTGCCAACAAGCTTCGGGACCTGCCGCCCGTCACCATCTACGAAGCCGACTATGTGAAGCCTCTGGCCGAGGCGGGCGACTCCGGGGAGCTGAGTATCCAGCACTTTGACGATACCTGGGACGTCTCCGGTCCCTGGCTTGCCCAGCTTATCAACGACATCAACTTCGCGGACTACGAAAGCAGGATGTATTTTGACCGGCAGCTCCGCAAGTCCGGCCTGTTCGAAAAGCTGGAGGAAATGGGCATCCAGGACGGGGACACGGTTTCGATTTATGATTTTGAGTTCGATTACGAACGGTGATTTCAATTGACAATTGACAGGTTGCAAGTGACAATTTGCACTTTTCTGTAGTCAGCGTAACCGCAAAAAGTTTACACCGTAGGGACGAGCAGTGCTCGTCCGCGTTTGCGAAGCAAACAATTGCCCGGCAGGGCAATCCAGCCGCTGTCAATGTCGGAAGCGGGGTGGATTTGCCTCCGGCAAATTGCATTCGGAACGAATGCCGGACAAGCGATGCTTGCCCCTACGTCAGGTTTCGAATGTTGCGCCCGAAGGGGGCGGCGTCCCCGACACTCTGAACGTTTGACAAGTTACAAGTGTGGTGCTTTGTAAAAAAATACCAGGACGGCTTCCGGTGGCGGAAATCGTCCTGGTTTTCTGTTGGCGTTAATGGTTCCGCGGGTCGGCGGTGAATGGTTTGATGTCGGTGAATTGTTTGCAGAAGGCCAGAATTTCTGGCCCGCTGAGCAAATAAGCTCGTTCGTCAAACGTGATGAAAGCGCAGCGTCCCTTGGACTTTTTAACTTTTTCCCGGTTCGACTTTGTGCAAACGAAATCGGAAAAATACAGAGAATAGTACTGGCTGATGCCGATGCCGCCGCCATAAGAAAAGCCGAAATCCTGGATTTCGTCCCAAGTCAATGAAAAAGTGACTTTGCCTTTTTTGCTGACGCAAGCGACGCCGGAGGCGTAGATGACAAAATCATCGCGTCTCTTTTTGTACCTAAATGATAAGGCAAGAAAGTAGCTTGCAATCCATAAACAGCAAAATAACGTTGCCGTGGCAATATCAGCAAAGAAAACACCGCCATGCAGAGACCGGTGAACCAAAAAACCAAAGAAAACGCCAAAGCAGAGGGAAAGTGAAAAACTAATCGGGGGCACCGGGGGTTTTATGTAGATCTCGCTGGTTCCAACAGTAACTTTGGTATGAAACATTTTCATCGCCTCCGAAGCAGGGACGGCCCTCGTTTTGGGGGCCGTCCCTGTTGCAATCAGTTGGAGTCCGGGTCCAGGAAGCCCTTGCCGTAGGCTTCGTCCACGGTGGAGAGCAGGACGATCGCCTTCGGGTCTACGCTGTTGATGATCCGGCGGGCGTGGGTGATTTCCACCTTGGAGCAGACCACCATCAGCATCTGGTGGGTCTGGCCGGTGTAGGCGCCCTTCACGTCCAGCAGGGTCGCCCCGCGGTTTATTTCCTGCATGATCTGCTTGGAGATGTCCTGGGCCTTGTCGCTGACCACCTGAAGCATCCGGCGGGAACCGGAGCCGTACATCAGCTTGTCGATCATGGTGGTGGAGACGAAAGTGAAGAGAATGCCGTAGAGCACGGCGTCGATGTTGTAGGAGCCGTCGCCCTTGAAGACAAGGCCGCCAAGCAGAATCACCGAGCCGTCCACCAGAATGGAGATGGTGCCGATGGACAGATGGGGCCGCAGCTTTCGGATGCTCATGATGACGAAGTCCGAGCCGCCGGTGGAGGAGCCGGGAATGTAGATCAGCGCCAGGCCGATACCGTAGAGGGCGCCGCCGAAGAGGGCGGTCAGCAGAGGATTGGTTTGCGCCTGGGGATAGAAGCCTAAGTGGGGGATCAGGAAGTCAATGAAAATGTTTGAGATAATCAAGCTCTTCACGGACTTGAAGAAGAACACCCGCCCCAAGAACAGGAAGCAGAATAGTGCAATAGGAATGTTGATGCAGTTGATGATGGCACCGATGCCAAGACCGGGCAGGTTTTCCTCTGTGAAGTGGTGGATGATCATGGCCATACCGGTGATGCCGCCGGGGACAAAGGGGGCATGATCTGCAAAGTACACCACGCCCATGGCAAAGAGGAAGCTGCCCACCAGGTCATGGATGAGGTCCCGGGCAAAGGTTTTCCAGCCGTACTTGTGGTAGTATTCCAGAACGCCCTGATCCTGCTTGAAGCTGGTGATCATCTTTTTGATGAAGCGATTGTCAGACATTGCCGCTGTTCCCTCCACGCATCAATAGGCCACGCCCCAGAGGATGGAGGTCACAGCCTTCCGGCCGCAGACGGGGCAAACGTCGTCAAGGTGTTCCTGGGCAAAGGGCATGCAGCGGGAGGACATACCGGCCTCTTCCTTCATCTTGATTTCGCAGGCCTCGTCGCCGCACCACATGGTCTTGATGAAGCCGCCGTGCTCCTCCTGGAGGGCTTTGGCCTCAGCCAGGGAGTGAGCCTCGTAGATGTGCTCCTCCAGGTTCTTCTTGGCCCGGGCAAAGAGTCCGTCATGGACGGCCTGCAGCAGCTCGGAAACCTTGGCCTCCAGCTCGTCCACGGAGACCATGACCTTCTCGCTGTTGTCCCGGCGGACCAGGACGCACTGGTTGTTCTCCATGTCCCGGGGGCCCATTTCCAGACGCAGGGGCACGCCCTTCATCTCGTACTCGGCACACTTCCAGCCCAGGGAGTTGTCGGAGACGTCGATCCTGGCCCGGACGCCTGCTGCCAGCAGCCGATCCATCAGAGCTGTTGCGCCCTCAATGACGCCGGGCTTATGCTGGGCCACGGGAACCACGATGACCTGGATGGGGGCGATCTTCGGGGGCAGAACCAGACCGTTGTTGTCGCCGTGGGTCATGATGATGCCGCCGATGAGCCGGGTGGACACGCCCCAGGAGGTCTGGAAGGGGTTGACCCGCTGGTTATCCTTGGAGGTGAAGGTGATGTCGAAGGCCTTGGCGAAGCCGTCGCCGAAGAAGTGGGAGGTGCCCGCCTGGAGGGCCTTGCGGTCGTGCATCATGCACTCGATGGTGTAGGTGGCCTCCGCGCCGTTGAACTTCTCCTTCTCGGTCTTGCGGCCCCGGGTGACGGGCATAGCCAGCACGTTCTCGCAGAAGTCGGCGTAGACGTTCAGCATGCGGATGGTGAACTCCTGGGCCTCCTCGGCGGTGGCGTGCATGGTGTGACCCTCCTGCCACAGGAATTCCCGGTGGCGCAGGAAGGGCCGGGAGGTCTTCTCCCAGCGGAGCACGGAGCACCACTGGTTATAGAGCTTGGGCAGGTCCCGGTGGGATTGAATGACGTTCTTGTAGTGCTCGCAGAACAGGGTCTCGGAGGTGGGCCGGATGCAGAGCTTTTCCTCCAGCTTATCGTTGCCGCCCAGGGTGACCCAGGCGCACTCGGGAGCGAAGCCCTCCACGTGATCCTTTTCCTTTTGCAGCAGGGACTCGGGAATCAGCATGGGCATATAGACGTTTTCCACGCCGTTCTTTTTGAACTCCGCGTCCAGAACGTGCTGAATGTTCTCCCAGATGGCGTAGCCGTAGGGACGGTAGATGAACAGACCCTTGACGGAGGAGTAGTCAATGAGCTGGGCCTTGGTACACACGTCGGTGAACCACTGGGCGAAATCCACCTCCATGTCGGTGATCTGTTCTACTTTCTTTTCCATTTTTTTATCGTTTGCCATTTCTGTGTCTTCCTTTCAGCGGCTTATTATGTGTCCTATATTATATCACATCTGTCAAGCCCCGGCATAGGATAAATCGGGGCCCGCAAAGCGGGTCCCGATCGTTCTTTCCAACAAACCCTCTTGGAGGGAGGCCGATATGGTTCCAGTCACAATTGTACTTGACGATATCACTGCGGAGTTTTACGCCCGGGTGGCGGAGGCTGCCGATCGCCCCGTGGAAACGGTGCTGGCCAACGCCCTGTTCAAGCTGGCGGGGGAGCTGTCTTTGCACGCCCTGGCCCGGGCGGTGCAGACGGAGGAGTAGGCCCCGCAGCGACCCGGCCCGGGCAGCGGCGCACAGTGTGCGCCACGGCAACGGGCGTAGGGACGTCTCTTTTGTGCCGTCCGCTTACCTACACTGGGTGGAGATACCAAGGGGCGGGACACGCGGATTCTTCGCTGCGCCGCGAAGCAAGTCCTTTAGGGCGATCAGAATGACAGGCGGGGAGAGCTGTAGGGGGCGGCGTCTCAACGCCCCGATCTTTTCTGGTTCGGATGCCTGCGGGCCGGCGGGGACGCCGGCCTCTGCCACTATACCATCACCCGCAGGCTGCTGCCCTGGGGCCCATTTTTCACCACGATCTTCTGGGGAATGCTGGCGCTGAGCTTGTCCACGTGGGAGATGATTCCCACCAGCCGATCCCCCTGGGTCAGATCGTTCAGCACGGCCAGGGCGTTGTCCAGCATGTCGTCGTCCAGGCTGCCGAAGCCCTCGTCGATAAACAGGGCTTCCAGCTTTATCCCCCCCGCATGGCTCTGGACTACGTCCGACAGGCCCAGGGCCAAGGCCAGAGAGGTGTAGAAGGCCTCGCCGCCGGAGAGACTGGCGGAGGGCCGGCGCTTGCCGGTGCTCAGATCCAGCACCTCGATTTCCAGCCCGGCCTTGGCGCTGGCCCGGTCGGTCTCGGTTTTGTGTTCCAGCTGGTAGCGGCCGCCGCTGATCCGATCCAGGCGGCGGTTTGCCATTTCCAGGATGTCCCGGAACACCGCGCCCATGACGTAGCGCTCAAAGCTCAGCTTGCCGCCCTGCGCTGTAGTCCCCACGGCCAGGGTGCCCAGCGTTTCCAGCCGGGCCCAGGCGGCGTCTGTGGCGGCCAGAGCCCTCAAGCGCTCTTTGGCCTGATCCCGGACCCGGACTGTGCTTTCCAGCCATTGCCCCAGGCTCCGGCTCTGCTGCCGGAGGGCCTGACAGGCGGCTTCTGATTCTCCAAAGGTTTGATCCAGCGTGTCCAGCTCTGCCCGTTCCCGGCCGGCGGTCTGCTCTGTCAGCTCCCGCACCGCCTCTGCCGTGGCCTTGCGGTCGTGGGCAAAGTCTGACAGGGCGGCCTGCTCCCGACGCAGCCAGAGCTCCGGCTCCATGCCCCGGCAGGGGAGAAGAGCATCGGTCACGGCGGAGGCATCGGCAAAGCCGGTCTCTGCCAGGGCTGCGTGGGCGGCCTCTGCCGCGGCGGCTGCAGCGGTTGTTTGGGCTTCCAGATTCTCCCGAGCCACACTGCGCTGGCCGTTGACGATGTCCAGGGCTCCCTTGGCCTGCTTTTCCCGGGATTCATGGGTGGTGAGCAGATTGCACACCCTTGCGTTTTCTTCCTGCAAGGCTCTGGACTCTGCCTGCACAGCCGCCTCGTTTTCATAATGCAGTCTGCTTCGGAGGTCTTCGACGCTCTGCTTGGCGGCGCTCAGGGTCTTTTCCCGCTCTGTCAGGGCGGCCCGGACCCGATCCGCCTCCGCCCGGGTTTCTTCCAGAGCCCTGTCCGTGCCGGGCAGGGCGGCCCGGAGCTTGTCCCGCTCCGCCGCGGCGGCCCGGGCGGCGTCCAGAGCGGCCTTTGCCTGGGCGCTGGCCTGTTTCGCTTCGGCCTCCGCCTGATCCAGCCAGCCGGGAGCAGAAAGGATTTCCCAGCTTTCGCAGTCCGGGCGGAGGGTCATGGTATAGCTCACCAGCAGCTCCCGCTTGGAGAGAAGCTGACTTCTGGCCTTGTCCAACAGTTCTTTTTTGCTCTGCCGGTCCTGCTCCAAAGCCTCCGCCTGGGCCTTGGCGGCGTCCACGGCCTCCTGGGCCGGGATCTCCGGGCCGGAGTCCGCCAATCGGGGCAGATCCTCCGGCTTCAACTCCGTCCCGCAGACGGGACAGTGACCCGCTCCCGCCGATTGAATATCCCGGCGAAGCTCCGACGCCAGCAGCCCTGCCTGCCCCGCCAAAAAGCGGCGGTAGAGCTCGTCATAGCGGTCCTTGGCGGCCAGCACCGATTCCGTGAACTGCCGGAAGCTCTCTTCCTGTCCGGCAATGGCGGCGGCCCGGTCCTCCAATTTCCGATATTGCTCCTGGACCCCGCCGATCCCGGCCAGGGCGGTGTAGATTTTCCCAGCTTCCGTAGCCCGCCGCAGGCATTGATCTGCCCGCAGATCCACGTCCTCCATCCCGGCCATGGTCTCGGAGAGGGACTTCCGCCGGGCCTCCAGGGCTTCCAGCTCCCGGGTCACGGCGGTCTGCCGATCCAGGCAGACTTGCCGATCCGCCTCTGCCTTGGCGTGGGCTTCCCGGGCTTGTTTCAGGGCGGCAAACAGTTCCAACTGCTTCCCCAGCTCCACCCGCCGGGCGGCGATTTCCTCCTTCCGGACAGTGAGAGCCTCGTCGGCCTTCCGGTCCTCCTGGGCGTGTTGGAGGGCTTCTTCCTTCACAACAGCCAGCTTTTCCAGCTTTTCCAGGGCTTTCCGGGTGGTATCCCGCTCCCGGACGGTGCGTTCCGCCTCCCGCAGGGCGGGCATGACCCGGTGCAGGGCCAGCTCCGCCCGGTCGCAGGCTGCCTGCCGGGCGGCCATTTCCTCCGCCTGCGCATCCAGATGGGCAAGCCGTTCCCTGCCGGCCTGGAGCCGGTCCAGGGCTTCGTTCAGGGCCTTGCCCTCGGTCTTTTGCACCAGCAGACTGTCCCGCTGCTGCTCCGCCTGCCGAAGCTGCGCCTCCAAAGCGTCCCACCGGGCCTTGCCTTTGGCTGCCAGAGCCTCCAGGTTTTCGGCCAGGTCCGGACTGCCGGGCAGGAAGCGGGCGGGGTCCTCCTCCGGGGGCAGGATCAGCTGATGCTCCAGCAGGTTTTTTAGCTGCTCCCGATCCGTGCTCCGCAGGTTTTCCAGCTTTCGCCAGGCGCCCTCCAAAAGCCGCTGATACCAGACGTAGGAGGAGCTGTCAAAGAGCTTGCCCAGAATTTCATTTTTCTTTTCGCTGTCGGCCTTCAAAAAGTCCCGGAATTCCCCCTGGGCCAGCATGACGATCTTCCGGAACTGTTCCGCGTTCAGACCCAGCAGCTCCTCACAGGCCGCGCTGACCTTGGTGGCCCCCTCTACGGGAACCAGGCCGTCGCCCTGGAGAGTGGCGGAGAGGAGCGGGTCGCCGTAGCCGCCGTCGCCCTTTCGCTTTTTGGGGAAGCGGACGGACCGGGCGACGGTGAAGGTTCTGCCCCCCTGAGAGAAGCTCAGCTTTACCTCTGTGGCCACGGATTTTTCCGTCAGGTCGCAGTGCATCATCTCCGGGGTGCGGTCCTTGCCGCTGGCCTTGCCGTAGAGGGCAAAGACGATGCCGTCGAAGATGGTGGTCTTTCCGGCACCGGTGTCACCGGAGATCAGATACAGGCCATTTTCCAGCCGGTCAAAGTTCACGACGGTATGGGCGGCGTAGGAGCCGAAGGCCGTCATTTCCAGTTTCAGCGGTCTCATGCCTGTCCCTCCTGCAATGCCAGCTGTAAAAGCTGACCGATTTCCGTATCTTCCGGGGGCAAACGGAAGTCCGCCCGCTCCGCCAGCTCTCCGGCCTTGCGGAGCAGGGCAAGAGTGGCCTCGTCCGGTTCTGCCCCGCTTCGGCGCTGGGTGTAGAAGGCGGCGAAGAGCTCCGGCAGACCCATTTCGTCCAGAGCGGCGGCGGAAAGTCCCGCTTCCCCGGCCTCGGCCTGATAGCCGGAGCTCAGCTCCAGCAGCAGGCTGCCCTTGGCCTCCAGAAGACTTCGCAGATCCTCGGCAATCTCCGGGGTGATCCGCCGATCCGTCAGGCTGAGGCTGACGTATTCGTTCCCCTCCGGCCGGGCGGCCTCCGCGGCCCGGAGGGCTTCATAGCTGCCCTCCGCCATCCGCATCCGGTGCAGGGGCTCCAGGGGCAGCAGGGTGATGGTCGGCTCCGTGCCTTTCTCCTTTAATTCCACCAACAGAGGCCCTTTGGCTGCCTGCCGGGTCTCCTGGAAGTGATAGCAGAGCGGGCTGCCCGCGTAGCGGACGCCGGGCCTGCCCAGGGCGTAGCCCGCGTGGATGTGGCCCAGGGCCACGTAGTCGAAGCCGTCAAAGGCGGAGGCGTCCACCTGGCCCACCCCGCCTACCATGGTCTCCGAACCACCCCGTTCCACTTCCACACCGCCCACGGTCACGTTCTGGTGGGCGACCAGCACGTTCCGCCGGGTAAAATCCACAGGCTGGGCGGCCAGTACCGCCCGAACGGCGGCGTCATAGTCCCGGAGCTCCGTCTCCAGAGCCTCCGCCGCCAGGGCAGGGAAGAGATAGGGCATCAGCCAGAAGTCTACGGGACCGTATTCGTCCGCCAGGGTCACCCGGGTCAGAGCCCCCGGGGCCGTCAGGGGCGGGGCAATGTGCAGGCCCTCCCGGGCCAGCAGCTCCCGGCCAAAGGCCAGCCGCTGGGGGGAGTCGTGGTTGCCGGGGACCAGAAGCACCTGAATGCCCCGGTCCGTCAGTCCTGTGAGCAGACGGCTCAGCAGCTCCACCGCCCCCGCCGCCGGGGCGCCCCGGTCGTAAACGTCTCCCGCGATCAGCACCGCGTCGGGCTGTACTTCCCCGCAGAGCCGCAAAAACGAATCTACCCAGTGGGGCTGGTCCCCCGCCTCCAGCAGGGAGACCCGGTGGAGGCTTTTGCCCAGGTGGAGATCGGCCAAGTGAATCAAACGCATCGAAATCCCTCCTTTGTTTCTATTTTACCATAGCTTATTATATGAGGCAAGGGACATTTTCCTACTTGATTTCCGTTTCGCGGGTGATATAATAAAATAAGTGGGATTTGTACATTTTTTGGCTTTCAAACAGCTAAAGCAGGCCGTTTTCCTGTTGTCTGCTGCCGATCAAAAGCAAGGAGGATCTTTCCATGCGTTCGATCCGTGATATTTATAAAATCGGAAAGGGCCCGTCCTCGTCTCACACCATGGGACCGGAGCGGGCGGCCAAAATCTTCAAGGCGGAGCACCCCGATGCGGAGGCCTTCCGGGTGGTGCTCTACGATTCCCTGGCCAAGACCGGCGTGGGCCACGGCACCGACCGGGTCCTGCGGGAGGTGCTGGAGCCCACCCCCACGGAGATCGTCTTCGCCAAGGAGGACCCGGAGGACCTGAAGCACCCCAATACCCTGGACTTCTTTGCAGTGGAAAACGGCGTGGAGTCCGCGCCCATGCGGGTCCAGTCTGTGGGCGGCGGCGACATTCTCATTGAGGGCAGACCAAGCGGCGAGGACGAGGACGTCTATCCGGAAAACTCCTTTGCCGAGATCAAGCAGTTCTGCGAGTGGCGGAAGATTCGCCTCTGGGAATACGTGGAGATGACCGAGGGCCCCGAAATCTGGTCCTTCCTGGCCCAGGTCTGGAAGGCCATGCGCTGGGCCATTGCCGACGGCCTCCATTCCGAAGGCATTCTCCCCGGAGGCCTGCACCTGGAGCGGAAGGCCAAGTACCTCTACGAGCAGGCAGAGAAAAATCAACTGGTCCAGGTGAAGGAAACCCGGATCATCTGCGCCTACGCCTTCGCCGTCTCCGAGGAGAACGCGGACAACGGCACCATCGTCACGGCTCCCACCTGCGGCAGCTGCGGCGTGGTCCCGGCGGTGCTGCGCTATATGCAGGAGCAGCACGGCTATTCCGATGAAAAAATCCTCCACGCCCTGGCGGTAGGCGGGCTGATCGGCAACCTCATTAAGCACAACGCCTCCATCTCCGGCGCCGAGTGCGGCTGCCAGGCGGAGGTGGGCGCGGCCTGCTCCATGGCGGCGGCCGCTTTGTCAGAGCTCTGCAATATGAACCTGGCCCAGATCGAGTACGCGGCGGAGATCGCCCTGGAGCACCACCTGGGCCTGACCTGCGATCCCATCTGCGGCCTGGTGCAGATTCCCTGCATCGAGCGCAACGCCGTGGCCGCCATGCGGGCCATGAACGCCCTGAACTTAGCCTACTTCCTCTACGACACCCGCTCCATCAGCTTCGATATGGTGGTCAAGACCATGTACCAGACCGGCATCAACATCTCCAAGGCCTTCCGGGAGACTGCCGAGGGCGGCCTGGCCCGGCTCTACCGCCGGGGCAGATAAACGGAAAGACTGCGTATGAAAAACGTGGCAATTCAGCAGCCCCGTATATCGTAGGGGCGGATGCCCACATCCGCCCTCGCTTCCGGGAAAAACCGGCAGAAAGGGCCGATGCATACATCGGCCCCTGCAGCCGCAGCGGAAACTTTTTTTCCGGGCGACAAATTTCCTGTTGCTTTTTTCCCGCTTGTCTGTTATAATCTGTTTCACAAACAGACCCGCGGATATAGTTCATCGGTAGAACGTCAGCTTCCCAAGCTGAACAGGAGGGTTCGACTCCCTTTATCCGCTCCAAAAAAGACCGGCCAATTGGCCGGTCTTTCTTAATGTTGGGGCTTCGTTTGGAAGCCATCCCACGGGCCGCTTCGGCTCAGGCCTCTGCGGATTCGTTCTCCGCCGCCGGGAGGCTGACCGTAAACCTTGTGCCCAGGTCCAGCCGGGAAATCACCTCGATCGTTCCGGCATGGGCGTCAATGATCCATTTGGCGATGGACAAGCCCAGGCCGGAGCCGCCGGTGGAGGAGGTGCGGGTATCATCAGCGCGGTAGAAGCGTTCGAAGATGTGTTCCACGTCGCTCTGCTTCATGCCAATGCCCTCGTCCTGCACGGTATAGCTCACCCGGCCGCTTTCCCCTTGTACGCCTAGGGTGATGACGCCGCCCTCAGGGGTATATTTCGCCGCATTCTGCACGAAGATGCGCACCGCCTGCTTAATCATCGCGGCGTCGCCCCGCAGGCAGAAGCGCCCTTCCTGGGGGAGCTTCAGGCGGTATTCATGCTTGTCGTCGATCATTGCGGACTCCTCCCAGACCTCCTGCATGAGGTCACAGAGGTCCAGCTGCACAAGGTTGAGCTTATTCCTGCCGCTGTCGCCCCGGGCGAGGAAGAGCAGCTGCTCCACCAGCTCCTTCATGTGGGTGGATTCGTTCTTCAACGCCTCGATGGCTTCGGCCAGCACGGCTGGATCGTCCTTGCCCCAGCGGTCCAGCATATTGACGTAGCCCTGGATCACCGAGATTGGCGTGCGCAGCTCATGGGAGGCGTCGGAGACGAAGCGCGTCTGCTGCTTTTGGGAGTCCTGCATCTTTTGCAGCAGGTTGTTGATGGCGATTTCAATGCTCTGCAGGTCCTTGTCGCCGGTCCGGACCTGAATTTCTGCCGCGTCCGCGGACACGCTGTAAATCGCCTGGCGCAGATGCTCCATCTTCTCGCTGCCATCGCTTCCGCTGAGCATTTCGGCCTTGATGGCAAGCTCGTTCAGCGGCCGGAGTCTGCGGCGAATGTGGCCTGTATAAGTAAGCTGGGACAGAAGCGAAAGCAGTTCCCAGCCGAATACGACGCAGAACAGGGGGAATACCAGCCGGACCGCGGTTCCTGCCGCGAAGCTGGCTGAGGTCCCGTCCCCGGCAACGAGGGTCAGCGTCCACTCCGTCAGCCCCTTGCCCGAGACCAGCAGTCCGCCGTCGTGGAGCAGCCCATCGACGGGGATTCCGGCCCGCTCCGCGCACCAGCAGAGATAGACCAGCGCAGCGCCCACCAGAAGGATCAGATTCAGGAAGAAATAGCGGCCAAGTGTCTTGGCGATAAAGCCTCCGTTGATCCGTCGGGCAATCGAGCCCGATTTTTTACCGTCTTTTTTCAATTTTCTATTCCTTTATCGCGTAGCCCACGCCGCGCACGGTGGTGATGAGCTTGATGCCGTAGCGGTCGTCGATCTTGGTGCGCAGATAGCGGACGTAGACGTCGATGGCGTTGGTCTCTCCGACGTAATCGTAGCCGCAGATTTCCTGGAGCAGATGCTCCCGGGAGAGAACCAGGTTCTTATTCTGCATCAGCTGACGAAGCAGGGAAAACTCCCGGTTCGTCAGCTCCACCGGCTCGCCGTGTACCGTCACCTCATGCCGATCCACGTCCAGCTCCACGCCGTGGGCCGTGAGCTTTTCCGTTTCGGTGGCGGGGGCGGCCTTCTTTTTCAGCGCGACCCGAATCCGCGCAAGCAGCTCTTCGATGGCAAAGGGCTTCGTAACGTAGTCGTCTGCGCCCGCGTCGAGGCCGGAGACCTTGTCCATAACGGCGTCCCGGGCGGTGAGCAGAATCACCGGGGTCGCTTTTTTCTGGCGGAGGCGCCGAAGCACCTCCAGCCCGTTCAACTGCGGGAGCATCACGTCCAGAAGAATGAGGTCAAAGGGTTCGGACAGGGCCTTGTCAAGGCCCGTTCTGCCGTCCTGGGCCTTCTCTGCGGCATAGCCTTCGTGCTGCAGCTCCAGCTCCACGAAACGGGCAATCTTTTCCTCGTCCTCAACGATCAAAATTCTCTGCATGGTTCATGCTCCCTTCCTTTTTTCACATCAGGTTCCGCTGCGGAAGCTCTGCTTGACTTCCTCGGCGGCCTTGGACGCCTTGTTCATGGCTTCGTTGGCGTTGAAGCTGACCTGATCCACGCCGTCAAAGTGGTATTTACAGTTGCAGAAAAGACCCACGATCAGAAGCGGAAGCGTGATCCAGAACGCGAAAAGAACACCGAGCACAAGAATCAGCAGCGGCACGCAGAGAACCCGCTTTTCCTGCTTGTCCACTTCGAACTTGATCTCCCAGGACCGCTTGAGGACCTTGCCCGCTCCCGCAAAGAAGCGGTCCAGGGTTTCGCCCAGGCCGCTCTTGCGGCAGCTGGACTCATAGGACTCCTGCGCCTGCTCAAAGGCGGATTTGGGCTGCTCGGTTACAACGAGACTGCGAACGGGCTCTCTGCTCTGAACCTTGCCCTGCTTTTCCAAATAGATCATGGCGTCCAGCAGATCGTAATTGCACTGCTCCAGAGCGGTCTTTGCTTCCTCATAGCTGACGCCGGCCTTCTCGCGCAGCTTTTCAACCTTTTCAAAATTATCCATGTCAGTACCCCTTTTCATTGTATGATGTCTGTCCTCTTGCCTGAGGACGTGCCTATCATACCGCGGGATTCTTAATCTAAAATGCGGGAAAGATTAAAATCAGATTAAAAATGGGGGAGGCGTTACTGCCCCAGAAGGCTCTGATCGAAGGCAAACAGGGTTTCGTTGATCTCAAAAATATCGTAGTTGCCCCGGGTGATGAAGTATTCGATGATGACGTCGAACTTGCTGCTGTGGGAGAGGGCAAAGCCCGCTTTCATCAGCAGCTCGGCGGTTTCGGCCAATGGCAGCTCCAGGGCGATGGCAAAGGCGATGGCCGTGGGCTTGGAGGGGCGGTAGTTGGGATCGGAGCGGATTTTGGAAAACAGCTTCCGATCCACGTTGGCCCGCTTGTAGCAGTCCGCGTCCTTCATGCCCTTTTCGTCGATCTTCCGCAGGAGCATCTGGGAAAAGCTCTCGTCCAGGCAGCGCAGCCGCTGGTCCAGGCTTTCCTCGTCCCGGGCCTCGTCCATCACAGCATTGGGGAAAAGCGCCCCGGCCATAGGTACGCCGGACTCCTTCCGGGCGGCAGTCCGGCCAAAGAAGCGGTTGGACTGCCTGGCCTTGGGGGAAGTTCCCGCCGCCATAGAGGCAGCCGCGAAAACCGGCGGTTCGGGACTCGCCAAGTTCGCGTCCAAATAGGCCCGTACCTCTGCATAAAGCTGTCGGCGTCGTTCTTCGTCCATCACAAACCTCCAATCATCTGCAGCGGCGTACAGCTCTGCATAAGTTCCTGCAGCCAATATGCTGCGCCACGGCTTGCATATTTGGGCCGTCATTTAACCGGTGCGCCACGGCATGCTCTACCGAATAATTTTTCCCGGCTTCAAATACCGCTCCTGCTCCGAGAACACGCAGCCGCAGTATTTTTGAATGTAGAAGCCCAGCTCTCGGGCCCGCTCCTGGCCCTGCCGGAACAGGGGCCGGAAGTCCTGATACTGAAAGCGAATGTGATACGTGTCTGCGGCCCGCTCCGCCACCTCTTTTAACAGCTCGTGGTTCTGGTAGGGGGAGATAAAGAGGCTGGAGGTGAAGCTGTCAAAGCCCTTTTGCGCGGCATATTCCGCCGCGGCGAAGAGCCGCATTTCGTAGCATTTCACGCAGCGACCGTCGATGTCCTCCGCCACGGCCCGGACGAAGGGCCGCAGGCCGTAGTCGTCCTGCTCCACCAGGGGCAGGGCAATGGAGGCGGCATAGTCCCGCAGGCAGTTCCGGCGGGCCCGGTATTCCGTAAAGGGGTGAATGTTGGGGTTGTACCAGTAGCCGGTGAGCTCCTGGCCGTCCCGGCGCAGGGTGTCAATGCACATATTGGCGCAGGGAGCGCAGCAGATATGCAGCAGGGTTTTCATCACAAAAGCACCTCGTTTCCGACCCTATTGTATCGCGGAAACGGGGTGCTGTCAATCGCTTTGTAGGGGGCGGCGTCCACGACGCCCCGACCCAACTATCCTTTTTGCAGATTTCTCAAACCCGAGCTTAGCGTCACGCCCAGGAGGGCGGCCACGGCGGCCTTGATGAGGTCGAAGCCCACGAAGGGTACCACGCACACGGAAAGAGAATGGGCGAAGTCGCTGTTTGTCACCAGGGAGAATTGGGCCGTTCCGCAGAGGTAGCACAGGGCCATGCCCGCCAGACAGCCTCCAAAGGCCAGGAGGATTTCCAGCCGCCGATTTTTCACGGGGATCCGACGAAACAGGGTAATCACCGGCACCATCAGCAGGTAGGACCAGATATAGCCCCCCGTGGGGCCGGGGATGGCGCTCAGCCCGGTGTTGCCCCCGGAGAAGATGGGCAGAAAGAGCCCCAGTCCCAGGTAGACCAGCACGGAAAGCTGGGCGGCGGCCCAATCCAGGGTCACGGCGCAGAGCATCACGGCGAAGATTTGCAGGGCAAAGGGGATCGGCCCGGAGAGGGGAATCGCCAGGGGGGAGCAAAGACATAAAAACGCGGCAAAGATCGCCGCGGTCAGCATCCGCGTCAGCTTTTTGTGGGACATTTTTTGTTCAGTCCTTTCATCAGGTCTCGGACTCTATCTTACATCGTACGGCAATAATTGTCAACCAAAATCATCTTGTTTTGGTTGACAATCTGTAAATTATGGCAGATAACACCAATCTCTTGACAATCGAACAAATGTTTGATATGATATAGCAGGGAGGTGATTTGGATGGAATACAGCACCCAGGTAGATATGATTTCTGTCTGCAATGCCGACGGCAGCTTCCAGCCTCTGCGCTTCCGCTTTGAGGATCGGGATCAGCAGATCCGCCGGGTTCAGGTGCTGGAGGTCCTGGCCTGCCGGGAGATCAAATACGTGACGGTGGAGGCCTATGAATACACCTGCCGAGCCCGCACCGAGGATCGGGAAACCCTGGTGCGGGTTCGCTACGCCGTCCGAAGCCACCGTTGGAGCCTGTGTCAGTAGTGCAAACAGGGCGTAGAAAGGGGAGGCGGTTCCCTGCCTTGCGGCGAGGAACCGCCCCCGTCTGGGTTTTGCCGGCAGATTGCCGACGCTACAGTTCTGTGCTGCTTACAGCTTCTCAAAGTCGGCGGGGCCGTGCTTGCAGAGGGGGCAGACGAAGTCGTCGGGGAGCTCCTCGCCCTCATAGACGTAGCCGCAGACCTTGCAGACCCAGCCCTTCTTGGCTTCCGTCTCTGGCTTGGGCTTCACGTTGGCCTGGTAGTAGGTATAGGTTATGGTCTCCTTGTCGGAGAGCACCCGGGCCTCGGTGACGGTGCAGATGAACATGCCGTGGGTGTCCAGGTCCACGTACTGCTCTACCTTCAGGCTCATAAAGGCGTTGATGTATTTGGGCAGGAAGATCAGGCCGTTGTCGGAGCGCAGAGGCTCGCAGTCGGCGAACTTGTCCACGTCCCGGCCGGACTGGAAGCCGAAGTGCTGGAAGACCTTGAAGGGGGCCTCCAC
>JAEEKA010000120.1 GCA_016282135.1 Oscillospiraceae bacterium
AGTCAGCGCGAGCCACAGGGCGGCCGACCCCAGAGGAACCAGTGTGTCCCAAATATTGGAATTGTAGCGTTCTCTCGTGGTCAGAGTGACGAAGATCTGCAGGCCTGCCACCAGACAGCCGAAAATTCGAACAAAAATTGAAAAGCCTTTGTACATTATAAGTACCTCCTATACGATAAACGATTTAAATGGTTACAAAGGGGATGCCGCAGTCCTGGCAGCGGGCCCGGCCAGTGCTCTGCACCTCGCCGCAGAGGGGGCATTTTACACGCTCGAGCTTACCCGGTACAGGGGTGGGTGTTACAGCGGGAGTATCGTCTTTGGGTTCAGATTCAGGTCTGGCCGCTTCGGTTTCCTGAGCTGTTCCCTGCTCGGCAGCCTTCTGCTGGTTGAACACGGTTTCATTGAGCTTTTTCAGCATGGAAGCATATTGTTCCAGCGTTTCCTTGTGGTCGAGCGTCATGTCTATATTTTCAGCGTATGCAAAGGAGTAAATCAGAGTTAAGGCTGCGCCTCCAATGCACAGTAAGACGGTCAAAAAACTTACTTCCTCCAGGAAAAACAGAGAAAAGAATTCCAACAAAGCGGCGATAATGCCAATGATCCGAATAAAAATTGCAAATCTACGGCTCACGTTTAGTTCCTCCCGATTCAAATTAAAATATAAAACTATGAGATTATGAAAAGATTGAGGTGTTTTTCAATTCTGCGAATTGAAAAACGATGAATGCCCAAAAGCATTAATCGTTTCATAGTTTCATTTCGAAATGGCCAGCAGCAGCTCCCGCAAAACCTTGCAGGCCATGGCCGTCGAAACCCCGCTGGGGTCCAGCATGGGGGCCAGCTCGTTGACGTCGGCGGCCACAACATTGGTCTTTGCGACTGTCAGAATTGCGTCCAGAAGCTGGGGGAAGCTGACGCCCCCCGCCTCGGGGGTGCCGGTGCCGGGGAAGCAGGCCGGGTCCAGGCAGTCGAGGTCGATGGTGAAATAGACGGGAACCTTGGCAGCGGCCAGTTTTTCGCAGCATTCGGCCAGTCCGTCGAAGGAGAAGGGGTGCAGCTCCGTGTGACCTTTTGCAAATTCAAATTCGCTCTTGTCGCCGCTGCGGATGCAGAACTGGTGGATGCGTCTGTCCCCCAGAATGTTGTGGCAGCGGCGGATCACGCAGGCGTGGCTGAGCTTCGCCCCCAGGTAGTCGTCCCGCAGGTCGGCGTGGGCGTCGAAGTGGATGATATGCAGGTCGGGGTATTTTTCCGCGACCGCCCGGACGCTGCCAAGCGTGACCAGATGCTCGCCCCCCAGCAGCAGGGGAAGCTTCCCGGCCTCCAAGATCTCCCGCGCCCGGTCCTCAATGTCCGCCAGGGCCATTTCCGCGGAGCCGAAGCAGAGCTCCAGATCGCCGGAGTCAAAGACGGCGTAATCCGTCAGCTCCTTTTGCTGGTAGGGGCTCCAGGTCTCAATGCCGAAGCTCTCATGCCGCATGGCGGCGGAGCCGAAGCGGGCGCCGGGCCGGAAGGAGGTGGTGGAATCGAAGGGCGCGCCGAAGAGGACGATTTTCGCTTCCGCAAAGGGGGCGTCGCAGCCGATGAAGGTTTCTACGTTTTGCTTCATCCCTCCACCTCCTTCAGCAGCCGCTCCAGGAAGGCCGGCAGGCAGAAAGCGCCCACATGGAGGCGGGTGGTGTAGTATTTGGTCTGCAGGTTCAGCTTGTTCCAGCCCTCCGCGTCCAGATCGTCCACGGGATGATACTTCTTGGAGGCGAAGCCGAAGGTCCAGTAGCCCGCCGCATAGGTGGGGATGTGGGCCTGGTAAACGCGAGAAATCGGGAAGGTGTGGACAATCCGCTGGTGGGAGCGCTGCATGGCCTCGGCGTCATGCTGATAGAAGGGACTCCCCTGCTGGTTTACCATAATCCCGTCCTCGCGCAGGGCGTTGTAGCAGATGCCATAGAACTCCCGGGTGAAATAGCCCTCGGAGGGGCCGAAGGGGTCCGTGGAATCCACGATAATCAGGTCATACTGCTCCTTGCAGCGGCGGATGAAGCGCAGGGCGTTGTCGTAGTAGATGTGGACCCGGCGGTCGTCCAGACGGGAGGCGTTCTCCGGCAGGTAGGCCCGACAGGCCTTGATGACCTCGGGGTCCATCTCCACCAGGTCGATCCGCTCGATCCGCTCATAGCGGGCCAGTTCCTTGACCACGCCGCCGTCTCCGGCGCCGATGACCAGCACGTCCTTGATGGCGGGGTGGACGGCCATGGGCACGTGGGTGATCATCTCGTTGTAGATGAACTCGTCCCGCTCGGTGAGCTGGACGTTGCCGTCCAGGGCCAGCACCCGCCCGTATTCGGGGGTCTCAAAGATGTCGATGCGCTGATAGTCCGTCTGATGGGAATACAAATGCCGGTTGATGCGAATAGAATGCTTCACATCCGGGGCATGAAATTCGGAAAACCAGAGTTCCATGGCAGTCATCTCCTCTTGGTGTTTAGGCAATAGGCAACAGGCAATAGGCAATAGGGGACGCGAACTGCCGGGTGCGAATTGTCAGGTTATAGGCAATAGTACAGTAGGCAATAGGCAATAGGGGATGCGAATGCGGGTTGCAAATTGCAGATATTTTTCGCTGAGGCGTTCTACTTGTCGTATTTTGATTTGATATAGGCTGGCTTTACAGCGCTTTCATCAAGCATCCATTGTCCATTGGTATATCGGTAGCATAGAACGCCAATATCGCCAGATTGAATCCAAATATTGTAGGTATCCTTTTCCCAGCAGATTCCCCAAAAATCACTTGATCTTGCGGGAGAAAAAGAGCAAACCTCTGTATCGGACCCCTTTTCATAGACTGTGATGACGACGTTGCTTCCATCAGTATTTTGAAGGGCATAGAATTTCTGATCAAAACTCCCGGTTTTCTCTGCAGTAAAACTACCCCATGCATTCTTGCTTGAAGAGCAAGCCGCCAGCAGAACAAGCATTAACAGGCTGACAAGTAACAAGACTCTCTTCATAACAATGCTCCTTTTACCGAAGCCGTTTCAAATTAAACAATATCAAGCATTTTATAGGGAAGCAATCAGAGAATTCAGCATTTTTCCGACTTCGGTACAAACAGCCTGTGCTTCCGAAATGTCTTCAGGCTTCAAATAGTCAAGCATCAGGCAAATATGAAGCTGGGTTTCAACTTCATTTTTTGAACCTCGGGCAATGTTCAAAAAACGAAGATAGTCGTTGCGGGAGTGTCTCCCGTACCCTTCGGCAATATTGGACGGGATCGAGTTGACCGCACGGCGAAGCTGACTGGTCAATACAAAGAGTTCCTCCTTCGGAAGAAGCCTTGTCACAATGTAAACCCGCTTCACAAGCTCCATGCTTCGCTGCCAAACCAGCAAATCCCGATAATCTTCCATGAAAACCTCCGCCGTTCTCCTATTGCCTATTGCCTATTCAACTATTGCCTGAATCGCCCGTTCTCCTATTGCCTATTGCCTCTTCAACTATTGCCTAAGCCAGCACATTCAACCTCAAAATATCCGGATCCTCCGGGCCGGTCATGGAGCAGCCTTTTTCCTTGGCGAACTTGATATAGTCCAGAATGTCCCGGGTGATGCGCTCGCCGGGGGCCAAGATGGGGATGCCGGGAGGATAGCACATGACAAACTCGCTGCACACGCAGCCCTCCGTCTCGTCCAGGGGCAGGGATTTCTTGGGGGCGTAGAAGGCCTCCTGGGGGGTAGCCACGACCTCCGGGTCCAGATACTCGGTGTCCAGCAGGCCGGAGCCGTCCCGCTGGTAGCGGCGGCGGATCTCCGCCAGGGCGGAGACCAGGCGCTCCAGCTCCTGGGGTCGGTCGCCGATGGAGAGGTAGGCCAGGATGTTGCCGATGTCGCCGAACTCGATCTGAATATCGTACTCGTCCCGAAGGATGTCGTAGACCTCGATGCCCGCCAGGCCGATGTCCCGGGTGTGGATGGAGAGCTTGGTGGGGTCGAAGTCGAAGATGGAGTCGCCGTTCACCAGCTCCTTGCCGAAAGCGTAGTAGCCGCCGATGGCGTTGACCTCCTCCCGGGCGTAGTCGGCCATGGTGGTCACCTTGGCGAAGATTTCCCGGCCGCGGAGAGCCAGCATCCGGCGGCTGATGTCCAGAGAGGACATGAGCAGGTAGGAGCCGGAGGTGGTCTGGGTCAGGTTGATGATCTGCCGGACGTGGCCGGGATTCATTCCCGGGCCGGTGAGCAGGAAGGAGGACTGGGTCAGGCTGCCGCCGGATTTATGCATGGACACGGCGGCCATATCCGCTCCCGCCTCCATGGCGGAGGTGGGCATGCCCGCGCCGAAGTAGAAGTGGGTGCCGTGGGCCTCGTCGGCCAGGCAGTACATGCCGGCGTCGTGGGCCATGCGGACGATGGACTTCAGATCGGAGCAGACGCCGTAATAGGTGGGGTTGTTCACGAGCACGGCCACCGCGTCGGGATTCTCCCGAATGGCCTTGAAGACCTGATCCCGCCGCATGCCCAGAGAGATGCCGAGCCGGTCGTCCACCTCGGGATTCACGTAGACCGGCACCGCGCCGCAGAGGACCAGGGCGTTGATGACGGAGCGGTGGACGTTGCGGGGCAGGATGATCTTGTCGCCGCGCTTGCAGGTCGCCAGCACCATGGTCTGCACCGAGGAGGTCGTGCCGCCCACCATGAGGAAGGCGTGGGCCGCGCCGAAGGCGTCGGCGGCCAGATCCTCGGCCTCCTTGATGACGGAGACGGGATGGCAGAGATTGTCCAGCGGCTTCATGGAGTTGACGTCGATGGTGACGCACTTTTCACCCAAAAAGGCGGTCATTTCCGGATTGCCGCGGCCGTGCTTGTGTCCCGGCACGTCAAAGGGAACGACGCGCATCTGGCGGAAGGTCTGCAGCGCCTCGTAGATGGGTGCGCGGCGCTGGTCGGGGAAGGTGCAAGGATCGATCATGGCGATACCCCCATAAAGAAAAATCACAAGCCTCGCAGCCTGCAAAAGCGCAGAGGCCCATGGGTGATGCCGCGCCTCTGCGGCTAACATTATCCATCAATACTATACAAAAAACGAGGCGGGAAGTCAAGATAATTAAAAATTTATTCGCCATCCTGCAAATTCCCCATTGTTTTCCGGCGTAAAATCGGTTATGATATAGACGAAGGATTATCACAACGAGCGAGGTGCATGCCATGATCAACGTTGACATTTCCAATATCTGGGGGGAGTTCACCCTCAACGATCTGCTCGTGCTGGAAAAGGACGTCTTCAACGCCCATCGGACGCTGAACGAGCGCAAGGGCGCCGGCGCCGAATATCTGGGCTGGCTGGACCTGCCGGTCTTCGAGGCGACGGATGAGATGCGCCGCATCGCTGCGGCTGCAAAGCGCATCCGCGAGAACTCCGGCGTCTTCGTCGTGGTCGGCATCGGCGGCTCCTATCTGGGCCCCCGCGCCGCGATCGAGCTGGTCAAGGGCCAGAACCACAATCTGCGCGGCAAGGATCCCCAGATCCTCTTTGCCGGCAACAATCTCTCCACCCGCGCCTGGCAGGAGCTCTGCGCCGTGCTGGAGGGCAGGGATTTCTCCATCAACGTCATCTCCAAGTCCGGCACCACCACGGAGCCCGCCATCGCCACCCGCGCCCTGAAGTGGATGCTGGAGCGCAGGTACGGCGCCGACGAGGCCCGCAAGCGCATCTTCGTCACCACCGACCCCGCCAAGGGCGCTCTGCGCCAGATGGCCGCGGAGGAGGGCTGGGAGAGCTTCGTGATCCCGCCCGACGTGGGCGGCCGCTACTCCGTGCTGACC
>JAEEKA010000020.1 GCA_016282135.1 Oscillospiraceae bacterium
CCCTCCTCCGCCCTGGGCTCCTGCCGCTACAAGATCGCCGATCCCGACGTGGACGACACCGACTACGAGCGGAATCTGGAAATCTTTAAGAAGTACAACGTCCGCTACTTCTTCTACAACGGCGGCAACGACTCCATGGACACCTGCAACAAGATCAGCCGCTACTGCGCCAAGGTGGGCTATGAGTGCCGGGTCTTCGGCGTGCCCAAGACCATCGACAACGACCTCTTCGGCACCGACCACTGCCCCGGCTTCGCCTCCGCCGCCAAGTATATCGCCACCTCCTTCATGGAGGTCAGCCGGGACTGCCACGTCTACGACGTGGGCATGATCACCATCATCGAGTGCATGGGCCGCCACGCGGGCTGGCTCACCGGCGCTGCCGCTCTGGCCGGCCTCTCCGGCGACGGTCCCGACCTGATCTATCTGCCCGAGGTGGACTTCGACATGGACCAGTTCATCGCCGACGTGAAGCGGGTCTACGCCGAGAAGAAGAACTGCCTGGTGGCCGTCTCCGAGGGCGTCCACTACGCCGACGGCTCCTTCGTCTCCGAGGCCAAGACCTCCGGCACCGACGGCTTCGGCCACGCCCAGTTGGGCGGTCTGGCCGCCCGTCTGGCCGCCGTGGTCAAGGCTGCCACCGGCGCCAAGGTCCGGGGCATCGAGTTGAGCCTGCTCCAGCGCTGCGCCTCCCACTGCGCCTCCGGCACCGACATTGAGGAGAGCTTCCACTCCGGCAAGATCGCCGTGGAGTCCGCCCTGGCCGGCATCACCGGCAAGATGGTGGGCTTCCGCTGCGACCGCAAGAACGGCTACAAGTGCGAATACGTCCTCTTCGACCTGGCGGACGTGGCCAACGCGGAGCAGAAGGTGCCCCTGGAATGGATTACCCCCGAGCACAACGGCGTCACCCAGGACTTCATCGACTACTGCCTGCCCCTGATTCAGGGCGAGACCAAGCAGGGCAAGGAAAACGGCCTGCCCGCTTTCGTACACCTGAAGAAGATCTTCGCGGAATAAGCCGCAGCGCAGGCTGAAAGAAGGTTCGTTCTATGCCATTGGATGAAATTCGCCGGGCGGCAGAGTCCGCCGTGCGGGAGCTGCTGGCGGCAGCAAACATGAAGCCGGGAGAGCTGTTCGTGGTGGGCTGTTCCTCCAGCGAGATTCTGGGCAGTCAGATCGGCAAGGGCTCCAGCCCCGAGGCCGCTCAGGCAGTTTTTGAAGGGATTTATCCGGCGCTGCAGGAAAACGGGATTTTTCTGGCGGCCCAGTGCTGCGAGCACCTGAACCGGGCGCTGATTCTGGAACGGGCAGCGGCAGAGAAATACGGCTATGACCCGGTCAACGTCTGCCCCTGGGCCCACGGCGGCGGTTCCTTCGCCACCGTCACCTTCCAGCGCCTGACTGATCCCGTGGCGGTGGAGCACATCCGCGCCCACGCCGGCATGGACATCGGCGACACCCTGATCGGCATGCACCTGCGGGACGTAGCGGTGCCGGTGCGGATCTCGGTCAAGCGCATCGGGGAAGCCTCGCTGGTCTGTGCCCGGACCCGAATGAAATTCATCGGCGGCGAACGCGCCCGCTATCTGGGCTGACGGCGGTTTGCGGCAGAGCCGCAGAAAATTGAGAATTGAGAGTTGAGAATTGAGAATTATGGTATCGTTCAAATTGCGATTTGAACGATGAAAAAACGCTGTCCCACGCCGGGGCAGCGTTTTTGCGTGTGTTTAGTTGCTCAAAACGAAGCGCTCGTAGCGTGTATCGGAAATCTGAACGTAGAGGTAATCGCCGGACGTATCCTTCGGCCCGTAGACGCTTGCGCCGACCGAAACGTTGGCCGCGGCCAGCTCGCTGTCCGGCAGCTTCGCTCCGTCCGACTGCCGCACGGTGCCAAGCAGCTCCAGATCCGACGGCAGCGTTTCCTGGTAATCGTCGTCATAAACAAACAATTGATTGTTTACGAAAACGTACTCCCGCTGGACGTTCCCGTCAGCAAAGCCGGAGGGTTTGGTGCTTTGTTCCGCCTCACTGCGTTGGGACGGTCCGGAAGCCTTGGCGTCTTCACAAGCTGAAAGGCCAAGCGCACAGCAGACGGTCAACGCCGCAGCCAGCAGCAGGGAAAGGCATTGCTTTCTCATCTGTCGTTTCTCCTCTCTGAAACAGATGGCATCATTATAGCACAGGAAACCGCCGAATGCAGCAGCCCTTTGAGCGGGTTGTTTGCGGCGCTCGGGGGTTCAATTCTCAATTCTCCCTTCTCAACTCTCAATTTTTTTGCTTTTCCCCCTTGACAAATCCCTTGACACCCGCTATAATAGCGGAGCGAAAACAAAGAAGGTCGGTTGCGCCGCCTCACCTCCCGCCTAAGGCTAAGAGGTTCACACAGTTCTTCCCGGGGGCTCTCCGGGTGTTTGTGCGGGTGCAGTCGGCATCCGCTTTTTGTTGTATTTTATGGAGGTGTTTTCCATCGCTAAAGTGACGCATCAACTCAACGAAGAAATTCAGGACAAGGAACTCCGAGTGATCGGGCCCGACGGGGCGCAGCTTGGGATCATGTCCAGCGAAGCGGCCCTGGATCTGGCCGCGGAGCAGGATCTGGATCTGGTGAAGATTTCTCCCACCGCGAATCCCCCCGTCTGCAAGATCATGGACTACGGCAAATTCCGCTTCGACCAGATGAAGAAGGACAAGGAGAACCGTAAGAACCAGCGGGTCGTAGAGATCAAAGAGATTCGCATGTCTCCCGGCATCGACACCAACGACCTCAACACCAAAATGAAGAGCGCCTGCAAGTTCCTGAAGGAGGGCAACCGGGTAAAGGTCTCCGTCCGCTTCCGCGGCCGTGAGATGGCCCACACCAACATCGGTGAACAGCTGCTCGTCCAATTCGCGGAGGGCTGTGCGGAAGTCGCTAACGTGGAAAAGAACCCCAAGCTGGAGGGGCGGTTCATGTTCATGTTCCTTTCCCCCAAGGTTGAGAACAAAAAGTAAGCGCATCAACAATACGTAAAGGAGAATCAACTATGCCGAAACTGAAGACCCACAGCGGTGCCAAGAAGAGATTCAACCTCACCAAGACCGGTAAGGTCAAGCGGGCACACGCCTTCAAGAGCCATATCCTCACCAAGAAGGACAC
>JAEEKA010000021.1 GCA_016282135.1 Oscillospiraceae bacterium
AGGAAGCAGACCCGTTTACGGGTAGCAAGTAACAGTCTCCTCGCAAGTGCCAGACCGTATATGCGCCTTCAGGCGCAGCTAGTAAAAAAGGGCTATGCCCGAAAATGAAAAGCCCCCGGCTTAGCCGGGGGATAATTACTCCGATTTGCCCCGAGGTTCTGGGAGGGCTTCCAACGCCTCGGGCGCCTTCGGAACTGCGGGACGGCGTTGTTGTCAATCAAGCCGGAGTCAGCGTTGACCGGGAGTTCCGGTTTGGTGCGGAAAAGTGTCTGGAGATTGCGCTGCGGGAGCGGCCGGATCTGATTATTCTCAAGTCCAGGAGTCCCAGTTGCGGCGTTCGGCAGCGTTACGACGGCACATTCTCCGGAAAGCTGATTACAGGCCCGGGCGTTACGGCGGAACTGCTGATACGGCATGGGTTTCGTGTCGTGGATGTGGAAGAGCTGAGGGTCCCATTTTGCATTTCAAGCGTATCGAAGTAAACAAACAGGCGATGCCGTATTTTGACCGATACGGCATCGCCTTTCTCATGAATGGCATATTGTGCACTTTTCATGAGATTATCACCTCTTCGCATTGACTTTTTGGTAAATGTATATTATAATATTATCAGCGTATAAGTGTACCCAGTCGATTGCAGATGCTTCAGATGTTATTCTGACGTTTCAACGTAACAGTTGAGGATCAGTTGTGGATTACCGTGAAGTTTGTGTGAATTTTTATTCATACTTATTTCCGGAGCCATCCTTCCGCATGAAATAGAAATGAGGGTTCAAAATGAGAACAATGAAAACAACAGTTACTCACTTGATTTTCCTTGTCTTGTTGATTGCGCTTTGCGTCACTCCGATGTCCCCGGCCTTCGCTGAATCCGGCATTGAAGTCAGCTCCAGCATCGATAATGAGGACTTCAATCTGATCTTGCTGATTGATCGCAGCGGGTCCATGAAGAACACGGACCGGAGCAACCTGGTCAAGGATGCTGCAAAGCTGATTGTTGATTTGTGCGACGAGGGAGGCTATTCCCGCGTTGCTGTCATGAGCTTTGACACGTCGGTACATAACAGCGGATTTATTACGGTGAGCGATGAAGCTCAGCGCGAAATTGTGAAAAATGAAATTTCTGCCATTGATTATGAGGACGGCGGCACGGACATCGGCCTTGCTTTGCTGACTGCGGTGGAGTATATTCGCAGCGAGGGGAATCCTTCCCAGAAGAATATGATTTTGTTGTTTACCGATGGATATACCCAGGATCTGATCGGCAAAAAGGAGGAAGAATCCGAGGAACAGCTTACCCAGGCGCTGGAGCTGGCAAGAGACTATAGCTGCAGTATTTTTACCATCGGAACAGATTACAACGGAAGTATGAAGCAAAACGGCCGTGACGCGTTGGAGGGAATCCGGAATTATCAAATCGCAAACGGACTAGGCAACACGCCGGAAGAGCTGCTGACGATAATTAACGCCAAGGATCAAGACGGTATGAAAGCCGTTGTTGCGGAATTTGAGAAGATTTACGCCACCATCGAAAAGCGAATCATCCATGAAGGCAACGTGATTATCGAATCGCCGAATATTGCGGAGGTGAATATCATTGTTTCCGCTCCCGGCGGCGTGTCTGAGGTTCGCGTTACCGCTCCGTCCGGCAATTCCGCCCTGATTGATCTGGAAGGGCGTGAGACAGTCCTTGACGAAGCTAAAATTGTATTCAAAGAGGGGCAGGCCTACCAGCTGATCAAGATTGTTGAACCGATCGCCGAGGGCACCTGGCTCCTGAATGTAGCGGACGGCCAATCTGAGCCGATCCTGAACTACACCTGGATGCTTACGACAAAAGCAGAGATTACCATGACGCTGGAGCAGAGCAGCAAGGACAGCGTCTCAGTTACGGTACGGCCGAAGAATATTGAAGCGGGAAGCATACGTGATTTTTATAACTCTCTGGTGGAACAGGGCATAGTCATTACGAGGGAAGGGGACCAGGAAAACAGCAGCACGCAGGAGCTGGAGTATGACGCGACAGGCCCCTGCCTGAGAGCGTCGTTTCCGGTGGAGTCCTCTTCGAACTATACCGTAACCGCAAGAGTGTCTGACGGCTATTTTATCCGCACCTGTAAGGGAACCATTGAAATCCCGGACATTTGGACCCATCCCAGCGGAGAAGAATCCGATTTCGGAACAATCTATGTATGGAATTGGTTCTCCCGCTCGGTCGATTTAGCTGAACGTGTGGAGGTATCGCTTCAGAGCTGCGAGTCGGTTAGCGGCGGCGAAGAATTGGCGGGTCTTGAAGTCAGCGGCACCACGCTTAAGGCGAGCAGCATGAACGCCGGGACGGGCGAGCTCAAGGTGGTAAGCAGGATGACTGATGGCAGCAGAATCGTATTGACGGGCAAACTGAAAGTCCTGAATCCGATCTATGTGCTTGTTGCGCTGCTGTTTGTGGTTGCCGTAGTTGCTTTGATTCGCTTCCTGAAGCGTCAAAAACGCTCGCTGCGGGGAAATTACTTCATCCGATTCAATATTTCTCTTGCCGACGAGGGCCAGTACACGGTTCCCGAGGTTTATGTACCGGTACAGCGGGTGTTCTGTCTCTATGATCTGGTAATGTCCTATCGCAGAGACTCCTTGAAGCCCGACTGGGCGCAGATCCTGGACGATAAGGTATTGAGCAAAAAATCTCCATATTTCAAGGCATTGAAGGACAATAAATTCTATGTATGCTCTGACGAAAAGAGCTTCAAGAACCGCGATACCATCTACAGGCAAAAGATGACGAATTATGAGTGGCATTCGGACGATGAGCAGCTCAAAGTGACATTCAACTATTGACAGCTGTAATTTCAAAGCTTTTTCCTGATTGATCTAGATGAAACGTAAGAAAGAGGACGCCGGGCTGCGTCCTCTTTCAGTTTACGAGATATTCACAATTCAGAGCAAAGAGGTTATTGCATATTGGGCTGATTTCGATATAATAGAGTGCAGAGAGAAAAAGACAAACGCATAGGACGCTGCGCTTTTGACGCGAAGCAATATGATGATTGCTGCGATACGTAGCCGCCGCGAAAAAGGATATGGATCATGGGCAAGATTGTTTACGTTCAGGACGACTATACGGTCTATTACAATAATAGGATTGTTGGATACTACCGCGTGTTCAGCGATGGTTCGGTAATCTTTGACACCGCCTGGGGGAGCCCCTGGAATATTGAGGCGGAACTGCGCGAGCTCGGCCTGGACAGGGAACGAAAAAATGCTAAGCCCCTTAAGTTCTTTGCAGACCTGATTCGTGACGAAAATCGCGTACCGGGACGAAAGCGGGTCTTGTATTGCAGCGGTCCTGTTTTGCTTGAGCGGGAGCCCAGGCAGACCGGTGAGCGTTACTCCGTCTACCGGCGCAGGGCGGAAAAGGACGAGCCAGACTATTCCCCGCTGCCGCACGACGCCCCCCATTGTGAGGGACCTCATACACCGGAGGGCATGCGGGAGTGGGCGTCCTGGTACGCCTTCAATAAGATGGACGACGGCACCTATGATGCCGAGCTGGACGAGGCCTGGTGGTGGGGCGGCGGCCACAACGACGGCGGAACCATACACAATGAAATTCCGGAAGACTGGTTTACGCTGCCCTATGAGCAATTTTTGAACAAGGTGGTCACGCTCTCCGCTGCGGCCCACTACGGTTTTACCCCGGAGATGCTGCTGGAAAAGAAGGGCCTGAAAGAATTCTTTGGTTTTGAAACCGCTTAAAGGAGCAGTAAATGAAACGATTCATCGCTTTTCTGATGGCTGCGCTTTCCGCGCTGCTGGTTGGATGTTCCAACCCGGATGTCACCCCCGCGAACACCACGAATACGGGTTCCGTCTACACGCAAATCACGCAGGCGGAAGCGAAAGAGATGATGGCCAGGGAGGACGGGCACGTCGTTGTTGACGTGCGCAGACAGGATGAGTATGACGCCGGACACATTCCCGGCGCGATTCTGATCCCCAATGAGGACAATATAACGACTCCGCCTCCGGCGCTTCCGGATAAAACACAGATCATCCTGATCTACTGCCGGAGCGGGCGGCGCAGCAAGGAGGCAGCCCAAAAGCTGGCCGACATGGGCTATATCAACGTCTATGAATTCGGCGGCATTATTACCTGGGACGGAGAGATCACCACACCGGAGGAAAGCATGGGCAACACGGCGGTTTTGGAGTTTGAATCCTTTGATGGCGGAGGCCCGGATTTTACCGCGATTCTGGAGGATGCTTCTATCGTTTCCGTCCGGAAATCCATCGAATACAGCGATCCGAACCATGCGGAGCTCAATGGAGCGGGGTATACCGTAACTTTTACATTCACCGGCAGTAAGGCAGGGAAAACAGGCATGAAAATGGAAGAGCGCTCGCCCATTGCCGGGAACTATGACCGGACTTATACGCTTACGGTTGCCGATGATTTGAGTGTTTCGATCGAAGCGTTGGAGGTCGTTGATCTTGATGCGCCCAATGACTCGATTCAGTCGGCTCCGGTTTTGGCAATTTTGGTCGGAGACCAGCTTTTCCACGCTGATTTGGAGGATAATTCCTCGGCGGAGGCACTGGTGGAGAAGCTGCGTCAGGAGCCCCTGACGCTGGAACTCCACGACTACGGCGGTTTTGAGAAGGTTGGAGACCTGCCTTGGGCGCTTCCCCGCAATGATGAATCTGTTACCACAGTTCCAGGAGATATTATTCTTTATCAGGGGAAGCAAATCACAATCTATTACGATGAAAACACCTGGGATTTTACCCGTTTGGCACGGATCGACAATGTTACGAAGGAGTCTCTTTTGCGTTTTCTTGGCTCCGGCAGCGTTACAGTGACTTTCCGGATCGAATGAAGCGGAGAAACTGATGGGAGAGAAAACGTCGCACGCAGACGGTTTTGGTATCTTTACCGCAGTCCGAAGGCTGCGTCGGCTGAAAGAAATAATATCAAATAATTGGAGGTAATGATCATGAAGAAATTTAGCATCGGAATTGCCATCGCGGCATTTGTTGTGGTCTGCGCTGCAGAGTCCATCCTTGCGTTGAAGATGGCCCAAAAGGAAAAGGAAGAGAGAGAGGCGTCTGCTTCAGAGGGGGCCGAAGAAGAAAATCATGGCTGAACGCTCCATTGTAAAGGATCAATTCTTTCTTGCCCGGAAGTCCAGGGACGCAAGCGCGGCGGACCTTCCCATTGCGCAGGACCTGCTGGATACCTTCTCTGCGAAACGGGAATGCTGTGTCGGCCTGGCTGCAAATATGATTGGCGAAGCGGTCCGAATCATTGTATTTGACAACGAGGGAACTGCCGCCCTGATGTTCAACCCGGAAATTATCAAGGCCGAAGAACCCTACGAGGCCGAAGAAGGCTGTCTCTCCCTCAGCGGTGCGCGCAAGACCAAACGCTTCAACAAGATTAAAGTCCAATATCAAAACGAGAGGATGCAGATCCGCCTGAAATCTTTTTCCGGCTGGACCGCGCAGATTATTCAGCACGAGATCGATCATTGCAACGGAATCCTGATTTGAACGGAAAGACGACGATGGCTTACATTGAAATCAAAAACGTCACCCGGGTCTATGAGACGGGTGACGTGCGAATTTGCGCCCTGGACGGTGTGGATTTACAAATTGAACAAGGGGAACTGGCAATCATTGTCGGACCCAGCGGCGCGGGGAAGACTACCCTGCTGAATCTGTTAGGAGGCATGGATACCGCTTCTTCCGGCTCCATTCTGATTGATGGAAAGGAAGTAGTGGGGCTTCACGGCAGAGAGCTGACCAAGTTCCGGCGCTACGACGTGGGCTTTGTCTTTCAGTTCTATAATCTGGTAGGCAATTTGACCGCGTTGGAAAATGTGGAACTGGCGAGCCAAATCTGTCCGGACCCCATGCCAGCCGCGGAGGCTTTGGAAAAGGTTGGTCTGGGTCATCGGCTGCAAAACTTTCCGGCGCAGCTTTCCGGCGGCGAGCAGCAGCGGGTGGCCATTGCCCGGGCGCTTGCAAAGCGTCCCAAGCTCCTGCTTTGCGACGAGCCCACCGGCGCGCTGGACTATGTTACAGGCAAAGATGTTTTGCGCCTGCTCCAGGACACGTGCCGCAGGGACGGAATGACAGTCCTGATTATCACCCATAATTCCGCCCTGATGCCCATGGGAGATCGGGTAATTCGGCTTCGCAGCGGCAAGGTGTTGGAATCCTGGAAAAACGATACACCCATGGACGTGGAAAGGATCGAGTGGTAGTGAACAAAAGCCTTCAAACAGAACTGGCCCGGGAGATTCGAGGTTCTATGCCCCGATTCCTGTCCATCCTGACGATGGTGGCACTGGGCGTTATGTTTCTGGTGGGGCTTCGTTCGGCAGCGCCGGATATGCGATTCACTGCGGACAGCTACTTCGATCAACAAGGTTTTTTTGACCTGCAGCTGTATTCTACGGTTGGTTTCAGCCCTTCAGATGTGGAGAAGCTTTCTGAGCTGGAGGGTGTGGAAGCCTGCACCGGAGCCCAGGCACTGGACGGAACCCTGCTTTATGGGAATATGGAAAAGGTGATCAAGCTTCACAGCTTGACCGCCGGCTTCAGTTCGCCTGTTTTAGTGGATGGCCGCCTTCCGGAAACGGCGGACGAGTGCGCGCTGGACGCGCGTTTGTTAGAGGTGCTGTCAATTAAGCCGGGGGTTCCTGTGAAGCTTACTTCCTCCACGGAGGGGGCGTTGCCCCTGGATACCTATCGGGTTGTGGGCATTGTGGAAAGCCCGCTGTATATCTCTCTGGACCGCGGCACTTCTACGCTCGGAGACGGCTCCGTGGCGGGCTTTGTCCTCCTTCCGGAGGAGAGCTTTGACCTGGACTATTCAACTGTGGTCTATATACGCGCCTCCGGCGCTGCTTCTCTGGATGCCTATGGCGACGAATACAAGGATTTGGTTCAGAACCTGACGGCGCGGGTGGAACCCACGGTCGCCCGGCTGGCAGAGGAACGATACGATTTCTTGAAGGTGGACGGCGCCAGACAGCTTTCCGATGGGGAGGCTGAACTGGCTGCGGCACAGGCGGACGCGAAACGGCAGCTTTCCGATGCGGAAGCAGCTCTGAAAGAGTCCCGGGCTGAGCTGGATGAGGGTTGGGCCGCGCTGGAGCAGGGAAAGACCGATTTTGAGACCCAATCCCGGGAGGGCCGTGAGGCTTTGGACGATGCCCGGGAAGCGCTGAAAGCCGGCCGTGCGGAATTGACGGAAGCGGAGCTCAAGCTGTCGCTCGGCAAGGGTGCTCTTGCCATGAGCCGGGAACTCTACAAGACAAATTTGGACTCAGCGCGGGAGACTGTTGCCCGGGCGGAGGCCAAGCTGGAAAAAAAGCAGGCGGCTTTGTCAGAAGCGCGTGACAGGGTTGCGGCTGCCCACGCGGAGCTTGACGAGATTGAGGCAGGCATCCGGGATAACGTGATCGCTGCAATGACCGGGCAGGAGCAGAATCCAGAATACACGCCGGAAGCCCTGACTGCGGCGGCGGCGAATGCTGCCCTGGAGGACGCCATGGTGGATGTGGCGGAGCGAAGCCTGTCGGACGCTAAGCAGGAGCTGTCCGACAGCCAAACAGCCCTGGAGCAAACGCAGCGCAAGGGGCAGGAACAGATTGCCGCAGCCCAGGCACAGCTGGCTGCCGGGGAAGCCGCTGTCGCGGCAGGACGCGCAAAACTGGAGGAAGGGGAAGCGGAGCTTGCTGCCGGCGAATTGGAATTTGAAACCCAGATTGCCGACGCAGCGAAGGCTTTGGAAGAGTCGGAGAACGACCTTCTTTCCGGCGAGGAGGAGTATGCCCAGGGACTCTTGGATTATGAGGCTGCCCGTCTTGAGGCTGAGACGGCCTTAGAGGAGGGACGGGAAGCCCTGGACCGTGCCGCGCGGCGGCTGGAAGAGCTGGAGGAGCCTGACACCTACGTTCTGGACCGCAACAGCAACTACGGCTTTGTCAGTTACGATCAAAACGCCCAGCGTATGACAAACCTTGCCAAGGTCTTCCCGATCATTTTCTATCTTGTTGCTGCTCTGGTCTGTCTGACCACCATGACCCGCATGGTGGAGGAGGAACGCACCCAGATCGGCTCCATCAAAGCAATGGGATACGGGACCTGGAGCATCGCGGCCAAGTATCTGATCTATGGCGTGCTGGCCGCCTTGCTTGGCGCGATTCCCGGCGCGGCAATCGGCACAGTTCTGTTTCCTTGGGTCATCTTTTCCTCCTATGACATTATGTATGACCTCCCGTCCTTAAGTTTGTTGATTGATTGGCCCCTTTGCCTGATTGCAACAGGCGTTGGAATCGCTGTGACCGTTGGCGCGACCCTGTGGGCCATGTTTGCAACGGCCCGGCAAACGCCGGCGGCCCTTCTGCGGCCCAAGGCACCAAAGCCGGGCAAGCGTATTCTGCTGGAGCACGTCAGGCCGATTTGGCGCCGTATGAGCTTTTCCATGAAGGTTTCGGCGCGGAATCTTTTCCGTTATAAAAAGCGCCTGTTCATGACGGTCATCGGTGTAGCGGGCTGCACGGCCCTGCTCATTGCCGGCCTGGGCCTCCATACCAGTATTTTCAATATTCTTGACATACAGTTCTTTGATATTTACCGTTATGATGTTTTGCTTTCCGTGGACACGGATTCTCCCGGCGTGAAGGAACGGGTGGAGGAGTTCTTGAACAGCAGGGAAGAGTCTCTTGCCTGGACAGGCTTATTTAACCGTGCTGTGACTTTTACCGGCAATGGACTGACTGTGGAAGGATATGTTACAGTTCCCATTGACCCGACCTCCCTGAAAGAACAGGTCATTCTGCGGGATATGGACACGAAGGCGCCGGTAGACGTTCCGGAAGAAGGTACGCTAATTGACTTGAAGCTCGCGGAGCTTTTGGAGCTGAACCCGGGCGACGAGCTGCGGACAGATGTGGGGCATATTGTTTCGATTCCTGTTTCAGCCCTGCGGGAGCATTACGTTTATCACTATGCAATGGTGACAGCTCAGACCTATTATGCGCTGACAGGGGAGAATCCGGAGCCAAACGAGTACATGATCCGTCTGAATCAGAACGACGACGAGTCAGTTTCCGCCTTCTGCAAGGCTCTGATGCGGATTGAGGGTGTTCGCAGCGCACAAAATAAAGCCGTCATGGCGAAAAATTTTCGGAAAACAATGGAATCAATTGATGCGGCTGTGACGATAATCATTCTATCTGCGGCTGCCCTTGCCTTTGTGGTGCTGTATAACCTGACCAACATCAACGTCACCGAGCGAATCCGGGAGCTGGCTACCATCAAGGTCCTGGGTTTCTACGACCCGGAGGTTGCCATGTACGTCTACCGGGAGAATATCGTTCTGACGGCGGTGGGGATAGCCCTGGGCCAGTTTTTCGGGAAGAGCCTCCTGTCTTTCCTCATTCGTACCGTTGAGATGGATATCGTTATGTTCGGCCGGGACCCCAAGTTTGAAAATTATCTGTTGTCAATTCTGCTGAGTTTTGTTTTTGCGGCTATCGTCAATGTCTTGATGTACTACCGTATTCGCAAGATCGACATGGTACAGGCATTAAAATCCGTGGAGTAATGCAGTATTTGGTTATCTGTTTTCGTCGGCTGCTATTATGTGCCTGAAACAGGGAGGTTTATTGTGAAATGATGAACTGCATTGAAGCGATCCAAGCGAGGCACAGTTATCGCGGAAAGTATGAACAGAATAAGATCCCGCGAGAAGACTTAATTGCCATTTTGGAGGCCGGATTGGCAGCTCCATCCGGCTGCAACAAGCAAACTACAAGCCTGATATGCGTGGATGATCCTGCTGTGCTTGCCCGAATTCGTTCCGTGATCCATCCGCCTATTGCTGAGACGGCTCCCGCTCTGATCTGCGTCCTGACGCAAAGAGTCTTTGCATATCGGGACAAATGCTTTGCCATTCAGGATTACGCGGCGGCGATTGAAAACATGCTGTTGGCTATCGTTGAATTGGGATACCAGAGCTGCTGGTACGAGGGACACGTCACAGACGACGACAGGATTGGCGATCAAATCGCCGGGATCCTGCGTGTGCCCGAGGAATACGACCTGGTATGTGTACTCCCGGTTGGAGTTGCAGAAAGCGAGCCGACCGCGCCCGCCAAGAAAGCGTTTTCTGAGCGGGTATGGTTCAATTCTTTTCAGGGAGAATAGTATGAGGAAACGGGACCTGGTTTTGTACGCCAGGTCCCGTTGATCGAATTAAATGAACTTGCAATTGCGGGGGTTATCTGTCCACAATAACGCTGCCCCGGTTTTTCCAGCCGCCCCTGCGGTAGTAGGTATACATCGCGCAGCTGGTGATGGTCCAGGAGACGGGATAGCAGAGGCAAAGGGCAAAGAGAGAGTGGATTTCAGCGATAAACAAAATCGCGATCCAGATAATCCGAAGCAGACAGATGCCAACTCCGATGATGATAACGGGCCGAACCGCGTCTCCGTAGCCTCTCAGCACACCGGAAAGGACTTCGATCACCACCCAGGTGAAATAGTAGGGGACAAAGTAGATCATCATGAGCCAGGTGGTGTCCCGTACCGCCTGGTCCTCGGTAAGGACAAACAACAGCGGTCGTCCGGTCAGCATGATAAGACCTGACAGAGAAAGGGTAATGACAGTGGAGAGAATCATGCCCTGCTTAACGCAGAGCTTTACCCGGTCATCCCGGCCGGCGCCACGGTTCTGGCCCACAAAGCTGGTGATAGCCGCGCCGAGCGCGTTGCTGACGGCCCAGAAAATCCCGTCGGTCTTACCGGTCATGACCCAGGAGGCTACCACTACGGTGCCCAGGGAGTTGACGCCCACTTGGATAATCATGTTGGACACGGCGTACATAGAGGATTGCAGCCCCGCGGGGATACCAAGCCGGAGCATATTTTTCAGATAGACTCCTTTGAGCCGCAGTTCCTTGAGGCTTAGGCGGTAGGACTCCTTTGTGGTCATCAGCTTCCGAGTCAAAAGCACCATGTTTACCACCTGGGCCGCTACCGTGGCCACGGCTACACCGGCCACGCCCCACTGAAACACCAGCACAAACAGGCAGTCCAGCAGAATGTTTGTAACGCAACCGACCACCATGTACAGGAAGGGACTGACCGAATCGCCCACAGCCCGAAGCATATTGGATTCCATGTTCAGAATCAGAATAAAGGGGACGCCGATGAAGTAGATTCGCAAATACAGAATGGCGTCCTCCAGGGTGTCCGCTGTCGTTTTCAGCAGACGGAGCATGGCGGGAGACAGGACCAATCCAAAGGCCATCAGCAGCACACCCAGCAGGGTAAAAACCGCGATGGCGTTGCCTGCGGCAGACTGGACGTCCCGCTCCCGATTGGCTCCGTAGACCTGCGCTATGACCACCGAGGCGCCGGAGGTGATGGCAACGAAGAAGCCAATGAGCAGATTGATAATCTGGGCCGAGCTTCCGCCCACGGCCGCCAGGGCAGTGGTTCCCACAAAACGACCGACGATTAAACCGTCCACCGCGTTGTAGAGCTGTTGGATGCAGGTCCCGGCGGCGATGGGCAGGAAGAAGACCAGCAGCTTTTTCCATACAACGCCCTGTGTCAAATCCTTGCGTGATAAGCTTTGTTCCATATAGTTATTCCTCAAACCACTGCAGGGCAAAGTCGCCCAGCGCGGTGGTAAGCTTCTTGATTTCCCAGCCGGTGGTGTTGATGATCAGTTCGAAAGCGCTGCAATCATCCTTGGACTTGCCGCTGAGTATCTCTCTGGTTTGAGCTCGATTCCTGTCAATCCGGCGGATGTTCCGCAGAATCTGCTTTTCGGTCAGCTGCTCTTTCTCCGGACGGTTTGCTTCATGCCGCATACATCGGGCAAGACGCGCCTGGGTGTCGGCGCACACGAATACCCGGAACGGGTGATATTCCTCCAGAATCACGTCCGCGTCTCTTCCGATGATAATGCAATCGTTCCCCAATTCAGCAATGCTTCGAAGCACCTCTCGTTCCCGGCAAAGCAGCTGCGTACCGACGCCCGGGTCATAGAGCAGGTGGGAAAAGCTGTTGCGGTAGGTGAGCTGGATGTTGTGCCAGCCGTGGTTGGAAAGGGCACGCTTCACATATTCGGGGTCCAACCCGTGTTCCATAGCCAGCGTATCGATGATCTCTTTGTCGTAGTAGTCCCAGCCAAGCCGATCTGCCAGGCGCTTGCCCAGCTCCCGCCCACCGCTTCCAAATTGACGGCTGATGGTGATGATTCGCATTTCGTTGCCTCCTGTTGATTTTAATCAGACGTGCTTTGTCATAGTCCTGAGAAAACGCCCGGTTTTGGAGGCTTCACAGTTCAACAGCTCCTCCGGTGTTCCTTCAAATATAACGCTGCCTCCGCCGGAGCCTCCGTCCGGCCCGAGGTCAATGATCCAGTCCGCTTGAGCAATCAGTTCCATGCTCTGCTCAATCATGACGACAGTATTTCCGTCGTCAACCAGCTTTCGCAGCAGAGCCAGGAGCTTTTCGACGTCCTTGCTGTGCAGGCCTGTGCTGGGCTCGTCCAGCACGTAGACCTGCCCCTGCCGGTGCAGCTCGCTGGCCAGCTTGACCCGCTGGACCTCGCCGCCGGAAAGGGTGCTGGTGGGCTGCCCCAGGGTAAGGTATTCCAGCCCCACGTCCAGCATGCACTGCAGCCGCTTGCGGATTTTTGCGTTGTCGAAGAACTGGTATGCTTCGGCAATGGTCAGATCCATGACTTGTTCAATGTTCAGGCCGCGGAAGCGGTAGGAAAGGGCGGTTGGATTGTAGCGGTGGCCGCCGCATTCCTCGCAGGTGATGGTAACCGGTTCCGCAAATGCCATTTCATAGCTGATCTGACCGGTTCCCTTGCAGATCGGGCAGCCGCCCTCGGAGTTAAAGGAGAACCAGCCGGCACCTACACCGTTTTCTTTGGCAAACACCTTGCGAATTTCGTCCATGACGCCGGTGTAGGTGGCAGGCGTGGAGCGGATGGAGGTGCCGATGGGCTTCTGATCGATGACGATAGCGTCCGGGTAGACTTCCGGGAAGGCGTAACGCATCAGGGAGCTCTTGCCGCTGCCTGCCACACCGGTGACCGCGGTGAGAATGCCCTTGGGAATCGTGACGCGGACGTGCTTCAGATTGTGGCAGCAGGCGTCCGGAATCGGATAGCCATCCGTCCAGCGCAGGGGATTCCTGTTTACGGTTATCTCCCGATTAAGCGCTTCGGCGGTCGGAGTGTCGGAGGCTTTGAGTCCTTCCAGACTCCCGGAAAAGACCAAATGGCCGCCGCCGCTGCCCGCCCCTGGACCAAGCTCGATGATATGATCCGCTAACTCCATCATCTGCCGGGAGTGCTCCACTACCAGAACGTTGTTATGCTTCTCCCGGAGCTCGCAGAGCATCTTGCCGATGCGCTCCGCGTCCGCCGGGTGGAGTCCGGCGGTAGGTTCATCGAAGATATAAGTGATATTGTTGAGATAGCCTCCCAGATTCCGCACGATCTTGATGCGCTGTGCCTCGCCGCCGGAAAGCGTTTCCGTCTTCCGAGAGAGGGACAGATAGCCGATGCCCACGTCTGCCATCCGTTCCAGATAGGCGGCAATCTGCCGGGCAAGGGAAGCCCCCCGGGGATCGTCGATGGATTTCAGGAAGGGCAGCAGGTCGCTGGCCGTCATGTCCATACAGTCCACAATGTTTTTGCCATTGATTCTGGAGGCAAGCGCTTTGGGATTCAGGCCGGAGCCTCCGCAGGTCTTGCAGAAGCCGTGGCGAACGTGGGTCAGGATTTCGTCCTGCAAGCCTTTTTTCAGTTTGGTGATGTCCCGCCGCATGTACACCCGTTCAAAGCGGGGATAGACGCCCTCATAGGGCAGGTAATCCATGCGTCCGATGTTGTTGCATTTGAATTCAACCTTGAGGGGTTCATCAGGGCCGTATTCCAGTACCTTCCATTCCTCCGGACTGAAATCCCGGAGCTTTTTGTAGGGGTCCAGCAGGGGATTGTTCTGATAGTAAACCGTTTGCCAGCCGGAGGAGAACTGACTGAACAGGATTGCTCCCTCCGCCAGGGTTTTATCTTTATCGAAAAAGCTCTCTTTTTTTAACTCCAACTGCTCTCCGATGCCAGTGCAGTCCGGACACATTCCTGCCGGATGATTGAAGGAATAGGCCATGGAGCCCCCTGCGCTGGGCTGCCCCACACGGGAGAAGAGCAGACGCAGCAGGGGAGCCACGTCTACCGCCGTACCCACGGTGGAGCGAGAGGTGGAGCCGATTGCGTGCTGATCCACCACAATGGCAGGGGTCAGGTTTCGGATCTCATCCACCTTCGGCCGGTCATAGTGAGGCATCTTGTTCCGCAGGAACAGGGGGTAGCTCTGCTGCCATTCCCGCTCGGACTCCACAGCCACGGTGTCAAAAGCCAGAGAACTCTTGCCGGAGCCGGAGACGCCGGCAAATACGACCAGCTTTCCTTTTGGAATTGTCAAGTCGATGTGCTTCAGGTTATTTTCTGCCGCGCCGTAAATTTCAATATCGTCCTTCATTTAATCAATCGCAACCTTTTTCCTGAGTTTGCATAGCGTGCTAATTTTATCACATCGAAAGGAAAATAGCAATCCGGCATTCTGGAAATGTTTTTCAAATTCTGCTTGCATTTCTGTGCAAGGCGTAGTATAATCCTGTCGAACTGAAAAACAGGGGAGCTTGTGTCTGCAGGCTGAGAGGAAGTCATCAAACTTCGACCCTATTACCTGATGCGGGTAATGCCGCCGTAGGAAGTCATACAAAAGATTTTTTACAGGAGGCATCCCACGGGCTGTCTTCTGTTTTTTGTCCTTTTGGAAGGGAGGAAACGTATTCCACTTATGTGGCGGGCTGAGGGGGAGCGCCCTGAGTCTTGTAGATCAGCGATGGGAAGCCGTGTTCCGGTGTGAGAGGATGCCAGTAAGCATCGACCGAACTTCCACACAGCGTTCCCAGGGACGGCTGTGCCATTTTTTGGAAGCGTCGCTGATAATAGACGTTTCCTGTATTTCAAAAAGGGGAAATCAATGATGAAGCAAACAAACGATAAGAAATTGGCGGTTGCGGGTCTGTTCTGCGCGGTTGCGGTGGCAGGAAGTCTGCTTTCTTTCCCGTTTCTGGGCAGTAAATGCGCTCCTGTGCAGCACATGGTCAATATCCTCTGCGCAGTTCTGCTCGGTCCATGGTATGGGTTTGCCGCAGCGTTTGCCGCGTCCTTAATCCGAAATCTCACCGGTCTTGGAAGCCTGCTGGCCTTCCCGGGCAGTATGATCGGCGCGCTGGTTTGCGGTTTGGTTTACGCAAAGACCAAGAACATACTTGGCACCCTGATCGGCGAGGTTTTCGGTACGGCTGTTCTCGGGGGCCTCTGCGCTTATCCTATTGCGATTCTTTTCATGGGAAAGAGCGCGGCAGAAGTGGCGTTTTACGCCTATATCATTCCGTTCCTGATTTCCACCGCCGTGGGCGCCGCAATTTCCGGTGTTTTGATTTACAGCTTAAAAAACGCAAACGTTTTAACTTCCATGAGGAAAGCGCTTGAATCGTAACAGGGAGGGAATAAAATTGCTCGGAACCATGCTGGAGAACGTGCGAAGAGCTTGTCCGTTGATCCATAATATCACAAACTATGTCACAGTCAATGACTGCGCCAATATCCTGCTTGCCTGCGGCGCCTCGCCTATTATGGCGGATGACCGGGAGGAAGTATCGGAAATCACGAGCATCTGTGCCGGACTGAATATCAACATCGGCACGCTGAACAGCCGGACCATCGATTCCATGGTGATTGCAGGAAAACGGGCCAACGAGTTGGGCCATCCGGTTGTGCTGGACCCGGTGGGCGCGGGCGCTTCCAAGCTTCGGACGCAGACCGCAAAACGGCTGATGAATGAAGTGCGGTTTACGGTTATTCGGGGAAATATTTCCGAAATTAAAACACTTGTCTCCGGCAGCGCTGCGACAAAGGGCGTAGACGCCAATATTGCGGACCGGGTGACGGAAGAAAATCTGAATGACACGGTTGATTTCGCAAAAGCCTTTGCTTTGCAGTCAAGGGGCGTGCTTGCCATCACCGGGGCCATTGATATTGTCACGGACGGCCAACAGGCGTACTGCATTCGAAATGGCCATCCCATGATGTCCTCCATCACCGGTACCGGCTGCCAGCTCTCCGCTATGACGGCGGCCTTTGTGACTGCAAATCCGGCCACTCCGCTGGAAGCCGCCGCCGCTGCCGTCGTCGCCATGGGGTATGCCGGGGAAATCGCCCACGCCAGGCTTACCAATCTGGACGGCAACGCCAGCTATCGGAACTATATCATTGACGCGATTTATAATATGACCCCAGAGATGCTGGAGAAAGGCGCAAGCTATGAAGTGCGATAAGAAGATGATGCTGCTTTATGCCGTCACAGACCGGGCGTGGGCAGGCAGGCAAAGCCTGTATGAGCAGGTGGAGTCTGCTTTGAAGGGCGGGGTAAGCTGTGTACAGCTCCGGGAAAAGGAACTGAACTACGAAGATTTTCTAAAGGAGGCTGTCGGGATTTCCGAGCTGTGTAAGCGCTATGGCGTTCCGTTCTTTGTCAACGACAACGTGGAAATTGCAATCCTGAGTCACGCTGACGGCATTCATGTTGGCCAGGAGGACATGGCAGTCTCTCAGGTTCGCCAAAAGGTGGGGCCTGACATGATGATCGGCGTTTCCGCCCATTCCGTGGAGGAAGCTCTGGAAGCCGTCCGAAATGGTGCGGATTGTCTCGGCGTCGGCGCCATGTTTTCAACCTCCACCAAAACAGACGTGAATCTGCTGACGAAGGAAACCCTCCGGGCAATCTGCGCGGCAGTGGACGTTCCAGTGGTTGCCATCGGCGGCATCGGAAAAGACAATATCGGACAGCTTGCCGGAACCGGCGTGGACGGCGTTGCCCTGGTCAGCGCGATTTTTTCCGCTGAGGATATTGAGGAAGAATGCCGTCAGCTCCGGAAGCTGTCGGAGAAAATGGTGCGGGCATGAAGATAAAATGCGCGATATTTGATTTTGATGGAACCCTCTTTGATTCCATGTACATCTGGGACAGCGTAAGCGATACCTACCTTCGGTCCCTGGGAAAAGTACCCGCTCCTTCTATGCGGGAGGATGTCAGGCCAATGAGCCTCTATCAATCCGCGTGTTATTTCCAAAGAGAATATGCCCTCACTCTTTCTGTGGAGGAAATTTTGGCTGGTATCAATCAGACCGTAGCGCGTTTTTATACCCAGGAGGTTTTGCCCAAGCCGGGCGTCAAGGATTTCCTGCAAAACCTGAAAGAATCCGGTATTTCAATTTGCATCGCAACCGCCACGGACAGTCCCTTGATTCAGGCTGCACTGGGAAGGTGTGGAATGGAAAACTTTTTTCAGGCAATTTTCACCTGTGGAGAAGTGGGACACGGGAAGGACGAACCCATCATTTTCCGTTGTGCAATGGAGTATTTCGGCGCGGACAGGGGCTCCTGTATTGTATTTGAAGACGCGATTCACGCCGTTCGGACCGCAAAAGCGGACGGTTTCGCGGTGGCCGCTGTGTTTGACAGCAGTGAGAAGCGGCAGGACGAGATCCGGGCTATAGCGGATTGCTATCTGCCGGATTACAGCCATACAGAAGAATTTTGGAAGTTTGCTTCGGCCCAATAAGCCGAAAGCTTCAGGCGGCACATTGGGGGCACCACCTTATGCCGCTTTATAAAACGATGCTGAAAGAGGAAGGAGATCAAAATGATTTTAAAAACAGCATTGACCATTGCGGGCAGCGACTGCAGTGGAGGCGCCGGGATTCAGGCCGATCTGAAAACTATGACCATGAATGGTGTTTACGCCATGAGCGCCATTACGGCGCTGACCGCGCAGAACACAACCGGCGTGCGCGCAATTCAGGAATCTACCCCTGAGTTTTTGAAGCAGCAGCTTGACGCGATCTTTGAGGACATCTTTCCCGACGCCGTAAAAATCGGCATGGTTGCGTCCGGTGAGCTGATTCGGGTCATTGGGGAGCGGCTGCGGTTCTACGGCGCGAAGAATATCGTCGTGGACCCCGTTATGGTTGCAACCTCCGGTTCCGCGCTGATGAAGACTGATGCTGTTCAGACCTTGATGGAGGAGCTTCTGCCCATTGCGGCAGTTGTGACGCCGAATATTCCAGAGGCCCAGATTCTCTCGGGAATGACAATCGAAACAAAAGAGGATATGGTATCTGCGGCAAAGCGCATTGGAGATTCCTGCCGCTGTGCCGTCCTGGTGAAGGGCGGTCACAGCGTCAACGACGCAAACGATCTGCTCTATGCCGACGGAGCAGCGCTTTGGTTCGAAGGAAAGCGCATCCAAAATCCAAATACCCACGGCACAGGCTGCACGCTCTCCAGTGCAATTGCCGCGAATCTTGCAAAGGGCTTCTCTCTGGCGGATTCCGTGGCTCGTTCCAAGGACTATATCTCCGGCGCGCTGGCTGCCATGCTGAATCTGGGCAGGGGAGCCGGTCCGATGCACCATGCCTTTGCTCTGCAGGGTGAGTACGCGAAGGAGGCGGAGTAGGCATGGAAGAAAAACGCACGTCGGTATTTGAAAACGGCTTGATCTGGTTCGGCGCTGCTGTCTCCATAGCGGAAATTGTTACCGGTACATATTTTGAACCCCTTGGTTTTGGAAAGGGCCTTCTGGCAATTCTGATCGGTCATGTGATCGGCTGCGCGATGCTCTTTTTTGCGGGCCTGATAGGCGGCAAAGCCCGGAAAAGCGCCATGGAAGCCACAAAAATGAGCTTCGGCAGCAAGGGCGCGCTGCTCTTTTCCGTGTTAAATATTGTTCAGCTTGTGGGTTGGACGGCCATCATGATATTTGACGGCGCGGTTGCGGTGAATGAGATCATAAATCTCGGAAGCTGGGGCTGGTCCATCGTAATCGGCGGGCTGATTATTCTCTGGATTTTAATCGGGATCAAAAACCTGGGCAAGGTCAACACTGTTGCAATGGCCGCGCTGTTTATTCTGACGATCGTTTTGTGCTTTGTCATTTTTGGCAAGGGCTCCATGCAGATGCTTTCCGGGGAAGATATGAGCTTCGGCGCGGCGGTGGAGCTTTCCGTCGCTATGCCGCTTTCCTGGCTGCCGTTAATCAGCGACTATACCAGAGAGGCAAAGAAGCCTGTGAAGTCCACCGCTGTCAGCGCCATTATCTACGGCATCGTCAGCTGCTGGATGTACGTCATCGGCATGGGTGCGGCGATTTTTACCGGAGAATCCGACGTGGCAAAGATTATGGTGAAGGCAGGGCTGGGCGTTGTGGGCCTTCTGATTATCGTGTTCTCCACTGTCACCACCACCTTCCTGGACGCTTACTCCGCAGGCGTTTCCAGCGAGTCGCTTTCCAAGAAGCTGTCAGGAAAGTGGGCTGCCATTTTCGTTACCGTGATTGGCACGCTGGGTGCGATATTCCTGCCCCTATATGACATCACGGATTTCCTCTATTTCATCGGTTCAGTTTTTGCCCCGATGATAGCGATCCAAATTGCGGATTTCTTCATTCTGAAAAACAATCATGAGAATCACGCCTTTCATTTCGTGAATCTGATCGTCTGGGCCGTTGGGTTTGTAATTTACCGCCTGCTGATGCAGGTGGATCTGGCGGTGGGCAACACCCTGCCGGATATGGTGATCACGGCTATCCTCTGCATTGCGGCAGGGAAGCTGTTCGGTAAGAGTTATGCAGAAAAAAGAAGCTAAGCGCTGCGTTATTGTCGGCGGCGCGGATATCAATAATTACAGCTTCATCCGGGATTGCCTGCGGACGGACGACTACGTCGTTTACTGTGACAGCGGATTGAAGCATCAGGCTCGGCTGCAGGTACAGCCGAACCTGATTGTGGGGGATTTCGACTCTCACGAAAACCCGCTTCTGGACGTAGAAACCATTGTGCTTCCCCGGGAAAAGGACGATACCGATACCGTGTACGCTCTCAAGGAGTGCGTCAGGCGCGGCTTTCAGGATTTTCTTCTGCTGGGGGTCGTCGGCGGAAGATTAGATCATACGCTTGGAAATGTGTCCACGCTGCTGTATCTGGACGAAGCAGGGAAGAGGGGGCAGATTCTGGACGACTATTCCGAGATGGAGATTGTCTCCAGGGAACCGGCCCGCATTCCGGACGCCTTCGCGTTCTTCTCTCTTTTGAACATTACCGGCACAGCCAAAGGGATTACCATTGAAAACGCTAAATACCCCTTGGAAAACGCGGAAATCACCTGTGAGTATCAATTTGGAATCAGTAACGAAGTCCTCCCTGAGAAAACGGCCAGGGTTACCGTTCGGGAAGGGAAACTCCTGCTGATTAAGATCCGCTGATCCGCGCTGAGATCAGCAAGGCGTCTCAGCAGGGCGGGCAATTTGCCCGCCCTTTCCCGCATTATCATTCCGAAGGACGATCCGCGCCCGGTTCTGCCGGGCGTTTTCTATATCCCCGACGAAGCGCTGGGCGGATTTCTTCCGTCTCATACCTGGGAGTAATCAAGAATATTATGAATATTTGCATATACAATTATTTGGGCAATTGTTACACATTTCTTTTTCATCCAGCACGGCTTTTCGTTGACATTGACCGTTTAATGTGATATTCTATATATGCTCTTGTTTATGCAAATAGAGTGCTTCTCGGAATTTTATATGAAAGGATATGCGGATATGAGGATTACCCAGCACCCGATTCTGAACTTTGACCGCGGTAAGGAAATCAACTTCACCTTCAATGGGCAGCCCATGAAGGGATATGAAGGCGAAACCATCGCGGCCGCGCTCCACGCTGCAGGCGTTAAAGTGCTTGCAAAGAGTCTGGAAAAGCACCGTCCCCGTGGCTTTTACTGTGCAATCGGAAACTGTGCTTCCTGCCAGATGATCGTAGACGGAGAACCCAACGTCCGTACCTGCATTACGCTTCTGCGGGAAGGAATGACTGTAGAGACGCAGGAAGGGAAAGGGAGGATCGAATGATGAGAGAGGTTGAATTGCTGATCATCGGTTCGGGCCCTGCAGGCTTGTGCGCTGCCATTTCCGCAGCATCCTCCGGTGCCAAGGTGCTCATTTTGGAGCGCAGCTTCAAGCCCGGCGGGCAGCTCATCAAGCAGACCCACATGTTCTTCGGCTCAGAGCGTCAGTACGCCTCCCACAGAGGCGTGGACATTGCCGGTATCCTGCTGAAAAAGGTCGCGGAGTATGGCGGCCAAATCGAGATTATGCTCAACGCCACTGCTGTTGGCTTCTACGAAGACAACGTGATTACCGTTCTGAAGGACGAAAAAGAGTATTTCAAGATCAAAGCCCAGTCTATTATCTGTGCCACCGGCGCCTATGAAAAGTCTCTGGCCTTCCCCAACAACGACCTGCCGGGTATCTATGGGGCAGGCGCGGTACAGACGCTGATGAACGTTTACGGGATTCGTCCCGGCAACCGGGTGCTGATGGTGGGCGCGGGAAATATCGGCGTAATTGTGAGCTATCAGCTCATGCAGGCGGGCATTCAGGTTGTGGCCGTCCTCGACGCCGCGCCCCGGATCGGCGCGTATCTGGTACATGCCTCCAAGCTGGCCAGAATGGGCGTGCCCATTTTGACCTCTCATACAGTCAAAGAGGCCATCGGCACCGACTGCCTGGAAGCCGCCGTTGTCTGCGAGCTTGATGAAAAATTCCAGCCCATTCCAGGTACGGAGAAGCGTTATGACGTAGACGTGATGTGCATTTCCGTGGGCCTGAGCCCGCTGAATGAGCTTCTCGCCATGCGTGGCGTGGAGATGAAATACGTGGGTCAGCTCAGCGGCTATGTCCCGTTGCGGACAGAGACCTGCGAAACCAGCATCCCCGGCATTTTCGTGGCCGGCGATGCCTCCGGTATCGAAGAAGCCAGCTCCGCTATGGCAGAGGGTTATCTGGCCGGACTGTGTGCTGCCGCCAAGCTGGGGCATGTCCCGGCGGACTTTGCGCAGCGCAAAGAGGAATATCTCAAGCAGCTTGAAGATCTGCGGTCCGGTCCCGTGGGCGATCGAATCCGCGCGGGCATGAAAATCAGCCAGCTGTAAGGAGGGAAGACTATGTTTGAGAAGACTGGTGTGGCCACCAGAGAAATGGTCATGACAAAATTTCCTCCCTTGGAGAGGATCAACAGGGGTCCTGTCGCGGTGGTTGAGTGCTACCAGAAGATCCCCTGCAATCCCTGCCAGACTGCCTGTCCCACCGGGGCGATCCAGATCGGCGACGACATTAACGAGATTCCCCGGCGGGATGAAGCTGTCTGCACCGGCTGCGGCCTTTGCGTGGCGAAGTGTCCCGGCCTGTCTATTATGATCGTGGACGGCTCCAAATCCGCGGAAACCGTGGAATTCCGCATTCCCTATGAGTTCCTGCCTCTGCCCGAGGCAGGGGAGAAGGTTGTCGGCCTGGACCGGGCCGGTCAGCCCGTCTGTGAAGCCAAGGTCATAAAGGTGATGAATCCTCCGGCCTTCGACCGTACCCCGGTCGTCACCCTGGAGGTGGAGCGCAAGTATCTCTATGACTTCCGAAATTTCAGGAGGGAGGCATAAACACATGGACGAGAATACCATCATTTGCCGTTGTTCCGACATCACCTTGAAGGACATCCGTGACCTGATCGCCCAGGGCTACGTGACCTACGATGAGATCAAGCGGATCACCCGGATCGGCATGGGCCCCTGTCAGGGCAAGACCTGCGGCCAGCTTGTGCTTCGGGAGATTGCCAACGCAACCGGTCAGAATATTGCGGATCTCAAGTTCCATAACATTCGTCCCCCCGTGGTGGGTGTAAAGCTGCATCTGATTGCAGAGGAGGCGGTGAAGAATGAAGAATAAAGCGGATATTGTGATTATCGGCGCCGGTATGTCCGGCTGCTCCATCGCTTACAATCTGGCCGCTCGCGGCGCGAAGAATATCGTCGTGCTGGAAAAGAGCTTCATCTGCTCCGGCTCCACAGGTGCCTGCGGCGCAGGCTTCCGGATGCAGTGGGGCACGGAAATGAACTGCCGCATGTCCAAGTTCTCCACGGAGTTCTTTGAGCATGCCAACGACATACTGGAATATGACGGCGACATCGAGCTCCGCCAGAGCGGTTATCTGATGATTGCCGACACGGAAAAAGAACTCACCCAGTTCAAGAAGAACATTGAGGTCCAGCACGCCTGCGGCATACCATCCCGCATGGTCAGTCTGGAGGAGGCCAAGGAGATCGTCCCTCATCTGAACACCGATATCCTCTCCGGCGCGGCGTACTGTCAGAAGGACGGCTTTCTGAATCCTCACAAGACCACCGACGCCTTCTACAAGGCCGCCAAACGCCTGGGCGTGGAGTTCAACACCTTCACGGAAGTAACCGGAATTAAGGTGGAGAAGGGGAAGATCGTGGGCGTGGAGACCAACAAGGGTTATATTGAGACGCCCATCGTGGTCAACGCGGCCAACGCCTGGTCCCAGGGCATCGCGAAAATGGCGGGCGTGGACCTGCCGCTGTACTCCGAGCGGCACCAGATCCTGGTTACGGAGCCGGTGGAGCCCATGCAGGAACCCATGGTCATGGCCTTTAATCTGAACCTGTACGTCCAGCAGTCCCCCCACGGCTCCTTCATCATGGGCCGCAGCGACTCCTCCGAGCCCAGGGACCTGCGGCGAACCTCCTCCTGGCATTTCCTGGAGGAAATGGCAAAGACCATCGACAAGGTGCTGCCGCCCATCGGCAAGCTGCGGGTGATCCGCCAGTGGGCCGGTCTTTACAATATGTCTCCGGACCGTCAGCCCATCTATGACAAGGTAGAGGGCGTGGAGGGCTTCTACGTGGCCGTCGGCTTCAGCGGTCACGGCTTCATGTTCGGTCCTGTCACCGGAACCGTCATGTCTGAGATGATTCTCGGCATGGAGCCCACCATCGACGCCTCCCGGCTCAAGCTGTCCCGTTTTGCCGAGGGCAACCTGTTCACCGAACCTTCTGTTGTATAAGCGTAATCGAAGAACAAGCAGCGAGGCTGAAAACCGCGGAAAATCACGGTTTTCAGCCTCGCTTTCAATATTGGGGAACGTGCTTATTTGACGAGATAGACCAGAAGCGCCAGTGTGTTATCGTAGCCCTCGCTGTTCAGAATCTCCGCTTCCACAGAGATCTCTTTCCCGTTTCTGAAATAGTTGAACTGTGCGGAGTTGAAGATGCTGTCAGTTTCGGGAGCGGCGGTGAGCTCGCTGCCGTATTTTCCCAGGTAGTCATACATCTTTCCTTCGTCGGCAGCGGGGGAGCAAACGGCGAAAGCGGCCTTTGCCAGGGCGTTCATATCGTCAACTGTTGCGCCGGAGATGTAAGTCACCATCACCTTGTCCATTTTCCGGGTGGCGAAAGTATAGCTGCCAAAGGTCGTGTCGAGCTCGTCGAGGGTGAAGCCAAAAACTTCCTTCATCAGTTCCGTCTCGCGTTCATCGGTGGGGGGATCAACGTGCTTGCTTCCGCCGTTGTCGTAGGTAAGCGTATAGCCGTTAAAATCTTTTTCAATGTCTTCGATGGCGTCTTCCACGGAAGTGTAATCCTTGTAGCCCTGTTCGATGCTGAAATAGGTTTTGTCATCGCTCCATACAGCTTTCCAGTTGCCGCTTTCCAACTGCGCGGAGGCTTCGTCGTAATCAGAAGCATTCTTCAGATAGTAAACGGTATCCTTCACCGTACACTTTCCGTCGCTGCTGAATTCATAGACGTTCTGGATTTCCTTGACACGCCAAAACTTGTCTGCCTGAGAACCTGCGGCGGGGGCATACATATCGCTTTTCACGCCCACGATAGCCCCGGAGCCCGTGTTGTTTTCCGTGTTTTCCGGTTTTGCCGCGGCAGTCGTTGCGGTGTTGCCGTTGTTTCCCTGCTGTGACGCGGGGCTTGTAGCCGCGTTTCCGCCTGCTCCGCCTTCCTCCGACCCGCAGGCGCAAAGCCCGAAAAGCATGAGAGCAGCGATAAGCAAGCATAGACCCTTTTTAATCATAACGCTTCCTCCTGAAAGATTATTTGTTGTTCTGATAAGGGATGCAATTGCAGTATATATTTTTTTACAGTAAAAATCAAGAGTATTGTGTGTTTTTCTTTCAAATGAATGCATTTTGCCCGTGCAGACAATTCATTGCACAGAGAAAAACTGTTGCATTCCGCCCTCTGTTTTGATGAATATCGTATCCACATTTTGTTTGCCTCGAACCCAGCCCCGGGTCATGTGGCTCAAACTGCCGGATCGATAAAAGTCGGATTTAATATCCGAAAATCATCAAATCCGGTTGAAATATGGCGGGAAACCTGCTATAATATCCTCGTCATTTTATAAACTCTGACCAAGGAGGGTGAAGCATGGCCGTTAGCTATAAAAAGCTCTGGAAGCTGCTCATTGATAAAGATATGAAAAAGAGCGACCTTGAGCGTGAAGCCAAGATCACTCATTACGCATTAAGTAAGCTTTCCCAGGGAAAGGACGTCTCAACCGAGGTCTTAGGCAAGATCTGCGAGACGCTCGACTGCACGATAGACGACATCATGGAATTCGTGCCAGAGGAAGAAAAGCGATAAATAAATGTGTTTTGTTGCTACAAGACACATTGAATGACTGTTAGTCTGGGGTATTTGGAGGATATGTTGTATGGCGGATAGAAAGATTGACAATAAAAACGAGATTTATGCGGATATGAATGCACAGATAAGAGCACGAAAGCCCAAAATGGCTATCTGCTATGATTTTGACAAGACGCTCTCGCCGGACGATATGCAAACATTCACATTGATTCCGTCTTTTGGAATCAATAAAGGTGAATTCTGGGACGAATCAAATGATCTAGCCAAAAGGAACTTGATGGA
>JAEEKA010000022.1 GCA_016282135.1 Oscillospiraceae bacterium
AAATTCTTCTCGCTGTTCCATAACAGTTTTCCTTTCCCAAGGCATCTCGTCACTTCCTTCGTTTCTTGATGCCTCTATTCTACCAGAAAACTGTTACCTATGTCTCTTCTCTTTCTGTTACCTATCTTACTTCGCTATACACAATGCTCGTCCGGTATTCGGAACGAATGCAATTTGCCGCAGGTAAATCCAGCAGGGTACCGACAACGGAATGCCAGCCGTGGCGCTGCCTACGTGCGCCGATCCAGGAGTCTCTGCGTATCCCGGGCGGCCATACTCGCAAGAATCACGGAGTATGACCGCCCCTACGGGATATGCGGACGGCAGGGTGCCGTCCCTACAGATCGAAAGCTACGTTAAGCCGATAGCCAGATTGGCAATTTGAAAGCACCTCAATTCTGATTTTTACTTCTTAATACTACTGCGCCAGCTCCAGCCCGGTGAAGTACCGGTAGAGGTAAGTTACCACGTAGCCGCGGGTGCAGGGGGTCTTGGCTTGGAACTTGCCGTTCTCGCCCTTTTCCAGGCCGTTTTCATAGGCCCAGATGGCGCCGTCCTTGTACCAGTGCTTGTCCTTCACGTCGGAGTAGGGGTTGGAGATGTGGTAACGGGGCTTACCCTCAGCGGCATAGAGGAACTGCAGAATCTCGCCCCGGGTGCAGGTCTGCTTGGGGCTGAACTTGGTGCCCTCGGTGTTGGTACCGCCGGTGATGCCGTTCTCTACGGCCCACATAACAGCATTGTAGGCCCAGTGCGTCTTCTTCACGTCCTTGAAGGTCTTGTCGGTGGAGCTAAACCCCGGACGGCCATTGGCGGCCCAGAAGAACATCATGGAATCGGCGCGCATGACGGTCCGCTCCGGCGCGAAGTGGGTATCGTCCACGCCGCCGGTAACTGTGGCGGATACTGCCCACATGACGGGCATAAAGAAGAAATCGCTCTCCTTCACGTCCACAAACGGGTTGTTAGCCTGAGTGGGGACAAACCGGAAACCGTTTTCCTCCGCATAAATCTGGGCCGCGGAACCTTTTTCCCCGTAGACAGTGAATCCCTCTACCTTGATCTCGTTCCAGGTCTCCTGATTATTGACATAGCCAAAAGCGTGGTACTCGATGGTATGGACCGACGCTGGAACCATCACAGCATTCAGATTGGGGCATTCAAAGAACGCCATTTCGCCAATGCTCGTGAGGCTTTCTGGTAGCATGACTGCGGTCAGGCCCTTGCAGCTGAGGAAAGCGCCCGCATCAATGGATTCCAGTCCTTCCGGGAGGATCAGAATGCTCAGCCCGTCGCAGCCGTTGAAGGCTCGCACCCCGATAGTCTTCAAGCCCGCAGAAAAGTTGATCTCCGCCAGCGCATCACAGCCCACAAAGCACCAGTCCCCGATGCTCTCCAGCCCCGCCGGGAGAGTCACGGAGCGCAGCGCTCTGCATCCCCAGAAAACATAGGGGTTCAGGTTCTTTACCCCGGTCGGGATCACAGCTTCGGTCAGACCGGCGTCATAAAAAGCTAAAGCGTCGATGGTGGTCAGGGTCGAAGGAAAGTGCACACTTGTCAGTGCGTAGCAACCGCTGAAAGCCTCTTGACCGATAGTCGTCAAGCCTTCCGGAAGATCCGCGCCAGTCAGCTCTTTGCAGCCGCAAAAGGCTTCCTTGCCAATGATTTCCAGACTCCGGGGGAAACTCACGTCGGTCAGGCCGGTGCAGCCGTTGAAAGCACAATACTCGATTTTGGTCACGCTGTCCGGGATGGTCACGCTGGTCAGTCGGGTGCAGCCGTTGAAAGCGAACGAGCCGACGTTCGCCAGGCCGTCCGGCAGGCTGATGGCGGTGATTTTCTCCCGGTAGTCGTACCAGGGAATGTCGTACTCGATCGCGCAGAGCCAAATTTCGCCACTGCCCTCGATGGTCAGCAGGCCGGTCACCAGGTTCAGCGTCCAGGTCAGGTTGTCGCCGCAGCTGCCGGATACCGTTGTGATCGCGCCGAGAGAAACAAATGGGATCTCGTTTCTCTCGGCATAACTCTGGGCAGCGGTGTTTTCATAGCCGTAGATAGTAAAATCCTCCATCTTGACGAAGCTGTCGTTCGTCTCCGCGTCATCGTGATAGCCGAAAGCGTATCCCCCAATGGAACGCACGCTCGCGGGAATCGTGACGCTTTTCATCGCGTCGCAGTTGTAGAACGCCTGCCCCCCGACGATTGTCACAGTCTCCGGGATCGTTACCTCAGCCAGGGCGGAGTCAATGAACGCTTCGTAGCCGATCTCCTTGATGCCCTCTGGGATCGCATAGAAGTCTTTCGTCTTTCCGGCAGGATAATAAAGGAGCTGCGTCTCCGCCCGATTCATCAGCACGCCGTCAAGGCTGCTGAACCATTGGTTTCCGGGATCTACGTAGAACGCCGTCAGCGACGAGCAGTTCTCAAACGAAGAAAAGAGCTCCTCGATCTCTCTCAAGCTGGCTGGGATCACCACAGTGGTCAGGGCGCGGCAGTCTCTGAACGCACAAAGGCCGACAGTCGTCACGCCGTCACACAGAATGACGGAGGTAATGCTGTCGCGGTAATCATACCAGGGGATCGCGAAAATAGAATAATTCTCCATTTCGCCGCTGCCGGAGATGGTCAGCACGCCGGTCGAAAACGTCAACGACCAGGTCAGGTTATGTCCGCCATTCGAGCCGCAGTAGCCGGAAACATCGCCGGGGTCCTGAGGATCTTCGTCAAGGGCAGTGAAGGGGATGCCGTTGGAGTTCGCATAGTACTCAGCTTCGGTATTCAAATAGCCGTAAATGGAGAAGCCGTCCATTTTGACATAATCCCCCACTTCATCATCTTGCACATACCCGAACGCAAAAGAGCCAATATACATCACGTTAGTGGGAATCGAAACGCTCAGCAGCGCGGTGCAGTCTCTGAACGCAAAGTCTCCGATGGTCCAGACCCTCCCCGGGAAGGCGATCTCCGTCAGAGCGGTGCAGGACGCAAAGGCTGCGCCGCCGATGCTGAGCAGACTCTCCGGAAGGCTGACGTCGGTCAGCCCGGAGCATCCGTTGAACGCAAACATGCCGATGCTTGTCAGTCCGTCCGGGAAAATAACCTTCGTGATGATTTCGCCATAATCGTACCAGGGTGCGGGGGTTTCGTCATAGTACGCCATCTCGCCGCTGCCTTCGATGGTCAGCACGCCGGTATCAGTGTCCAAGGTCCAGGTCAGGTTGTCGCCCTCTGCGCCGCAGGTGCCGGAAAGGGTTTCCGCGTGAGCTGTCAGGCTCACGCCAGGCAGCAGCGAGCAGACCAGGGCCAGGCAAAGGACCAGGGCCGCAATTCGCTTGTTTGTTTTCATTTTTTCCTCCATTTTAACTTCTTGATTTGGTATTATGAGAGTATTGCGATTACCGCTAAGATGCACTACCGTGGAACAAATCGCAAACCGATTCGTTTTGCATAGGACTGGGCCTCAGATCCCTCTACGCCATAAATGGTAAAGCCTTCAATTGGTCCATACCCAGCGTAAAATCCAAGGGGATCATCGATTACGGACACCGATGCTGGGATTGTCACGGAGGTCAATGCGGGGCAGTCTGCAAAAGCAAGATAACGAATCGTTTTCAGATCTTCCGGGAGGGTAACACTTTGTAAACTGATACAGCGGAAAAACGTAGCCAAACCGATTTCTTCCACGCTCTCCGGAATGACGATACTTGTCAGATTCTTACAATAACCAAAGGTACCGTCACCGATCGATGTCAATCTCTTCGGGAGTGTAATACATGTGATGCCGCTATAAGAAAACGCATTATCTCCAATGATTTTCAGGCTTTCCGGAAGGGTAACGCTCGTCAAATTATTGCTGTATGAAAACGCGTTGTCGCCAATGATTTCAAGGCCTTCCGGAAGGGTAATGCTCGACAAATTGCCGCATTCATAAAACGCGCTGTTGCCAATGTTTTTCAGGCCTTCTGGAATGGTTATGCTCGCCAGTTTTTTGCATTGAGAAAATGCCTCGGTGCCGAAATATTCCAGACTGGCCTGAAGGATAACACTTGTCAATTCAGTGCACCCAGAGAAAGCGTTGTCGCCCAGCGTCTCCAGGCAATTGGGGAGGACAAGGTTCTTTATCTTGTTTCCTCGAAAAGCAAAAGGCCCAATGCTCATCAGACTTTCAGGAAACGTGAGGCTCGTAAGGCGGCAGTCACAAAATGCACCCGCACCAATGCTTGTCAGGCCATCCGGAAACGCAACGCTTGTCAGAGGGCAACATGCAAATGCATACTCACCAATGCTCGTCAGTGTTTCCGGCAGGACAACCCTGTTAAGCCCGTAGAAACAATTAAAAGCTCCATTGCCAATGTGCGTCATTCCCTGTGGTAATATAACTGTAGTCACATATTCCTGGAAATCAAACCACGGCGAAATCAGAAAATCTTCCATTGGGCCGCTGCCGGTAATAGTCAGAACGCCGGAGGTTTTGTCCAGCGCCCAGGTCAGATTGTCACCGCAGCTTCCCAAGGCCATCTGCTCGTTTTCGTCAAAAGGTTCCGTGGGATCGGGATCGGTTTCGTCAGTAGGCAGCACTTCCGCTGGATTCAGATCCACCTGGTTAGTTGGCTGCGGCTCTGTTGGCTGTGAATCCGTCGGTTCCGCTGTTTGCGGCTCTGTCGGCTTCGAACCCGTCGGCTCTGTAGGAAGTGGATCCGTTGGCTCCGTGGGCAACTCCGTTGGTTCCGTTGTTACCGGCTCGGTGAAAAGATCCTCTGACGTCTCAGGTTCGGTGACCCAAGCCGGAATGCTCTCCTGGGGAACCGAGGGAGCAGTGGGAATCACCCGCAGCTGCTCGTGATCCGTGGGCAGGGTGGGGTCCGGCTCCCGATTCAGATGGTTCTTGAACCAGCGGTAGCCCGACGCGCCGCCGCCGATAACGCCGGCGACGATCACGCCCAGCACCAGCTTGCCCACCACGGTCTCGAAGAAGCTGCGGCCCACATGGAAGGCAACGACTTCCGCTGCGGAGGCAGCCCCGCCGGCCCCGGCAGTCACGGCCACAGCCTTGGCTCCCGCGGCAGCTCCGGCTTTTGCCAGCGTCTTGGTCAGGGCGACCTCCCCCGCTTCGGCAGAGGGGCTCAGCCCCTTCATCAAAGCCACCAGGAAGGGTATGGGTGAAAGGCCGTAGAGCTTGATCCCCTGCTTTTCCAGACGGTAAATTTCCTCCTCAATTTTCTTCCGGCCCCGGGCAAGCTGGGTCTTAACCGTTCCAGCGTTCACGCCCAGAGCTTCCGCGATCTCGTTTACAGACATTTGCTCGTAGTAGTACATACCCACAGCGGCCCGCTGCCCGGCAGAGAGGCCGTCCAGAATCTCGTTGACCAGCGCACAGGTCTCCTGCCGCTCCAGGCTCAGCTCGGGGGATGCCTCCGGGGAGAGGTCCGCCTGCTCGGGCAGGCCGTTTCCCTCGTCCGTTTCCAACTCTGTAAACAGCACTGGCGTCTGCTTCCGCAGAGCGGTTTTGGCCATATTTACCGCGATCGACCGAAGCCAGGGGCAAAGCTTTTTCGGGTCCCTCAGCTTGTCCAAATGACTGAAGGCGTACACAAAGGTGTCCTGCTGGACATCCAGAGCCATCTGCTCGCTTTGCAGCACAGCACGGGCTGTGCGGTAGACCTCCTGGCTGGACGCTTCATAGAGCTCCGTATACGCCTGCTGGTCTCCGGCCTGGGCGGCGACGATCAGCTCTGGCAGTCTTTCAGCAAAGCTTTGATTCCTCTCTCTCTTATCCATGGACACTTCCTCCTGTGGGATTGCTGATTGCTCTTGTTTTCTCGCTCCCCGGCGGAGCCCTGCCACGCAGACGCCCAAGAACGGCCGATAGCTGGCGATGGGATTCCTCCTGCGGGAGCCAATAATACTCGATCAATCTCCGATAGCGGCTTGCAAACTCCGCCTCTTCCATTTCAGCTCACCTCTCTTTCGCAAGCGTCGGCGGCCGGTTCCTTGTCCGCTGTATTTCGCTTTCTGTCTATTAGTCGCCTTGAGAGGGAAAATGGTTGACGTATTTTTAATTATTTTAAAAGTTTTTTGCAAAGCCTTTATCGTGAGTAATTATCCCCCGGCTAAGCCGGGGGCTTTTCATTTTCGGGCATAGCCCTTTTTTACTAGCTGCGCCTGAAGGCGCATATACGGTCTGGCACTTGCGAGGAGACTGTTACTTGCTACCCGTAAACGGGTCTGCTTCCT
>JAEEKA010000002.1 GCA_016282135.1 Oscillospiraceae bacterium
CGTTGATCTCGATGCGGATGTTGGTGCAGTTGTTCAGCACCGTGAGCGAGACTTTGTTGCAGCAGACGCTGGTCGGCCAGAGCGTACACGTCGGGTCCATGGTCCTCGTGGCGTGGGCGAACATTTCTCCCTTGACGATTTGGAAGCCCTCCAGGCTGATTTCGGGTGTGTTGTACATTTCAGTTTTCTCCTTCCTTAAACTCTGTCAGTAGTGATGTAACCGTCCGCCAGATCGACCTTGTACTCTTTCTCGTGCTGTTCGACCGGAAGGCCGAAATAATCACGCCAGTCCTCCGGCAGGTAGGAGTCTTTCTTCCTGCCGCCGACGAAGAGTTCAAAGTCGTTCAGCTTGAACAGGAACAGCGCCTCTCCGTCGCAGGATGCCGGTTTGCCCAGGATCTTGTAACGGTACTGCGTATCCCAGTCCATAAGGTCGAATACCTTCGCGGCGAAGATTTTGCAGTTCAGATCCCGGTTGGAGATCTCAGCTTTGCCACCGCCCTTCGCCCAGCGGAGGCAGTCCGGCGTGTCCGGCGTACACGGTCGGATGATGAGCCTTTTCTGTTCCGGGTGTATCAGCACCTGGATGTGCGTTACGCCGGGGAATCTGCGAAGGCAGGCCATATTGAACTTTGCCTTCGTGCTCCAGAGCGTGATCGCCGGCTCCCGTGTGTGTGCGAACAATTCCGCCTTGGTGACCTGGTAACCGGCGAGGTCGACGACCTCCTCTTCGGAGTCGTTTTCCAGCGGTCGGCTGTGCTCGAATAGATATTGCAGTTGCTTGTTCTCCATACTATGTGTCCACCTCAGATTTCAGTTTTTCAATGCTTTCCGCAAGTTCGGCGTCGGTAGGAACTTCAGGCTGCTCGACGCCGGGGGCCAGTACGCTCTTTTCCTGCGCCTTCCAGTCCGTCCGGGGAGCCAGGAAATAGAAGCTGTTGTCCAGGGCGTATTCGTAGAACTCGTCACCGAAGCTGTCGCTCCACTCCTGCGGGAGGAGCTTCTCCCGGCGGCTGCGGGCTTCTTCCGTCTCAATGACCGCCGACGGCATAGCGTTCGCCAGGGAGAATACGATGATCTCGTCCCGGCCTCGCGACGCCCACGATCCCCGCACATGGTAGAAGTAGTCAGGATTCCACTCCATGATCTGGTAGAGGGCTGCGATGAAATGCTGGCAGCTGATCGCTTTCGGCACCGTCGGCTTGTCAGCATCGGGACGCCATCGGATACTGTGCGCGTCCTTCTTCTCGCAGGGGCGTATCGCAATTTTCCGCTCCGTAGGGTGCAGAAGAAGCTGGATGTACCCGACACTGATAAACTTACGGATGCAGAAGGTGTTGAACACGATCTTGTTGCCCCCGACCGTGATGCACGGGCAGTCGGGCCGGTTCGTAAAGAACTGTCCCCGTACCACCTGGTATCCCTCAAAGTCGAAGGCGCTGAACATCCTCCGGCGGATACGCTTCATCGAGCCTTTTTCTGCTACGCTGTTTGAGGCGTCGTAGTAGATCCCCGGGTCGTCGTTGATCCAATGGTGGTTGATCGGCACGTAGCCGCGGAAGACGCCGTCGTCCACGACCTGCACCGTGGGAAGCCCACCGCTGTAACGGTGCTTCCGGCTTGCCAGCATGACCTGCACGGCCTCGAAGGTCTCGACAGAAACGATGCCGTCGTGGTGGCGCGTGTAGAGGTACTGGTCACGGTCGTGATTGTTCCTTTTGTGCCTGTGCTCATACATATCGGCGGTGAAGGTCTTCCAGGTCAGAACGTTACCGCAGTACCGTTCGTTGCGGAGGATGTAGCCTATCGAGCCTTCGTTCCACTCGATGCCTCCGACCTTCGTCTCGACTCCGATATCTGTGAGCAGCGCGGCGATCTCTTTCATGCTCTTGCCCGCGAGGTAGGCGTCGAAAATGAATCGGACGATCTTCGCTTCCGCTTCGTTGATCTCAAGCCTCGCGTACTTGATGTACCGGCCGGTCACGTCTTTCGGCCGGTCGTACCCGAGGGGAGCGGGAGTCAGCAGCTTGCCGTCTTTGAAACGCTGCTTCAGAGACCAGTTCATGCTTTCGCTCTTCTTTACGGATTCCTCCTGGGCGAACGTCGCCAGGAAGGAAAGCATAAGCTCTGAGTCCTCCGACAGGGTGTTGAGATTGTCAGTCTCGAAGTAAACCCCGACAGGCGGCGTCTGACGCTTCAGCTTCCGTACCAGCGAAATGCAGTCCACCAGGTTTCTCGCAAATCGTGACACGCTCTTCGTGACAATGAGGTCGTACTCGCCGGCCTCGCAGGCTGCGATCATGCGGTTGAAATCATCCCGGTTCTTCAGAGAAGTTCCCGAGATGCCTTCGTCCGCGTAGATATGCTTGAGTATCCAGTTCGGATGCGTACCCACCAGTTGCTTGTAGTGGGACTGCTGCAGTTCAAAGGATGAAAGCTGGGCGTCGTTTTCTGTGGAGACACGGCAGTAGGCGCAAACTCTGAAGACCCTGTCCGCGCCGTAGATATCGATCTTCGGCTTGGCGGGTATGAAGGTTTTTTCGCC
>JAEEKA010000023.1 GCA_016282135.1 Oscillospiraceae bacterium
ACTGATTCGCCCTGCTATACAGTCCTGTGCTATTTGTACTCGTTCCTCTGTGCTTAACTTTTTCTTATTTGGCATAGTAATGCTCCCCCTATGATGACAGTGTTTTCTTATTTCACTGTCTCTCATAGAGGGAGCATATCAAACCCGAGCCGGGGCCTTCCGTTGTCCTTACTGCTGGCTTTCGATGTAGCCAACGATGTCGCCCACGGTTTTCAGGGTGGGCAGGACCTCATCTGGAATGGTGACGCCCTTTTCTTCCTCCAGGGTCATCAGGAGCTGGAGCACGTCCAGGGAGTCGGCGCCCAGATCATCCTTGATCCTGGATTCCATGGTGATGTTGTCGGGGTTCAGCGGGAGCTGATCGCAAAGGATGGCAACGAGTTCTTCAAACATGGTTTAAACCTCTCTTTTTTTGATTTTATTTTTCTTTGTTGTCTTTCAGCTTATTTTCTTCACATAGGAGCGGCGCTTCTTGTGCTGCACGGCATGGAAGCGCTTCCACTGGTTGATAATGGCCCGGTTGTCTTCCAGGTTCAGGTTGGTTTCCGCGTACTCCACACCCTCTTCCCGCAGGAGCTTGAGGATATGGGCGGAGACGATGGTGGCCACGCCCCGGTTGGCCCATTCCGGGTCCACCGCCACCAGGCCCAGATCCAGGATCCGGGGGTGCTTGATGTCGTGGAAGACCCGCACCAGGGCGGCGGGAGTGAGCTTGCCCTTGGACTTTTGCAGGGCCCGGGACAGAGAGGGGAAGCAGAGGCCCAGGCAGACCAGCTTGTCGTTTTCGTCCAGGATCACGCCCACGTATTTCAGCTCAATGATCAGCATGAAGTTGTCGATGAGCATGTCCTTCATACCCTTGGTGAAGGGAACGGTGCCGTAGATGTCCTTGTAGCCCTCGTCGATCAGGGCGAAGAATTCATCCCCGTAGCGGCGGATGAAGTCCCGCTTGTTCCTGGCGGGGCCGAAGTGGAGCTTGTATCGCTCCATCACGTAATTGGCCATCTTTTCCAGGGTGCCGTCGTCCTTTTCGGGCAGATAGATTTTCCGCTCCTCCCAGTCCACCTCCTTGCGGTAGCCCAGGTTTTCGATGAGCCGCTGATAGTAGTCGGCGTTGTACTGCTCCTCAAAGGTGGCCAGCTCGTCGAAGCCCTCGATCAGCAGGCCTTCCCGCTCCAGGTCGGAGAAGCCCAGGGGGCCGCAGACTGTGTCCATACCTTTTTTCCGGGCCCAGTCCTCCACCGCGCCGAAGAGGGCGTCGGCCACGGCCTGGTCGTCGATGGAGTCAAAGCGGGTGAAGCGGATGCGCTTTTCCCCGGTCTTTTGGTTGTGGGCTTTTTGAAGGATGCCCTGAATCCGGCCTACTATCTGCCCTTCCCGGTAGGCGTTGTAGCAGACCGCTTCGCAGCTGTCGTAGTAGACGTAGTCATCCCGGAACATCTTTTTCTCGTCCCCGTAGAGGGGCGGGACGAAGCAGGGGTTGTCTTTGTAGAGCTCCAGCGGGAAGTTCATGAAGTCCTTTTGCTGTTTCTTGGTCTTGACCTCAACGATTTCAATCATTTCTCGGCCTTCTTTCTCTGTTTTTGGAGGGAGGCGGGGCGTCGAGGGGCAGCTACCTACGGCGCAGCCTCGTAGGGGCTGGCGTCTCGACAGCCCGAACGTTTCTGTTTGGGTAGGGTTCGGGGCGTCGGGGACGCCGCCCCCTACAGACGAAGCTGGGGGCATTTCACCGCCAGGAGATTTGTCAGGTCCTCGGCGGTGCCGTTTTCAAAGCCGGCTTTGTCCAGGGGGATCAGCCGGTTGGCCCTGGTGGTCAGGAGGATCAGCCGCTCGGTCTCGGCAAGCCGCTTGATTTTGCCGTAGTCCATGTGAAGGATCTGGTCGCTGTCCCCCCGGCGGTTGGCCACGCTTTCCTCGGTGAAATACAGCCGGTTTACCAGCTCGGTCGCCCCGTCGTCCAGGGCCTGCCGCCGGAGCTGGTTTTTCACAGCCTTTTTCGGATACAGGAGGAACTGCTGGACGTAGAAGAAGCCCAGCATCACCAGCAGGAAGCCGCACCAGATCGCGTACCGGGGCTGGCCGTCGGTCACGGCCCAGATCAGCAGCCCCAGGCACAGCAGGGCCAGCGCCGGCTCTACGATTCGCAGCACCCGGAAAAGGGGCCGGTTCATGGCGGCCCGGATGGTCTCGGTCAGCACCGCCTTGTTCAAAACGCAGGTGTTGGTCAGATAGCCGGACAGGTCTTCGGTCTCGGTCTTGTCCTCATAGCCGGGAGCGACAAGGGGCAGATCGTTCATTTGACGTCTCCTGTTTGGAATGCAGAATGTAAAAATTCGGAATGATGACAGAGTTCGTAGTGGCGCACAGTGTGCGCCCGCAGGTTCAGAGCGGCCGCAGGGGACGGGTTTCCAGTCCCGGGACCCGCGGGAGGCGAAACGCCTCCCCTACGGGCAGAGAACAAAATTGTCAATTCTCAATTGATAACTGTGCCACGACCCGGGCGCAGCGGGGGCAGAGGCCTTCGGCGTTGGCATGCACGGAGTGCATCCAGCAGCGGGGACACTTCTCCCCTTCCGCCTCGGAGACGGTGATCAGCATGCCGGGGAAGTTGGTTCCCTGGGCGGTAACGCCGTCCGCCTTTGCCTCGGGCAGCTCGTCGGTGCCGCCGGTGACGCCGGAGACGATGAAGAGCTCTGTCAGATCCAGACCGCGGATGGCGTTCAGGGCCTTCTTGGCGGCCTCGTCCTGGGCCAGCAGCCGCACCTGGGCCTCCAGGGCCTTGCCGATGCGCTTGTCGGCTCTGGCCTGCTCCAGCACGCCGTTCACGTCCTCCCGGACCCGGATCAGGGTGTCCCACTTGGCCATGGTTTCAGCGTCCAGGGCGTAGTCGGCAAAGGGCCGGTTCATGTCGTTGAAGAGGATGTTGCGGGTGTCGTCGCCCTTGCGGTGGGGCATGGCCTGCCAGATTTCGTCACAGGTAAAGGCCAGGATGGGGGCGAAGAGCTTGGCCATGGTGTCCAGAATCAGATAGATGGCCGTCTGGGCGGAGCGGCGGCGGAGGCCCTCCTTCTCGTCACAGTAGAGGCGATCCTTCAGGATGTCCAGATAGAACTGGCTCAGCTCCACCACGCAGAAATCGTTGATGGCGTGGGTGAGCACGTGGAATTCGTAGTTGTCGTAGGCCTTGAAGCCGGTCTCAATCAGCTTGTTGAGGCGTGTCATGGCCCAGCGGTCCAGCTCCAGCATTTCCTCCGGCTTCACCAGCTCGTCGGCGTTGAAGCCGTCCAGGTTGCCCAGGCAGTAACGGGCGGTGTTGCGGAACTTCAGGTAGTTCTGGCTGAGCTGCTTGAAGATTTCCTTGGAGCAGCGCATGTCCGCGTGGTAGTCGGCGGAGGCGGCCCAGAGCCGGAGCAGGTCCGCGCCGAAGTCCTTCACGATGTCGGCGGGGTCCACGCCGTTGCCCAGGCTCTTGTGCATGGCCCGGCCCTCGCCGTCCACGGTCCAGCCGTGGGTCAGGCAGGCCTTGAAGGGGGAGCCCTTCCCGGTGGCGCCCACGGAGATCAGCAGGCTGGACTGGAACCAGCCGCGATACTGGTCGGCGCCCTCGATGTACACGTCGGCGGGCCAGTGCTCCGCGTTGTCCCGTTTCAGGAAGGAGATGTGGGTGGAGCCGGAGTCAAACCAGCCGTCCAGAGTGTCGGATTCCTTTTCGAAGGTCTTGCCGCCGCAGTGGGGGCAGGCATAGCCTTCCGGAATCAGCTCCATGGCTTCCTTCTCAAACCAGACGTTGGAGCCGTGATCCCGGAACAGCTCGGAGATATGGGCGATGGTTTCCGGGGTGCAGACGGGCTTGCCGCAGTCCTTGCAGTAGAACACGGGAATGGGCAGACCCCAGCGGCGCTGACGGGAGATGCACCAGTCGTTCCGCTCCCGGATCATGGAGATCAAGCGATCCTTGCCCCAGGCGGGGAGCCAGCGGACCTCCTCGCAGGCGGCCACGGCCTCGTCCTTGAAGGCCTCCACGGAGCAGAACCACTGGGGTGTGGCCCGGAAAATAATGGGGCTCTTGCAGCGCCAGCAGTGGGGGTAGGAGTGGACCACGTCCTCGGAGGCGAAGAGCATGCCGCTCTCCTGCATATCTGCCAGAATGACGGGGTTGGATTCCTCGGTCTTCATGCCGGCGTACTTGCCTGCGTAGTCGGTGTGGCGGCCCAGATCGTCCACGGGGACGATGAGCTCCAGACCGTAGCGCATACCGGTCTGATAGTCCTCGGCGCCGAAGCCGGGAGCGGTGTGGACGCAGCCCGTGCCGGAGTCCATGGTGACGTAGTCGGCGTTGACTACCAGAGAGGTCTTGGGCAGGAAGGGGTGGTCCGCCAGCATATACTCAAAGAAGGAGCCGGGGTGGGTTTCGAGGGTTTCCCAGTCTTCAAAGCCGCCGATCTTCATAACCTTCTCGGTCAGGGCCTCGGCCATGACGTACATTTCGCCGTTGGGGGCCTTCACGATGGCGTAGCTCTCTCTGGGATGGAGGGCGATGCCCAGGTTGCCGGGCAGGGTCCAGATGGTGGTGGTCCAGATCACGAAGTAGAGCTTGCTCAAATCCAGATGGCCCAGCTTGCCCTGGTCGTCGTGCATGGGGAACTTCACGTAGACGGTGGTGCAGGGGTCGTCCTGGTATTCGATTTCGGCCTCAGCCAGGGCGGTTTCGTCCTTGGGGCACCAGTTGACGGGCTTGAGGCCCTTGTAGATATAGCCCTTGCGGAACATCTCCCCGAAGACCTTGACCTCCTCGGCCTCGAACTCCTTGTCCATGGTGCAGTAGGGATGCTCCCAGTCGGCCACGATGCCCAGACGCTGGAAGCCCTTACGCTGCCGATCCACATAGTCCAGGGCGAAGTCCCGGCAGGCGGAGCGGAAATCGGGGACGGACATGGCCTTGCGGTTCAGCTTGTTTTTCTTGATGATGGCGGACTCAATGGGCATGCCGTGGTTGTCCCAGCCGGGGACGTAGGGGGTGTCGTAGCCCCGCATGGCCCAGGAGCGGATGATAAAGTCCTTTAGGGTCTTGTTCAGCGCGTGGCCCATGTGGATATCGCCGTTGGAGAAGGGAGGGCCGTCGTGGAGGATGAACTTGGGCTTGCCTGCGTTCTTCTTCCGCAGCTCGGCGTAGATGTCGATTTTGTTCCAGCTTTCCAGCATAGCGGGCTCCCGCTGGGGCAGCCCGCCCCGCATGGGGAAGTCGGTTTGCGGGGTGATGATGGTGTTTTTGTAATCCATATTAGTTACTCCTTATCGGAAAATTTTTTTGATCCAAAATGCAAAGTGCAAAATGCAGAATTATGGTTGGATTTGATTTTTTGCAGGGAACCAGTATTCCGGATCGCCGCCGTCGACGATATCTACCGAGACGTTCTTCCAGACCTGCTGCAGAGATTGACCATGAAAAACCGGGGCGGAGAGGAAGTCGTCCAGATTGTCAAAGTGGTAGGCCTGAGAACCGTCCGGCACCAGCCCAAACCAAAAACAGTCTTTCGTTTTATCTTCCCGATCCGGCATTTTCCCCATCCAGCAGTCATCATAATCCGGCATTCCGTTGACAGAAAAGCAAATCTCAATACAGGCTCGCTGTGCCAAATCCTTCTGAAAAAAGGCTTTGATCTCGTCAAATGAAATCATAGAACCGCGCCTCCCACTCGGAATAATTCTCAACTCTCTCTTCTCAATTCTCAATTAAGGAGGAACGCCTTTGTCTCTCCGTTAAGAGACAAAGGCGTTCCTCCTCTGCGGTACCACTCTTATTGCCGCAGCTTGGCTGCGGCCGCTCGAACATGGTGTAACGCCCATGACACGCCCTGATCTACTAAGTTGCCCGTTCGGCAGGGTGCTCGGGGAGGATCCGCAGGGTCGAATGCCGCTGTCTTACACCAACCGACAGCTCTCTGCGCGCATTGCTGATCTTGCACGTTCCCTTCAACGCATGATATTCAGTTTAGAATTTGCTGCGCAAATGTTATGATTACTTC
>JAEEKA010000024.1 GCA_016282135.1 Oscillospiraceae bacterium
ATGACGAAATACAAGGGGCCCTGGTTGCCCTGAACGGCGGTAAAACGGACCTCGGATATGAAGAAGAAAACGCCTGGTACAGCCGGAAGCCGGAATGGGCCCCTCTGGTTGAGGAGCTGAAAGCAGCCCTGCGGAACAATCACATTCGGGGCAGTATTATGGTGGCAACGGACAGCGACGTCATTTTCGCCGCCGGCGCCCAATCCAGAGAAGCTGACGGCGGGACCGTGTCGCCGCTTACCACTTATGAGATCGGCTCGATCACCAAAATGCACACTGCGGTCTGTGTGTTCAAACTCATAGACGCGGGGATGCTCCGCCTCGACGACAAAGTCACGCAGTTTTTCCCGGCGTACACCAAAGCGGGTGCTATGACGGTCTTCGACCTCCTGCACATGCGGTCCGGGATCGTGGACTTTGCCAATGATGCCGAAGCGTTTTTTGGAAGCCCGGAGCTGGCGGAGGCGCTGGATGAGGGAAAAATCACCGATGAGATCCTTTTGGAGCATCTGTACCGGCTGGATCTCCGCTTCGCGCCGGGGACGGAAATGAAATACTGCAATACAAACTATGTGCTTCTGGCGATGATCCTGGAGAAAATCACCGGAAAATCCTATCGGGAGCTTGTTTCGGAGCTGGTTTTCGTTCCTGCGGGCATGCGCGCATCTTCCGCTGTCACCTTCGGCGACGTAAGCAGTGTACCGGAGGACAAGGCAGGGTATATGAAGGAGTTTATGATTGCACGCGGAGCCGGGGATATCCACAGCAACGTCCTGGATCTGCTGAAGTTTGATCGGGCTTTTTTCCGGGAGCGTATCGTCAGCCCCGCTGCCAAGGCGGGCATTCTGAACTTTGTGGAGGGCTACGGCTGCGGCTGGGAGCAGGTTGCCGGGTATGAGAATTGTGTCAGCCATGGCGGCGCGACCAACAGCTATTACTGCCTGAATGCTGTATTCCATGCCTCATCGGATCGAATGTATCTCATAATGCTGACCTGCTGGCCCGGAAACGACGAGGAAGCCTCCGACGAGACCACCGATGAAACCGAAAAGGCATTCGAGGCAGATAAATACAGCTATTTTCAGCCTGCTGTCAACATTTGCAAAAAACATTTTAAGACGTAAGTCATGCGCTATAAACTATGAACCATAACCCCCGGAAGGAGGGGATTTCAATGCGAAAGCTGTTTTGTTATTTGAAGCCCTATCAGGGCAAAATCGTCCTGGCGACTCTGCTGATGGCGATTTCTGCGGTCTGCGACCTGCTGCTGCCGACGCTGATGGCCAACGTGCTGGACAAGGGCGTCTACGGCGCAGCGGAGACCGATACCTTTCCCTATATTCTCAAAACCGCAGGGCTGATGCTGGGGACTTCCCTGGTGAGCCTTGCCTCTGTGGCGGGCGGCTACTGGGTGGTCTACCACGTTGTGGCCGGTTATACCTGGAGCCTCCGCTCCGCCCTGTTCCGCAAGGTCCACACCATGACCCTTTCCGAGGTGGGCCGCATCGGGGCCTCCAACCTGGTCACCCGCTTTTCCCACGACGTGGGGACCCTGACCTGGATTATTTCCTCCCTCTGCGGCAGTATCCTGATTATCCCGCTGATGTTCCTGGGGGGCGTCTTCCTCTGCATGCGGAAGGACGTGACCCTCTCCCTGGTGATCCTCTGCGCCGTGCCCCTGCTGATCGGCGCGGGTATGCTGATGAGCAAGAAGATCGAGCATCTCTGGGACGTGTCCGACGACTACTGCGACAAGCAGAACGACCTGGTTCGGGAGCGGCTCCGGGGCGTGCGGGTCATCCGCGCCTTCAACCGGGAGCAGAATGCCCATGAGCGCGTCACCGATTCCACCAAGGTCATGGCGGAAAATCTGATCCGCGCCAACGTCCGCATGGAGATCATTGATCCTGCGGCAGCATTCGTGCTGAACACGGCGGCCCTGCTGATCGTCTATCTGGGCGGCGTCCGCATGGAGCGGGGCAGCGGTCTGACCGCCGGCGACGTGTTCGCCATCATTCAGTACATCAACATCATCCTGGGCGCGATCATCGCCATATCCTACGATATCGTTATGCTGCCCCATATTCGGGTGGCGATCAAGCGCCTGGGCCAGATTACCGAGTCCACCGGGCTGGAGGCGCCGCGCCCTGCCGAGGGCCGGCACTTCACCGGGGCCATTGACCTGGACGGCGTAAGCTTTACCTATCCCGGCAGCGCCCTGCCTGCGTTGACCGGTGTGGATCTCCATATCCAGGCAGGGGAGTGGGTCTCCGTCATCGGCGGCACCGGCTCCGGCAAGACCACCCTGGCGGAGCTGCTGCTGGCCTTCCGCCAGCCCACCGAAGGCAATCTCCGCTTCGGCGTAGGGGCGGCCATTGGCCGTCCGTCCGAGGCAGACGGCTCCGACATGCAGGACGCGGCGGCGCTGTCTCCCAAGGATATCCGGAACAACATTTCCTGTGCCCTGCAAAAGTCCATGCTCTACGCCGGGACCGTGGCGGAAAATCTCCGCATGGCCAAGCCGGACGCCACGGACGAGGAGCTCTGGGCGGCTCTGGAGCTGGCCCAGGTGGCGGACTTTATCCGCGAACAGCCCGAGGGCCTGGAATTCAAGCTGGAGCCTGCGGCCACCAACGTCTCCGGCGGCCAGAAGCAGCGGCTTGCCATCGCCCGGGCCATCCTCAAGGACGCACCTATCTATATTTTTGACGATTCCTTCTCTGCGTTGGACTTCATCACCGAGGCCCGGGTCCGCAAGGCCCTGAACGAGAAGCTGGCGGGCAGAACCCGCATCGTCATCACCCAGCGGGTGGTCTCCGCCATGCACTGCGACCGGATTTTCGTCCTGGCCGACGGCGCCCTCGTGGGGGTCGGGACCCACGCGGAGCTGCTGAAAAGCTGCTCCATCTATCGGGAGATCTATCTCTCCCAGATTGGAGGTGAAATTGCATGAGTTCCCCGGAATTGAATTATGAACCGGAACAGACCGAAGCGGGCAAGGAGCCGAAGGGCAAGCGCCGCCTGCTGGACGAGACCGGCAAGCGTCTGCTGCGGGAGATCAAGCCCCTGTGGGCCTGGATTCTGCTCTGTGCCCTTTTCTGCCTGCTGCTGATCGGCTGCGCCGTGGCGGAGCCGGAGCTGCTGGGCAAGCAGATCGACAAGCTGTATGACTGGACCAAGAACAAGACCCCCGGCCTGGCAGCCGGTCTGCTGCCGGGGCTGGGTCTGCTCCTGGGCGTGTACGCCCTGGAGGGCTTGATGACCTACGGCAAGTATTATTACCTGCAAAACGTGGTGAGCCGGTATTTCTGCGCGGGTCTGCGCATTCGCATCTCGGAAAAGCTGCGCCGCCTGCCCGTGTCCTTCGTGGATAAGACTCCGGCCGGCGACGTGATCGACCGGATGATGGACGACGTGGGCAATATGGCGGACAGCATCTACATCATTGTGGATATCCTGCTTTCCGGCTTCCTGCAAATGACCGTGATCGCCGTGATCCTCTTTCTGACAGACTGGCGCATGGCGATCCCCGTGGTGCTGCTGTCGCCGCTGTCCATCCTTCTTTCTACCAAGATGGCCACCCTGGGCGAAAAGCACTGGGATAAGCACTGGGACCTGGGCGGCAAGCTGACGGCGCTGGCGGAGGAATCCTTCACCAATTATCCCACCACCAAGGCCTTCTGCGGCGAGGAGACCATGCAGGAGAAATACGACGCCCTCTCCAAGCGCCACCAGCACAGCCGGATCCTGGGCAACTTCCTTTCCTCCATCGTTCAGCCGGTCATCGCCACGTTGAACGCCCTGGCCTATATCGTCGTCACCATTGTGGGCGGCTGGCTGATTTTGAACCGGGGTGTGGCCGTCGGTACGGTGGTTACCATCATCCTCTTTGCCCGCCGCCTGTCTTCGCCCCTGGAGCGTATGGCCTTTGGCCTGGGCTATATCCAGCAGATCAAGGGCGCGGCCAAGCGGGTGTTCGCCATGCTGGACCTGCCCGAGGAGGAGGACCCCGCCGGCGTCGTGGAGGGAGAGACCAAGGGTCACGTGGTCTTTGAGCACGTGGATTTCTCCTATGATCCCAACAAGCCCCTGATCCGGGACCTGTGTATGGAGGTCAAGCCGGGCCAGAAGGTGGCCATCGTAGGGCCCACCGGCGCGGGCAAGACCACCATCGTCAACCTGCTCATGCGTTTCTACGACATCCAGCGGGGCCGGGTGCTGATCGACGGCCGGGACGCCTCGGAGCTGTCCCGGGAGGAGAACCGCAGGCTTTTCGCCATGGTGCTCCAGGAAACCTGGCTCTTCAAGGGCACCGTGGCCGAAAACGTGGGCTACGGCAGTCCCGGAGCCAGCCGGGAGGAGATCCAGCGGGTCTGCGACCAGGCCTACTGCGACCACTTCATCCGCCGTCTGCCCCAGGGCTATGATACCGTAATCTCGGAGGACAGCACTGCCGTTTCCTCCGGCCAGAAGCAGTTGCTCACCATCGCCCGGGCCATGCTGGCGAACCGGCCCATCCTGATTTTGGACGAGGCCACCTCCAACGTGGATACCCGCACGGAGCTGCTGATCCAGAAGGCCATGGATAAGCTGATGGGCGGCCGCACCTGCTTTGTCATTGCCCACCGGCTGTCCACCATCGTGGACGCGGACCTGATCCTGGTCCTCCGGGACGGCTCCATCGTGGAGCAGGGCACCCATCGGTCCCTGCTGGATCAAAAAGGCTTCTACGCGGAGCTGTTCCAGAGCCAGTACGCCATCTAAGGAGCAGGGATCAAGGATCAGAGTGTAGCGCGGGCAATCTGCCCGCCGTTCCCCGCCCGCAGCGCCGGCACTTTACCGTCCGCGTGCCCCGTCTGAACTGCTGTCGCTGCGGCGCACACCGGCGCGTCATGCTTCAGGGTTCAGAGTTCAGAGTGTAGGGGGCGGCGTCCTCGACGCCCCGAGATTTACGACCAGTGAAAAGTGACTGGTGACAAGTTCAGTTTTGCTGCGCATTCATTTTGCATCTTGCATTTTGCATTTTCCAAGGAGGAAACCATGGACGCAAAAATGAAATCTATCGCGGAACAATTCGCGGAAGAAAGCTATGCCGAGGCCTGCGAGCTGCTGCGGACTCTGGGGCGCATTCCCGCCCCCACCCGGCAGGAGGAACGCCGGGCGGAATTCTGCCGGGACTGGCTGCTGGACCGGGGAGCGGAGGACGTGGAAATCGACGCCGCCAAGAACGTGATCTGCCCCATCGGCCCCCGGGACGGGGAGCTGGTCGTCTTCGCGGCCCATACGGACGTGGTGTTCCCGGATCTGGAGCCCCTGCCCATGGAGGAGAAGGGCGGCCGGCTTTACGCGCCCGGCATCGGGGACGACACCGCCAACCTGGTGTGCCTGCTGCTGGCAGCCAAATACCTGCTGCAAAAGGGCCTGCAGGGCAAGCGCGGCTTCCTGATCGTGGCCAACGCCTGCGAGGAGGGCCTGGGCAACCTGGACGGGACCAAAGCCCTCTTTGCCCGGTATGGAGATCGGATCAAGGCCTTCTATTCCTTTGACTGCTGTATGCCCGCCTGCATCAATCGGGCCGTGGGCTCCCACCGCTACAAAATTACCTGCCGCACCCGGGGCGGCCACTCCTACGGGGCCTTCGGCGCGCCGAATGCCATTGAGATTCTCTGCAGGCTGGTGGAAAAGCTCTACGCCGTGGAGCCGCCCCAGGCGGAGAAGACCACTTATAACGTGGGCCGCTTCGAGGGGGGCAGCACTGTCAACTCCATTGCCCAGGAGGCGTCCATCCTCTATGAGTTCCGCTCCGCCTCCCAGGCCTGCCTGGAACGGATGGAGGAGATCTTCCGGGGCATCCTGGCGGAGTGTCAGGGCCTGGGCGGCGAGCTGACCGTGGAGCTGCTGGGAATCCGACCTGGCAGCGGCCCGGTGGACCCGGCCGCGCTGGAGGCCCTCACCGCCCGCAGTGCCGACGTGATCCGGAGCTTCTGCGGGGAGGCGGCGGACATTCATGCCGCCTCCACCGACAGCAACGTGCCCCTGTCCCTGGGCATTCCGGCCAATACCGTGGGCGCGGTCCGGGGCGGCCTGGAGCACACCCGGCAGGAGTGGATGGAGCTGGAAAGCCTGAAGCCGGGCCTGAAAATCGTCCTGGCGCTGATGCTGCAATTTTTGAAGGATGGCAGCTGTTCCGCATAGCGGCAGCAGCCGCGCAGCTGAACAGATACAAAAAATGTATAAAACCGAAACCACCTGTCCATACTTGGAACAAATCCAAATATGCACAGGTGGTTTTAATGTACAAACGATATTTCCTTTTGACAGTTTCCTGCCTGCTGATCTGTATGCTGGCGCTGAGCTGGCAGGTGCTGCTCCAGCAGCGGGCTCTGGCGGATCGCTTGATCCGCTTCCACGTGGTGGCGGCCTCAGATGATCCTCTGGATCAGGCCCGGAAGCTGGTCGTGCGGGACGCCCTCCTGCCCGAAATCGCCGCCCTGACGGCGGACTGCGCCGACGCGGATGCCGCGGAAGCCGCTTTGAAGCAGGGCTTGCCCGCCCTGCAGGCCACGGCCTTTTCCGCGCTGGGGACGGGGGAACCGGTCCGGGCTGCCCTGGCCGAGGAAACCTTTCCCCGCCGGGATTACGACAGCTTTTCCCTGCCTGCGGGAACCTATCGGGCCCTTCGGGTGACGCTGGGAGCCGGTGCGGGACATAATTGGTGGTGTGTGGCCTTTCCCGCCCTCTGCCTGCCTGCCGTCACGGAGCGGGGAGAGGAGCGCTTTGCGGAAACCGCCCTGGATGCCGGCCTCACGCCGGAGGAACTGGAGCTGGTCTCGTCGGACGGCGAACACGTCCAGTTCAAATTCCGTCTTTTGGACTGGCTGGCGGAGCTGTTTGGCTAAACCGTAGGGACAAGCATCGCTTGTCCGCATCACGATACGCTGACTGGCAACGGCGGACGAGCATTGGATCGTAACCAAAAGCCTACCGAAATGCCTCCAGCACCTCGTTTGCCGCCTGGGTGACGGTGTTCCAGCTCCGCAGATCCGTTTCCGGGCTTCTTCTCCGCAGCTCCCGCCGGGCCGTTTCGCTGACGGAATCGTAGTCGCCATCCGCCAGTTCCGCCAGCACGGGCACGGCTCCGTCTCCCAGCTCGCAGATCATTTCCGCGTCCAGGCTGTCCAGCTTGCCGGAGCGCCAGGCGTCCACGTTGTAGCGGGCCACGACGTGATCCACGTTGGCAGCGCTCAAGCCGATCAGAATCACGGCCCCCAGAGTGACGGCGAACTGTACTACCGGGAGTTTTCCCACAAACAGCCGCAGTCCCTCGGCCAGCACCACCAGCCCCAGGAAGATCATAAACACCGAGGTGGTGAGCCGCAGCCGGGTCAGGCCGAAGCTGCCCATGTAGAGGACCATCTTGGACAGGGCGGTGGCCACCAGAATCAGGGAAAACAGGCAGAGGAACAGGGCCAGTCCCTTTACGGAGCCGGGAACCTTCCCGCCCTCCTTCCGGCAGATGCCCAGAGCCAGGACGATCAGAAACAGGTTGATCGCCACAATGGCGCACATCTCAAAGAAGCCCCGGCGGGCGTATTCGGCCACGGTGAAGCCCTTGGGCAGCAGGCCCCGGAAGGCGTCGGTGAAGTAGGCAAACTGGGCGACCAGATAGAGCACGTAGACCGCGCCGATAATGCCCAGAAAGGCCGCTATGGCAGCGGGCTCACAGCCCTTGCGGGCGGTTTCCGGCTGGGGCTTGGGCCCCTTGTCCGAGGTAAAGAGCAGGGTGAAGAGCAGCAGGGCGGTGAAGCCGCCGAAGCCCAGGGCGATCAAACCGTTCCGCCCTGCGGACCAGTCCAGCTTGCCCACCAGACCGGCAAAGGCCGCGTCGGAGGAAATCAGCAGGGGAACCACGATCAGCAGAATGGGCACCGCGCACACAACGCCCAGCAGGGCAGCTCCGGTCCGCTTGCTGCGGGTGGAGTCAGCTTCGCCGCAGTGGGTCAGAGCCCAGGCTCCCGCGCCCATTCGGCCCAAGGTCATCATGAAGCAGGCGTAGAGCAGGTCGCTGAGGCGGCGGGGCAGGCCTGTGCCGGTCCGCAGCCCCAGCCGTTCCAGAATCACGATGAGGAACAGGGGAACCAGTGCGCAAAGGGTCAGTAATTTGAGTACGCCGTCGCCGGAGAAAACCAGACTCAGCGCGCCCAGCAGATAGAGGCCGGCGCAGATCCAGCCGTAGAGCGTCATGCGGCTATCCCGCTTTCTCAGGTAGATCAGAGCCGCGGGCAGCAGGCCCGCCAGACCCAGCGCTTCCCCGAGGCCCAGGCCTTTTGCCCAGATGAAGGAATCCCAGAGCAGGAAGCAGAACACCAGCAGAGCCCCGGCCAGAACCAGATCCCGCCCCTGGGAGCGCCGCTTCGGATAGGCAGGCTGCGGCGAATAGGTCCATTGGCCGGAAGAAAAAGCCGGAGGCGGGAGAACGGATTCTTCGCTGCGCCGCGAAGCAAGTCCTTCAGGGCGCTCAGAATGACGGGCGGGGGAGTCTGTAGGGGGCGGCGTCCGTGACGCCCCGGATCCCGCGGCAAGCGGAGCGGATTCCACGCTGTGCGTAGGGAGGCCAGACCCTCGGCCGTCGTTCAGCGTATCAATCTGGTCCATGTCCGCCGCCTCTTCGGCGGTGTTTTTGTTTTCATCCATGATGTAACCTCCGTTGAATGGTCAACTGTCCCTTGTAAATTCCAGTATGTCTCCAGGCTGGCAGTCCAGGGCCTTGCAGATGGCCTCTAAGGTGGAGAAGCGCACGGCCTTGGCCTTTCCGGTTTTCAGGATGGACAGATTGGCCTGGGTGATGCCGATGCGCTCCGCCAGCTCGCCGGAGGACATTTTCCGCTTCGCCAGCATCACGTCCAGATTCACGATGATTGCCATGGCTGCCCTCCTAAACCGTCAGGTCGTTTTCTTCCTTCAGGGCGATGGCGGCGATAAAGCAGTTGCGCACCACCCGCACGATCAGGAAGAGAAAGGCCATGGACAGGGTGATGAAGATCAGCGGGGGATACCAGCGGAAGGCGGCCAGCGTCACCAGGGCGACCCCCACGCAGCACCAGCTTACCACCGCCATCAGGCGGCTGTTGGCCTCCAGGAAGACCCGTTCCGCCGAGATGTTCCGCAGCAGCTTCCAGAGGCAGACCAGGGCTGTCAGCGCAAAGGGCAGACAGGCGTAATAGGCAATCAGAATGGCGGTTCGCCCGGTTGGCCAGGAAATGTACCATTTCACCAGCCAGGGCATGGCAATCGCCGCCCCCACCGCCGCCAGAATGCACAGTCCCACCGCGACCAGCGTTAGTTTTACAGCCTTGTTTCGCATGATTGTACCTCCGTTTGTAGGGACGGCACTCTGCCGTCCGTGTGTCGTAGCGCCGGCAATCTGCCGGCCATTTTCGTAGCACCACGGTCTCTTTTCCGTAGGGCGGCCAGACCTCTGGCCGCCGCTGATTTCCAAACGGCTTCCCCGGCGGGCTGGGGTCAGCCCGTCCTACGCAGGGACAGAGCTTCTTCCTTGCTGAATTTCCGGATCATCGTCAAAAATGCGCCGCACAGAAATACAAGTGCTCCCCGATCTGTTTGTAGAAGAACGTGTTGTCGTCCCGGGGGTCGCTTGCTTTACCCAGCCATCCGCCGTCCTGCTCTGTGAAGACCATATCGGAGCTGTACCCGAAGCAACCAGCGAGGTCGTCGGTGGGGATGTAATAGATGTCGAAATAGTTTGTTTCCGGCCCCATGCCGTTCCCACCGATATAAAACCGCACGCACCCATTCGCAATTTGTATTTCGCTGGCGATTCCCAGGTCCAGCACGTCGTTGCAGCATTGCCCCTCAAAATTTGTCAATCCCCGGGACACCGGCTCGTAGGCAATCATCCAGCTTTTGTCCAGAGGCTTCACATACCAATCGCACTTGCCCTCTGGCAGCGACAGGGCCAAAAGCTCTTTGCCGCTGTCAACGAGGAACTTCGTGCCGGCCTCGGCTTTGCCCAGGGCCTGGGCCTGGGTGATTTGTTTTTCGGAAAGCGCCGCGTTCACAGCCTCCCATACGGCAAGCTGTTCTTCCGGGGTGAGGCTGTCCCAGGGACTCAGCAGGTATTCTTTGATCGAGGCGGAATCCCTGCCCGGGTTTTTCCGGGCACCTTCCTCCACAATTTGATCCACGACGCCGCAGGCGGACAAGAGCAGCGCCAAGAACAAGACCGAGAGCACAAAAAGAATCCGTTTCATCCGTCAACCTCCTGTTCTGTCACCGTTTTGCCACATTTTAGCACTGTTTTTATCGTTTGTCAATAAAAAATTATCGAAATATAACAAATCGCCCTTTGAAACGCCATGAAATAGCATCTCAAAGGGCGGTATTTGCGGACAAGCGATACCCATGAAGGGCACAGGTGCTTGTCCCTACGGGCTCAATTATGCATTATGCACTATGCATTTTGCATTCCCTTTCGGGCGGGGAACAGGCGGGCTAATAGCCCGCGCTACCGTAGGGTGCGTGCGGGGCGGGGAACAGGCGGGCTGATAGCCCGCGCTACCGTAGGGTGCGTGCGGGGCGGGGGAACAGGCGGGCTAATAGCCCGCGCTACCGTAGGGTGCGTCCGAGCGGGGGAACGGGCGGGCGCACACTGTGCGCCCCTACGGCTGCTCCGGCGGGGTCTGCTTGGCAAAGCGTTCCCCCAGTCGGGTTGCGCCCTTTTCCGGGTAGATGGAGTAGTAGGACCGGCCCTTCCGGCGCATGTTCCGGAAGCAGGGGAGACCTGCCCAGAGCAGGGAGGGGAGACCCACGGTCAGCAGATAGAGGGGGCCGAAGAACAGAGACTGGATGGTATGGCCGTATTCATGGGCCAGCAGGCGATGGGCGGCAGGGGTCCAGCCGGGCTCCAGAAACAGGTAGCGGCCCATGGACATGGAGCCGGTTCGATTGGTCCAGATCGTCACCCTGGCCCCTTGGTAGGGGAAGCTGCGGCAGCCCTTGATCCGGTAGAACAGGAAGAAGCCCAGCCCTACCAGATTTTGGGGCAGGCCCCAGGTCCACTGCCAGAGGACGTAGAGGAACCGCCGGAGGGAGGAGCGCTCCATCTCAGAGCAGGTGGGCTCTCAGATCCTCGCCGGTCCGGGGGCTCAGATACGCGGGGGGAATGTCCAGAATGGTCTTGCAGCCGGTCATGCCCTCCCGGTACATCCGGTGGACAGCCCGGGCGCAGGCGGCCAGGACGGAGCCGGTGAATTCCGGGTTGGAGTCCAGCTTCAGGCTGAACTCGATGGTGTGCTTGTGCTCACCTTCCCAGCCGGTCACGCCGCTGCGGAGGACGGAGCCGCCGTGGGGCAGCCCCGCGTGATCCCGGGCCATTTCCTCGGCGCTGATGAAGGTAACGGTGGTGTCGTACTCATCGAAGTAATAGGGCATGGTCTTGATCTCCCGCTCGATGCGGGCTTTGTCGGCTCCGTCGGCGGTGACCACATAACACTCCCGCAGGTGCTTCTGCCGGGCGGTCAGCTCAGGCTGTTCGCCCCGGCGGACCGCCTCCAAAGCGGCGGGGATAGGGACGGTGTACTGCCGGGCGTCCAGGACGCCTTCGATGCGTCGGATGGCGTCGGAGTGGCCCTGGCTGACGCCCCGGCCCCAGAAGGTCTCATCCTTGCCCTGGGGCAGCACGGCGCCTGCGTAGACCCGGGCCAGGGAGAACATGCCGGGGTCCCAGCCGCAGGAAATCAGGCCAACCTTCCCGGCTGCCCGGGCGGCGGCGTCCACGGCGGCGAAGTGATCGGGAATTTTCGCGTGGGTATCGAAGCTGTCCACCACGTTGAACATAGCGGCATATTCGGGGGTCTGTACCGGCAGATCGGTGGCGCTGCCGCCGCAGAGCAGCAGCACATCGATGGCGTCCCGCAGTTCCGGTGCTTTTTCCACCGAGTAGACGGGAACGCCGGGGGTGCGCAGTTTCAGAGCGGAGGGGTCCCTCCGGGTGAAGACGGCGACCAGCTCCAGGTCGTCGTTCCGGGCAATGGCGGCTTCCGCGCCTCTGCCCAGGTTGCCGTAGCCGAGAATCGCGATGCGGGTTTTCATGTGGGGTACCTCCTTATTGTTTGAAATCAGGGATCAGGGAAGAGGGAACAGGGATCAGAGTCCGTAGGGGCGGATGCCCACATCCGCCCGTGGTTCCCCGCAAGACAAGGGATCAGGGATCGGGGATCAAAGATCCCTATCCAAGAATCCCTTCCAGCACCGCTTCCATGTCATACAGGCCCGCGCCCATTCCGCACAGCCACCGGGCGGCGGTGAGGGCGCCCTCGGCGAAGAGAGCCCGGTCCTGGGCCTCGTGGCGGAGGGTAAGGGTCTGGGTGTCGGTGCAGACGTGGATTTCATGGATGCCAACCACGTTGCCCATCCGCAGGGAATGGACGCCGATGTCGGCGGGGGATCGCTTGCCGTTTTCGTGGCGGCCGATCACCAGGCGGCTGCCGGGCCGCTCGCCCTGGACGGCCTTTGCCAGAGTCAGGGCCGTGCCGCTGGGCACGTCCAGCTTCCGGTTGTGGTGGATTTCCACAATCTCGATATCCGCCTCCGGGAAGGCCCGGGCGGCCTGGCGTGCCAGGGAAGTCAACACCACGATGCCTAGGGAAAAATTGCTGGCAGGCAGGACCGGGACAGTTTCCGCGGCGGTCTGAATGGCGGCCAGCTCCTCAGGGGTCTGGCCGGTGGTGGCAATCACCAGGGGCAGCCGCCGGGCAGCGGCGTAAGCCGTCAGTTGGGCAGTCTGACTGTGGTGGGAAAAGTCCACGACGCAGTCGGCGGGGCCGTCATAGTCGGAGAGAGACCGGTAGACCTCTCCTGCCTGGCCCATGGCGTCTACGGGGATCAGCGTTCCGTCGGGGCATTTCTCCTTGAAAACACGTTCAAATACCTGCCCCATGCGCCCGCAGGCGCCGTTCAAAATGACTCTCATATCGTATTTCTCCAGAAACAGGCGTAGGGGCGGCCACCGGCCGCCGGCAGCTGGAAATGGGGGAATGCGGATTCTTCGCTCTGCGCAGAATGACAGGCGAGGATACAGGGGCGGCCAGCTGTGCCCCTCATGGGCAGCGGTCGCCTGCGGTACGCGCAGGCTTGTTGGCTTAAAGGAGCCCCATCTCTTCCATGATTTGGAACAGCTTGCCCCGGAAGGGCTCCTCCATGGGAGTCAGCGGCAGGCGCAGCCGGTCCTCGATCCGGCCCATGCGGGCCAGGGCGGCCTTGACGGGAATGGGATTTGTCTGGTAGAACATGGCCTGCATCAGGGGCAGCAGCTCCAACTGAATCTCAGCGGCCCCGGCCAGGTCTCCGGCGAAGAACTTGTCGCAGAGGGCGGCAGTCCGGGCGGGCACGATGTTGGCCGCCACGGAAATCAGGCCCTTGCCGCCCATAGCCAGCAGGGGAATCGTCTGGTCGTCGTTGCCGGAGTAGATATCCAGCTTGCCCTGTACCCGGCGGAAGGTGTCCATGATCTTGGGCAGGCGGCCGCTGGCTTCCTTGATGCCGCAGATGTTGGGGTGATCCGCCAGGACCTCGAAGGTCTCGGGCTCAATGGCAGTCCCGGTGCGGGAGGGCACGTTGTAGAGAATCACCGGTGCGGTGGCCGCGTCCGCGATGGCGGTGAAGCTGGCAATCAGGCCGGACTGGGTGGGCCGGTTGTAGTAGGGGGTGACGCAGAGCACCGCGTCCGCGCCGATGGTGCAGGCAAACTGGGTCATCATGATCGCGTGGGCGGTGTCGTTGGAGCCGGTGCCGGCAATAATGGGAACCCGGTGCCCGGAGCGTTCAATGGCGAATTCCAGCACCTTGCAGTGCTCGTTGTCGGTGAGGGTGGGGGCCTCGCCGGTGGTGGCGCAGACCACCAGGGCCTTGATGCCGGAGGCCACCTGCCAGTCGATCAGCTTGCCAAGGGCTTCATAATCTACGCCGGACTCATTCATCGGCGTCACCAGCGCGGTGGCGGTACCGGTAAAAATATGCTTCTTTTCCATAACCGTTCTCCTTTGTGAAGGTTGGTTCTTCTTTTCCTGATTGGCGTTAGTCGCAAAAAGAGGACTTCAAGCACAAATGCAAAAGGGATCAGAGTTCAGGGTTTAGAGTCCGTAGGGGCGGATGCCCACATCCGCCCGCCCAGCGCACCGGGTCCGAACTACAGAGCCTGCAGCGCGGGCAATCTGCCCGCTGTGGTTCAGAGTTCAGAGTGTCATTCTGAGCAGCGCGAAGAATCCGTGTCCCCCGTCTCCGATTGCCTGATGCCGATTGCCGAATGCCCATTGCCGGCACGAACAGCCGTCTCAACCAGAGTTTTAAATCGCAACTAACACGCTCCTGATTTCAGCATTATACCACACCGACCGCCGTTTCGCAAGTGTCAGATACCGCTTTTTGCTGCTTGGGCAGTCGGATTGTCAGAATGATCTCCGCCTCGGTCTCCTCCCGGGTGGCCCCGGCGGGGAAGCCTGCCAGCTTCAAGGTCTCCAGATGCCGGTCCACGGAGTTCAGGAACAGCCGCAGATCCCGAACCAGCAGCTTCCGCTTTGGCTTCGGCTTTGGCTGTCTGGTCAGCATGGCCTCCACCAGGGCCTCCGTTTTCGCCACGTTCAGATCCCCCCGGACGATCAAGCCGATGGCCTCCAGCTGCCGATCCTCGTCCGGCAGGCGGAGCAGGGCCCGGGCATGGCGTTCGGAGAGGCCGTGATCCCGCAGGGCGGCCCGGACGGCAGGGGAGTGCCGGAGCAGTCGCAGTTTGTTGGCCACGGCAGAGGGGCTGATGCCCAGCCGGGCGGCCGCCTGCTCCTGGCTCAGGGTGTAGAGCCGCATGAGCCGGGCGATCCCCTCCGCCTGCTCCCAGCAGTCCAGATCCCGCCTTTGCAGGTTTTCCACCAGGGCGGCCAGCCCGCTCTGCTCCTCCGTGAGGGAGAGCAGCAGACAGGGCACCTCGGTCAGTCCCGCCATTCGGGCGGCCCGGAGACGCCGCTCTCCGGCGATCAGCTCATAGCTCCCGCCCTGTCTGCGGACGGTCAGGGGCTGGAGCATCCCGTGCCGGGCGATGGAGGCTGCCAGCTCCTCCATGCCCTGCCGGTCAAAATTCCGCCTGGGCTGCCCCGGATTGGGGCGGATCTGCTCCGGGGGCAGGAACAGGAGCTTTCCGGCCCCGTTGTCGGATTTGAGTTTTGACTTTTGCATATTCATCCTCCGCTTTTCTTATACTGAACTCCCATAAAAAGATTGAATATTGTTCCGAGCAGGAATCCCGCCAGACGAGACGGAGGACGCAGGCGGGCTTGATGCCCGGCAAGGACGACAACGAAGTCTGGCGCAAATCCTGCCGGAACAGGCTGGAGGTTTCTATGGGAGTTCAGAATTATGCATTTCAACCTCCATTCTAATGCCCCGCGGCGCAAAAATCCCACGAAGAGGCCGAAATCAAAAAAAGATTTCTGCACGAAACACACATTTTGTTGACATTTTTATGAAATTGGAGTATGATAACCTTAACAGCGAATTGTGCTGTTAGATTGATTCAGATCGGAGGAAATGATATGTTCTGTGAAAATTGCGGAACCCGCGTAGAAGACGGCCAGCCCTTCTGCCCCAACTGCGGCAAGCGTATGGGCGCACCCGCTTCGAACGCTGCCCCGGCCAATTCCGGCTACGGCGCTCCCGCTTCGTCCCGTCCCGTCAGACCCATGTCCAATTCCGGCGGCCTGCTGGGCAAGTTCAATGCCATGCAGGGCCTGGAAAAGATCTTCTTCCCCATCTTCGGCGGCCTGCTGGTGCTGAACTTCCTGCTTTTCCTGCTGCCGTCTTATTACTACGGCACGACCATTGCCATGTCCCGGGGTTATCCTTTCTGGAGTGCGCTGATTACGATTCTGCTCACGCTGTGTCTTACCTTCTTTGTGCAGGATTACTTTGACAAATTCAGCTTCAAGTGGCTGTGGATAATGATTGCCGCCGCCATGGTTTTGATTCTGCTCCTGTTCATCATCCTTTGGATTGACTCGGAAGTGAAGCTGTCTGTTTTTGGCTGGTTCTTCTTTATTTTCCAGATCGGTCTGGCGGGCAGCTCCATCATGCTGCTGCTGGAGAAGATGAAGAGATAAGATTTCCACTGGGAAATCATTTTGAAAAGCAGGAGGCTGCAAGCCCCCTGCTTTTCGTTTGCCGAAACCCTGTGGCGGACAAGACAGCGGGCCCCGGGCCGCCCGTCGACACGGACCCGGAAAAAACTTTGAAAAATCAAAAATATTTCTTGACTTTTTCTGAAATCTGCATATAATAATAATGCGCTTGCGAAATCGTCAGAGGAGAGCGCACGATAGCGGGTTTGTGTAATGGTAGCACACCGGACTCTGACTCCGTTTGTGAGGGTTCGAATCCTTCACCCGCTGCCAAGATAAAGAGCTGAAATCTTCGGATTTTGGCTCTTTTCTTTTTTCAAGCCGTTTTTTGATGGATTTATGTGCTGCTGGAAGCTTCGAAAGATGACACCGGAAAAGTTTGACCTTTACC
>JAEEKA010000025.1 GCA_016282135.1 Oscillospiraceae bacterium
CCCCATCAAGGCGCTGGAGGCCTCCATGGAGGGCATGCGGGTCATGCCCATGGATCAGGCCGCCCCCCTGGGGGATCTTTTCATCACCACCACCGGTTGCCGGGACGTGATCGTGGGCCGTCACTTTGCCGTGATGAAGCACAACGCCTTCCTTGCCAACGCCGGCCACTTCAACGTGGAGGTCAACGGGGAAGAGCTGGCGAAAATGGCCGTCCGCTCCTTCCCCCGGCGGAATGAGATCGTGGGCTACGAAATGCCCGACGGCCGGGTGCTGAACCTGCTGGCGGAGGGCCGCCTGGTGAACCTGGCCTCCGGCAACGGCCACCCGGCGGAGATCATGGATATGAGCTTCTCCATTCAGGCCCTGGCCCTGGAGTATATGAAGAATCACGGCCGCAGCCTGCCCCCCGACGTCTATGAGATTCCTCAGTCCATCGACGACGAGGTCTCCGCCCATAAGCTCCACGGCATCGGCATGGAAATTGACAAGCTGACCCCGGAGCAGGAGGCCTATTTGTCCGGGTGGGAGGTCTGAAAGCCGAAGGCTTTCAAATGAAGAATGAAAAATTGTGGTGGTTTCAAATTGCCCTTTGAAACCATTTTAAAAAATGACGGGGGAAACGCCCGGCAGCGGCGCACTTGGGCGGCGCCACGACACGCACCCGCCTTTGGTGACGGCACTCTGCCGTCCGCAACACGCACCGGCTCTCCCGCCTTGTCAATTCTTACTTCTTACCTCTCACCTGTCCCTTGCCGGAAGGTTCGGGGCGTCGTGGGCGCCGCCCCCTACATGCATTACCTCTTACTTCTCAATTCTCCCCCCCTCAATTCTCAATTCCACTACCGGGAGGCATAAAAGCATGTCCTACACCGCTGTTATCATCACCGTCTCTGACCGCTGCTTTGCAGGCCAGCGGGAGGACCTTTCCGGCCCGGCGCTGTCGGAGTATTTGAAAAAAGAGGGCTTCACCCTGCTTCCCCCGGTGCTGGTTCCCGACGAGCAGCCGCAAATCGAGGCGGCCCTGATCGCCGCCTGCGAGTCCGACGCCGCGTTGGTGCTGACCACGGGAGGCACCGGCTTCGCCCCCCGGGACCTGACCCCGGAGGCCACTCTGGCGGTCTGCGAAAAGCTTGTTCCCGGCATCCCGGAGGCCATGCGGGCCGCCTGCCTGCAAATTACCCCACGCGCCATGCTCTCCCGGGCGGCGGCGGGCATTCGGGGTCGGACGCTGATTGTCAATCTTCCCGGCAGTCCCAGGGCCGCCCTGGAAAACCTGGAGCCCGTTCTCCCCGCCCTGCTCCACGGCCTGAAGATGCTTCGGGCGGAGGGTCCCGCAGACTGCGCCGCACTGTAGGCGGGGATCAAGGATCAGGGCTTTGCAGCGGCGCACAACTGCGCGCTGCGGGACGGGCTGCCCCGTCTGTCAATTCGCAATTTTTCCCGCTCAATTCTCAATTCCAACCATCAGGAGGTTTTATCATGACGATTCTCGTCACCGGCGGCGCCGGGTATATCGGCTCCCACACCTGCGTGGAGCTGCTGCAAAAGGGCTATGAGGTCATCATCGCCGACAACTTCTTCAATTCCAGCCAGGACGTGCCGGACCGCATCGCCAAAATTTCCGGCAGGAGGCCCAAGGTCTATGAGCTGGACGTTGCGGACGGCCCCACTCTGGAGCGGGTCTTTGCCGAAAATTCCATTGACGCGGTAATCCACTTCGCCGGGCTCAAGGCGGTGGGGGAGAGCTGCCAAATCCCCCTGCGCTATTACCGGAACAACCTGGACAGCACCCTGACTCTGCTGGAGACCATGGAGGCCCACGGCTGCAATAAGCTGGTCTTCTCCTCCTCCGCCACGGTCTACGGCCCCAAGAATGAGAGCCCCTACACCGAGGATATGCCCACCTCCGCCACCAACCCCTACGGCTGGACCAAGGTGATGATCGAGCAGATCCTCCGGGACTACTGCGCCGCCAACAAGGACTTCTCCGCCGTCCTGCTGCGCTACTTCAACCCCATCGGGGCCCACGAATCCGGCCTGCTGGGGGACGACCCCAACGGCATCCCCAACAATCTCATGCCCTACGTGGCCCGGGTGGCCGCGGGGCAGCTCCCCAAGCTGACGGTCTTCGGCGACGACTATCCCACCCGGGACGGCACCTGCCTGCGGGACTACCTCCACGTGGTGGACCTGGCCAAGGGCCATATTTCCGCCCTGGAATACGCCGAGTCCCACACCGGCGCGGAGGCCTTTAATCTGGGCACCGGCGACGGGGTCTCCGTCCTGGAGCTGGTGAACGCCTTCCAGAAGGTCAACGGCGTTCCCGTGCCCTATGCCATCGGAGGCCGCCGGGAGGGCGACCTGGCGGAGGTCTACGCGGACCCCACCCGCGCCCATGAAGCGCTCCGCTGGACCGCCGAGAAAACCGTGGACGATATGTGCCGGGACGCTTGGCACTTCATCTGCACCCGACAGGCGGAAGGCTGATGGAGCGGGGACAGGTCTGCCTCCGCCGGGGGGAGGACCGGGAGCTTCGGGGCGGAAAGCTCTGGGTCTATGACAATGAAATCGACTGGGTGGACGAGCTCTGTCACGACGGCGACGTGGTAGAGCTGCTGGACAGCCGCATGGGCTTCCTGGCCCTGGGCTTCTTCAACGCCAAGTCCAAAATTACCGTCCGGGTCCTGACCCGGGATAAAAACGAGACCGTGGACGCCGATTTCTTCCGCCGCCGGATCCAGAGCGCCTGGAACTGCCGCCGGGCCCTGGGCTTCTCCAACGCCTGCCGGGTGGTCTTCGGAGAGTCCGACGGCCTGCCGGGGCTCACGGTGGACAAGTTCGGTGACTATCTCTCCGTGCAGATCCTCAGCCTGGGCATGGACCGACACAAGGACGAAATCGTTGCTGTGTTGGTTGACATAATTAGCCCAAAGGGCATCTACGAGCGGGACGACGTGCCCGTCCGGGAGAAGGAGGGTCTGCCTCAGTCCACTGGCGTCCTCTATGGGGCGGTGCCCCCGCTGACGGAGATCATGGAGCACGACGCCCGGATGCTGGTGGACATCCCCGGGGGCCAGAAAACCGGTCACTTCCTGGATCAGCAGGAGAACCGGGGGCGGATCAAGCCCTACTGCAAGGGTCGGACCATCCTGGATCTGTGCAGCCACACCGGGGGCTTCGCCATCCACGCGGCCCTCTACGGAGCCGCCTCTGTGGAGGCGGTGGACGTGTCGGAAAGCGCCCTGGAAATGCTCCGCCGGAACGCCGAACTGAACGGGGTCGGGGAGCGGATCACCACCGTGGCCGCCAACGTCTTCGACCTGATGAAGGCCTACGACGAGGCGGGCAAACGCTATGACACCGTGATCTGCGACCCGCCCGCCTTTGCCAAGAGCAGGAAGGCTCTGGAGGCGGCCTACCGGGGCTATAAGGAACTGAACCTCCGCTGTATGCGCCTCACCGCTCCCGGCGGTTACCTGGTCACCTGCTCCTGCTCTCAGTTTATGACCCCCGAGCTGTTTTTGGAAATGCTCCGGGACGCCGCCGCCGACTCCGGCCGCAGCGTCCGCCTGCTGGAAACCCTGATTCAATCCCGGGACCACCCCGCCGCCCTGAACGCGGAACAGAGCCTGTATTTGAAGGGGTATATTCTCCAGATACAATAACGCGCAAGCGCCTCCCCGCCGAAACGGGGAGGCGCTTGTCCGGTTGGTGATACACAAAAACGAATCGGCGCTTATCCTTCGATCATGATGGTGCGCTTCTCGGGAAGCTTGGGGGCGGTCTTCTTGGGGACGTTGAGCTTCAGTACGCCGTCCTCAAAGCGGGCCTTGATCTCCTGCTCGGTGACAGCGGTGCCCACGTAGAAGCTGCGCTGCATGGCGCCGGCGTAGCGCTCCTGGCGGATCACGCGGCCCTTCTTGTCGGTCTCGTCTTTGTCCACGCCCTTGGCGGCGCTGACGGTCAGATAACCCTTCTCCAGGTTCAACTCAATTTCTTCCTTCTTGAAGCCGGGCAGGTCGATGTCCACGTCGTAGTGGTCATCGTGCTCGCGGATGTCGGTCTTCATCACGTGGGGGGCATGCTTGCCGTAGAGCTGCTTTTCGGTGTCGGCCAGGCTGCGGGGCCAACGCATCCATTCATCAAAGAAATCATCATCAAAAAATCTGGGCATCATAGGTCATTACTCCTTTCACTCATTTACATTGTTGTTTTTTTGCCTATGTAACTGAGCAAGGTGTCGGGAGCTTTTGCTCTCTTCCTTTGTTCTGGCCTTATTATACCACTTCTTTTAGCACTGTCAAGTAGAGAGTGCTAAAACTTCTGTGAACCTTTTGTTATCAATTTATGAACAGCCGATTTCATTCATCTTAAATCCACGGCTCCGGCGCCTCTGTAAGTTAACATAACAAATACGACAAAAGCCGACATAATCTGGCGGAAAAACAGGCGCTTATCCACAAACGGGTCAGAAAACCACCGGGTATTCCTGACATGAAAGGACCAAAAACCCGCCTTTTCCCGGGAGTTTTTCACATTCTCCACAGGGTTTTCCACCGACGCATGAATATTCGACTTCGTTTCGACATTATTCTACATGTTGACATAAGACAGTTTCATTCCGTGTTTCGCGGCACTTTTATCACCCTGCAGAGGCAGCAAAAGGCCGTCGGCCCCGGGAGGAAAAACGAACCCCAAAAACGAAAAAACCCCTTCCGGACGAGCCGGAAGGGAATATTTTCGAACGCGAATTACGCCAGCTTGTTGAGCTTCAGGGTCATGCTGCTCTTCTTCCGGGCAGCGGTATTCTTGTGAAGAAGACCCTTGTTCACAGCCTGGTCCACGGCCTTGACAGCGCACTTGTAAGCGGCGTCGGCAGCCTCGCGATTACCTGCAACGATAGCGGCGTCGAACTTCTTGATATCGGTCTTGAGGGCGGACTTGCCAGCCTTGTTTCTGGCATTGGCGACCTTGGAAAGCTCGACTCTCTTCTTGGCGGACTTAATGTTGGGCACGGTTACACCTCCTTGACCCGAAATCGTTCACGAGCTTACAGGCTCATGCAGAAATGTATTATACTCGCTCGAAGCCGTAAAATCAATAGTTTTTTTCGAAAAATCAAGAAAAATTTATCGAAGCGGGGAATTACTTTGCAGGAAGTGTGAAAATGTCAAAAATGGTCGAAAATGGTCTTGGTTTTTGCCTGAATTGTGCTATAATAGAGTCGATTGAGCAGGGGGGATGCTCCTCAGGCCCAGGGCTGTCCCTCGGGGCGGCCCAAAGCAATTATCAATTCAGAACAGAGGTTATCGCATGGAAACACAGCTCCTGGATGCCGGCCTTTTTGCCAGCATGGTTCGAGCGGGCGCCGCGAATCTCGGCGCCAACCGTCAGATTGTCAACGACCTGAACGTCTTCCCGATCCCGGACGGGGACACGGGAGACAATATGTATATGACCATCGATTCCGGTGCCGCCGAGCTCCGGGATCTGGGACCCGACTCCCTGGGCGATACGGCGGCCCAGGCTGCCAAGGGCATGCTCTTGGGAGCCAGGGGAAACTCCGGCGTCATTCTCTCCCGCATCTTCGCGGGTATCGCCCACGGGCTCAGCGGCGTGGAGAAGGCGGATCTGCCTACCTTCAGCCGGGCCTTCTCCCGGGGTGTGGAGGAGGCCTACCGGGCCGTCTCCGTGCCGGTGGAGGGAACCATCCTCACCGTCTACAAGGAGGCGGTGGCCTTTGCCTCCGGCCGCCTGAAGGCGGACAGCAGCTTTGAGTCCTTCTTCTCCGACTTCCTGGCGGAGCTTCACAGCTCTCTGGAGCGGACGCCGGAGCTTCTGAATGTTCTCAAGGAGGCCGGCGTGGTGGACAGCGGCGGCGCCGGCTTTATTTACATTGCCGAGGGCATGAAAAACGCGCTGACCGGCGCACAGAGCGCTGTTCCCGCGGTCTCCGCCCCCCAGTCATCCGCCCAGGGGCCGGATATTTCCCTGTTTACCGAGGACAGCGAGCTGAGCTTCGGCTACTGCACCGAGTTTCTGCTGCGGCTCCAGCGGTCCAAGGTGGACTTGGAGACCTTTGATCTGGACGGGCTTCTGGACTGGCTGAACCGGGCGGGGGACTCCGTGGTCTGCTTCCGGGACGGGAGCATTGTCAAGGTCCACGTCCACACCAGGACACCCGGCGAAATTCTCAACTACATGCAGCGCTTCGGCGAGTTTTTGACGCTCAAGATCGAGAACATGACCCTCCAGCACCAGGAGACCCGGATCGAAAACCGGTTTACGCCTCCGAAGCGCAAGCCCCACAAGGCCTACGGCATCGTTACGGTGGCCTCCGGCAGCGGCATCCGGGATACCTTCTCCCGCCTGGGCTGCGACGCGGTGGTGGAGGGGGGCCAGAGCATGAACCCCTCCGCGGACGACTTCCTGCGGGCCTTTGAGGAGCTCAACGCCGATACCATCCTGGTCTTCCCCAACAACAGCAACGTCATCCTCACTGCCCGGCAGGCGGCGGATCTCTATGACAAGGCCCAGGTTCGCATCGTCCCCACCAAGACCATCGGGGAGGGCTATTCCGCCATCTCCATGCTGGACACCAACCTGGGTGACACCGACGCTATCGTGGCCGCCCTGGAGGAGGTCATCCGGGGGGTGGTTACGGGCCTCGTGGCCCCGGCCAGCCGGGCCGCCCAAAAGGATGGGGTGGAGATTCACCCGGGGGATTACATCGGTTTTGTGGGAGACCGAATCTATGTGGACGCATCCGATCGGGCCCAAGCCCTGCGGGCCCTGGCCGAGGCCCTGGACGCCGGAGGCTATGACGTCCTTCTGCTGGTCTGGGGCTGGGACGTACCCCCGGCGGAGGCGGAGGCCATGGAGGCGGCCCTGGCAAAGGCCTGCCCCAATACGGAGGTCATTCTTCTGGAGGGAGACCAGCCCATCTACGACTACATCATGGTTTTGGAATGAGAATAATCGGGAGGAATACTATGCTGAGACTGTTTACCGACACCGACACCGACTTTACCCCGGCGCTGGCCGAGGAATACGGCTTCTCCCTGATTTCCATGCCCTATTCCATCGAGGGCAAGACCGTCTATCCCTACGAGGATTTCGAGAGCTTCGACGACCACGCCTTTTATGATCAGCTCCGTCACGGGGCCCTGCCCAACACCAGCGCCCTGAGCCCGGAGCAATACCTGCGGTACTTTGAGCCGGTCTTTGCCGCCGGGGATGATATTTTCTACGTTCACTTCTCCCGGGCCATGACCGCCTCCTTCGAGTCCATGGATCAGGCGCTGTTTGAGCTGCGCCAGCGCTATCCCCAGCGCTGCTTCTACGAGGTGGACACCAAGGGCATCACCACCCTGAGCTACGCCATTGTTCGGGCCGTCGGAGAGCTGTTCCGGGCAGGGAAGAGTCCCCAGGAGGTCCTGGACTGGGCCGCCGCGGAGGTGGATCATTATGCCATGTACTTCTTTGCAGACGATTTGACCTTCTTCCGGCACAGCGGTCGGGTCTCCGGCCTGGCCGGAACCATGGGCACCCTGCTGGGCATCCGTCCTATCATCTATATGAGCGAGCAGGGCAGGATGGTCTCCGTAGGGAAGGAGAAGGGACGGCAGAAGGCCATCGAGCGTCTGCTGTCCTACGTGGAGGAGCTGGGGGACGACGTGGCGGGCCACCCCGTCTACATCGGCCACACCGACGCCCCGGAGCTCGCAAAAGAGCTGGCCTCCGCCCTGCGGGAGAGGTTGGGCGAGGGCCTGAACCTGGAGCTGGTTCCCGTCAACCCCACGGCGGGCTCCCACTGCGGCCCCAACGGCGTGGGCGTCTGCTTCCATGCCAAGCATCGTTGAGTGAGAAAACCGACGGAGCGATCCTGCTGCCGTCGGTTTTTTATACGTTTTTGCCCGCTGAAATCGTGTTTTCTTCCAAAGAAGCATTGACAAGACTGTAATATGCTGGTAAAATAAAATTTGGGGAAGAATTGATATTCGCACGAGGAGAGATCAGGAGGTGTTTTTATGCCGGCCGCCCGGAGCTGGTTCAGGCGTATCGGAGCGCTGCTGTGTCTGGTTCTTGCCGTGACGCTGCTGGCGCCCCGGGGCCTTCGCGCGTCTGCGGAGGATCGAAGGGTGGTCCGCGTGGGCTGGTATGACTCTGCCTTTAACCGGGTAGATGAAAACGGCCGCCGGACCGGATATGCCTATGAGTACCAGCAAAAGATTGCCGCCTACACCGGTTGGACCTACGAATATGTGGAGGGCGACTGGCCCGAGCTGCGTCAGATGCTGGAACGGGGAGAGATCGACCTGCTGAGCGACGTCTCCTACACTCCGGAGCGGGAGGATAAATTTCTCTATTCCGCAGAGCCCATGGGCACCGAGACCTACTACCTCTTTATTTCCACCTCCAACCGGACCATCACCGCGGACGATCTTTCCACCGTGGACAGCAAGCGGGTGGGGGTCATGCGGGGCAGCATCCAGCAGGAGCTTCTGACCCGGTGGGCCGAAGAGCACAACCTCGAGATCAGGCAGGTGGAGCTCACCTCCCTGACCGATGATTCCATCGATATGTTATCCAGCGGCGAGCTGGACGCGCTGGTCACCATGGACGGCCTGGGGGTCACCAAGCCCTGCGTGCCGGTGTGTAAGATCGGCGGCTCCGACTTCTTCTTCGCGGTCAACAAGGAGCGCCCTGACCTGCTGGTGGAGCTGAACGACGCCATGGATCGGATTCTGGAGGGCGACCGGAATTACAACCAGCAGCTGTTTGAAAAATACGTCCAAAACTACGGCAGCAGCGCCTTTTTGAGCCCCGCCGAGCTGGAATGGTATCAGGCCAACGGCCCCATTCGGGTGGGTTACAGCGCGGATTATCTGCCCTTCTGCGGCGAGGAGGACGGGAGCCTTACCGGAGGTCTGGCAGACTATCTGGAGATGGTGAAGGCCAGCGTCAAAAACGCCTCCATAGAGTTCCTGCCCGTGGCTTATCCCACCACGGAAGCCGCCCTGGAGGCCATGGAGACCGGGGAAGTGGACTGCGTCTTCCCGGTGAATCTCAGCCCCTACGACGGAGAGACCGCCGGCTTAATCACCACCTCGCCGCTGGTCCAGTCGGAGCTCTACGCGGCGCTGAAGCGAGAGGACCGGAGCGGCCTTTCCGCGGACGAGAGCGTCACCGTTGCGCTGCCGGCGGGCAGCGTGAACGATGAGATTTTCCTGAAGGACAGCTTTCCCAACTGGAAGCGGGCCTATTACGCTACAGACGAGGACTGCGTGGAGGCGGTGAACAACGGAAAGGCGGACTGCGTTCTGGTGAACAGCTACCGCCTGAATTATGTGAACCGGCTCTTCCAGCGCAACAGCTTCTACACCCTTCCCACCGGCAAGGCCATGGGCTTCTGCTTTGCCCTTCGCCGGGAGGACAACCATCTGTATTCCATGCTGAACAAGACCGTCAGCCTGATCCCCAGGTCCACCATGGAGGCCGCCCTCCTGGTCCGGACCACCCCGGCGGAAAAGGTCACCATGCTGGATTTCATTCGCGACAACTGGGCCCGGGTCATCATCGATCTGGCGATCGTGCTTGGGATCGTGGGGGTCCTTTTGTATCAGCGCATGAAGGCCAAAAAGGCGGCCAGGGAACGGCAAAACCTGATTTCCGCCACCGAGCGGGATTCCCTTACGGGACTCTATAACCGGAGCTTTTTCTACGAGTACGCCAACCGGTGCTACCGGGATCATCCGGAGCTGCACCTGGAAGCAATGATGCTGAATATCGACAACTTCCACACCGTCAACGCCCTGTACGGGCGGGAGTTCGGCGATACGGTCCTGCGGCTGCTGGGCGGCGCGATTCAGCAGTACCTGGCGGGAACCCCGGGTATTGCGGGCCGCATCGAGGCGGACTGCTTTGTGGTGTACGCCCCCCATGCAGGGGACTACGAGGCCACCCTGAGCGCCTTCCAAAAGGAGCTGAACCGCTTCAATTCCGGCCTGCGTCTCCGCATGGGCGTCATGCCCTGGGTCCGGGACGTGGAGCCGGTGCAGATGATCGAGCGGGCCCGTACCGCCTGCGGTCTGGCCCGGCGGAAGTTCAAGCCGCACATGGTGGTCTTCGACGAGACCATGCATCGGCAGGAGCTCTTTGACCAGCGGCTGCTCAACGATTTGGATCGGGCCGTGCGGGACCGGGAACTGCTGGTCTGCTATCAGCCCAAGTATGAGATCCAATGCGATCCTCCCAGGCTGGTCAGCGCCGAGGCGCTGATCCGCTGGCAGCATCCGGAACTGGGCCTGATCAAGCCCGCCGAATTCATCCCTCTGCTGGAGCGCAGCGGCCGGATCGGCGTCGTGGACAAATTTGTCTGGGGCGAGGCCGCCCGGCAGATCGCCGCCTGGCGGGAGGAATACGGCGTGGTGGTGCCGGTGTCGGTGAACCTCTCCCGGGTGGACATCTTTGACCCCAAGCTGGGAGATACCATCGACGAGCTGGTGGACGCCAACGGCCTGGACCGGACTGCGCTGAAGCTGGAGGTCACCGAATCCGCCTATACCGAGAACGCGGATCAGGTCATCGAGGTAGTGAATAAGCTGCGGAAGAAGGGCTATCAGATTGAGATGGACGACTTCGGCACAGGCTATTCCTCCCTGAGCATGCTCTCCACTCTGCCCATCGACGTGCTGAAGATGGATCAGGAGTTCATCCGGAATATTGGCCGGAACGAGAAGGACGACCGCCTGGTAGCTCTGATTCTGGATATTGCCAAGAATCTGAAGGTGCCCGTGGTGGCTGAGGGCGTGGAGACCAAGGCGCAGCTTTCCGTCCTGCGGGATCTGGGATGCAGTTACGTCCAGGGCTACTACTTTGCCCGTCCGCTCCATGTGGCCGATTTCGAACGGCTGGCCTTTGGGGCGTAAAGCGCCCGCCTCGAACCGTGGGGACGGCACTTTGCCGTCCGCGTTCCCCGTAGGGCTGCACAGTGTGCGCCCGCAACCCGCGGAGACTTCCCCAGCGGCGGACGCATTGCAGGCGGTGCGTATCCCTGCGTCAGGTTTTCATACGATTCTCTGATAAAACGTTTCAAACAGATTTGCGAGGCAGATTTGTGTCAGACGAGGCGGAGGACGCAGGCGGGCTTGACGCCCGGCAAGGACGACAACGAAGTATGGCACAAAGCTGACCGCAACGATATTGAATGGGTTTATCTGAGAATAGTATCTACAGTTAAGCGGAAAAGTAAAAAATCCTCCATGCTCGCGCATGGAGGATTTTTTGGTGACCCGTACGGGACTCGAACCCATGTTACCGCCGTGAAAGGGCGGTGTCTTAACCACTTGACCAACGGGCCTGGTAGCGGCAATCTGACTCGAACAGATGACAACACGGGTATGAACCGGGTGCTCTACCAA
>JAEEKA010000026.1 GCA_016282135.1 Oscillospiraceae bacterium
AACTGGTTTCGGGGACTTGACCTCGGCAGATTGACGGCCGGCGCCGTGATGATGGCGATTGCTTTGGTTGCGGTCATTCTATGTTTCCTGATTCTGCTCGCAAGGAGGGATCGAAAATGATACGAGGAAAAAAGATTCTCTCCTATGTCGTGCTGGTCCTGCTCAGCCTGGCAGTATGGCTGCCGCTCTGGTCTCTGTTGATGAGTGCGCTGACCTCCTCTGACGAATTGGAGCGTACGATCGGACCGGCGTTTCGGGAAAATGGCGGACAGGCCGTGCTGCCGGTTCTTCCCACCTGGCCGACGCTGCAGCCGCTGACAGAGCTGCTATTGGACACGCCCGGTTTTTTCTCTGTTTTTTGGAACACCTGCCTGCTGGTCTTCCCGCAGGTGCTCGGGCAACTATTGGTTGGCGCGCCTGCGGCATGGGCTCTGGCGCAAAAAGAGCTTCAGGGCAGGAAGCTTATCCTCGGGCTGTATATCGTACTGATGCTTCTGCCGTTTCAGGTGTTGATGGCGCCGAGTTATTTTGTCCTTCGGCGCCTCTCCCTGTTGGATACGCCTTGGGCGATCATCCTCCCGGGCGTCTTTTCCACGCTGCCGGTGTTTTTGATGTCCAGGAGCTTTTCAGGCATTCCACCAGAGTTGATCGAAGCAGCGAAGCTGGACGGCGCGAATGCCATACAAATATTTGTGAAAATCGGGCTTCCCCTGGGACGTCCCGGCATCCTGGCCGCTGCAGTTCTGAGTTTTTTGGAGGCGTGGAGCGCCATTGAGCAGCCCATGAGTTTTCTGCGCTCGCAGGAGCATTGGCCCTTCAGCCTGTTTCTGCCTGTGATCTCTTCGGAAAATCTGGCCTCTGGCCTGGCGGCAGGTCTGATTACACTGATTCCAGCGGTTTTGATTTTCAAATTCGGGCAAAAGTATTTGGAGCTTGGAATTCAAGCGGAAGGAGGGCTTGGTTGATGTGAAGAGAATACGCTTTTTCGGAAAAACGGAGAGCGAGCCCACGCAGCGCAGAGCCGGCATTCGGGTTGCTGCGTTTTTTGTCGGCATGCTGATCCTGACCCTTCTCGCAAAAGGAGCCGCCGGAACCACGGTGGCCCGCGTCAAGCTGACAAACCCAAGTGCACATACAATGCTGGACCAGTTCTCCGCAGAAGGAACCGTGGAAAACGGAGGGGCTCTTTCAATCCCGATTCCGGTGGGCTATCCCGTTTCGGAATGCTGCGTAGAAGTTGGTGACCTGGTTGAGGCGGGCGACGTCCTTCTTCGCTTTGATCAGGTGAATATTCAGGATCGGATCGCCCGAAAACAAGCGGAGCTCGCCGAGCAGCAGGCACAGCTGAACGCACTGAACGCCGGCCAGAACGTCTCTTATCTCGGCGTAGAGCAGGCGCAGGCGGAGGTCACACGGGCAAACGACGCCTTAAACCAGGCAAATGCGGAATTGACCGCTTCGAAAACAGCAGTTCAAGAGGCTGAGACCGGTCTGAGCGCTGCAACGCAAGCGCAGACCGAGGCCCAGGCAGCATACGATCAGACGTCAGAGGAAGATCGTCCAGAAGCACAAAGCAAATTAGAGACGGCAAAACAGGCTGCCACCGATGCGAGCACGAGACTGGAGGCTGCGAAGGCTCGACAAGCGGCTGCCGAAGCCGAGCAAGCCGCTGCAAAGCTGCAGTCCGAGAATGCAGCCTTTGCGCTGCGTCAGGCGCAGACCAGTTATTATGAGATGGCGCAGCAGGCGGCTCAAACCAAAGAAAGCAACCAGGCCCGGGCGCAAAGCCTGGCGCTGGATATGGAGCAGACTCAGAGAACCATCGATCAGCTGCAAGCATTCCTCGATGAGGGAGCCTGTCTGAAGGCAGAGACAAGCGGAAGCGTCACAAAAATCGGAATCCGGGTCGGACAGACCGGAACCGGTATGGAGGAGATTGCGCTCCAGCCGGAAAGTGCGGAAAAACGCTTCCACTTCCAAATCACGCAAGCCCAGGCGGATGCGCTGCCCAGTGCACGCAGCATCATTCTTTCGCAAGGACAGCTACAGGGACAGCTCGATGCGAGCATGCTGCAACTGGAGCCGCAGACGGATGGAACGCTGCTGTGCAGCGGGAGTGTCGTTCATCCTGCAATAGAAGCCGGAACTGTCAGACTTACTTGTCTGCTCTCTTCCAATTCCTATCAAACCTGCGTTCCTCTGTCAGCGCTTCACACGGAGGCAAGCGGCAGTTTTGTATTCGTCTATGCCCCGAAGACCTCTACCCTCGGAGTAGAGGATTCCGTCGTTCGTGTAGACGTGCAGGTGCTGGAAACTGACGAGGAATTTGCCGCGGTTCAGGGCAGCCTTTCGCCAAAGGATCGGATTGTGGAAAGCGCAAATAAACCGCTGAAGAACGGCGACCGGGTTCGGGTGGAGCCATGAAGCGTATTTGGTTTTTGCTCAAATGCGTGCTGCTTGCCCTCGCAGTCTTTGCGGTGTTCCGGGCTTCCGAGCAGGCCCGACTTCGGTACACCGCTGTCAGCCTTCGATACAACCAGCCGCTGCCGGCTGCGCTCGCTGCGGCGGCAAAGCAGCAGATGGAAAAGGCCGGCGGCGTCAACCTGACCTTTTGGGCGGAACAGACGGTTCCTGCTTCGTCCATGACGAGAAGCGCAGAGGCAAAGCAAATCCTGTTCGACGGAGAGGCCATGCTGGCCTGTCCCGCCCAGTACATCTATGGGAAAGTTCCCGTCCGTGCGGGAGAATGCGCGGTGAGCAGTGCGGCTGCGGAAGCGCTTTGGGGCGCGCAGAATGTTGTCGGGCTGGAAGTAACGATATCTGAGAAAACCTGCACCGTCGTCGGAGTTTTCACCGGCAGCGACAAAATCCTGCTGAACCCCGGAACAGGAGATTGGACTGCCGCTGAACTGCACAGCATCCCCTCCGGCGCGGACGGGTGGAAGTACGGGCGGGATTATGCGATGCAGTTCGGGCTGCCGCAGCCGGATCAGGTTCTTTGGGGCAGCGGATTTGCGTATCTTGCGTCCGTTCTGCCCTGGCTTCCGCTGCTTCTCTGCGGCTTCTGGGCTGCTGCGTTTTTCCTCCGTTGGCTGTGGAGACGATCCCATACAGCGTTTTTACTGACACTGACCGGCCTTGCATTTGCGTTTGTTCTCCTCCTGCCGCGGCTGCTCTCCGGCCTGCCTGCCTGGTTGATCCCAACCAAATGGAGCGATTTTTCCTTTTGGAGTAATCTCTCAAATTCCCTTGTTGAACGATTCCACGACTATCTTGCCGTATCTCCCAAAGTGATAGATGTGGCAGGGAAAGCGATCATTCTGAAAACATCGATTGATACGCTGTTTGCGATGATTATAATAACAAGTCTTATCGTTCAAGTTATGCAAAGCAGAAGTCTCTTGCGAATCTCAAAGGCACAACCCAATAATCGGACGGGCTGATTGGTATTGCTTGCCTGACGATTTGGAAAAAATAACAGGAAAGCATTTTTGAAGCGGAAAAATGCGAAGAAATATGAGTTTCGTTGACAGGGTATTTCATAGGGAACCTGCCCCTAAGAAATTGGAAAACTGTTATGAGCATCTTGCGGCTCATAACAGTTTTTCTCCGAGGGAAGCATCCAAAGAAACCGGGCGGTTTCGTTGGCAAGAGGATTTAAGGGGAACAGCGTTCCTCTGACATAGGGTGTCCAGAGGGGAAGCTCCCCTTTGGGCAGAGAAGGCCGGAGCATGATAGGGATGCTCCGGCCTTCTCTGTGGGGAAGAATCCAAAGAAACCAGGCGGTTTCGTGGCGGGGGTATCCAAAGGGGGCCGGGCCTCCCTTGGCACACGATCTTGCTTGCAAGGTCTAGTGTGTTATACCTTCTGCGGCG
>JAEEKA010000027.1 GCA_016282135.1 Oscillospiraceae bacterium
ATACCCTCCGGGCCGTAGATGACGACCTTCTGTGCGCGGGCGATCCTGCCCTTGGTGATGTTGAGCATTTCGGTTCCTCCTTACTTCAGCGAATACGAGCGGTCCTCGACCAGCGCACAGCCGGGGACCCTGGTGCCTGCCGTAAGCAGCTTCTTGACCTCGGCCTTTGCCACTTCCGGGGCAGGGATGCGGAAGCAGTCGAGGAGTTTACGGCGCTTGAGCCAGGAGACGGCTTTCGCCGCGTCGGTGACGTCCACGCGGGTCGTCCTGCGGTAATTGAGGGTCGCCACGCCCAGGTCGGTCTTCTCACCGCCGCATTCGCGGTCGAGGATCTGCATGAGCCGGGCTTCCTTTTTCTCCAGGCGGGACCGGCGGTCGCGGAGACGGGCCTCTTCGGCCTTCGCGGCTGCCGCCTCGGAGCGGAGGTTCAGCACCAGCTTGGCGAGGTACTCCAGGATGGAACGGCGTTCCATCTGCAGGGCTTCGATCCCGGCGGTGATGGCGTCCATATCGCAGAGGATCTCGCCCGTTTCCTCGTCAACAGAGATCTGGTCGGTCAGCCGGAGGATCTCCTCGTTGATCTCATACAGTTTCATGGGCGGCCTCCGTTCCGATCTCACTGATGGCGACCTCCTCCACGGTATCGCCGGGAACGATAACCGTGAGTCGGGTCTTGTCTCCAAAGAGGAATCGGAGCAGCTTCTCGCGGACCGACACTTTCCTGCAGGCCACGATTCCGCCATTCACGGGTTTCCTGGAGACTCGGATGTTGAGTGCGTGTTTCATGATCTTTATCTCGCTTTCCGGGAAGGCGGATTGTTCTGTATGTTGCCTTCCTCGCTATACGGAGAAAAGGGAGGCGTTTTGACGAGTGTTTTTTCAAAAAAACTTGAGAAATTTTTTTCGGGCATAATCGATGGATTCGGTAACTGCGCGAATAGCGACTCCTTCGCGGCGGGCAATCTCCCGTTCCGACAGTCCGGCGGCAAGCATAAGCATCCGGCGCTGCTGTGTTTCTGTAAGGTGGGAGAACGCCTTACGGACGCGGGCGTCCCGCTCATCGGTTCCGTCGAACAGTGACGATGCGAAGTCGGGAGTGCTGTACTCTGTGCCCTCGTAGTCGATGGCGTCCAGGCTCCAGCAGTGGTAGCGTTCCTTTCGGTCGCCGTTGGATTCCTCACGGCGGCTGTCCATGATGAGGGTGCCGACTTCTTCGGAGACCTCGACTTCGGAGGTGGTGTCGTCGGCGAACGTGTAGGTGATTTTCATATGCGGCTCCTTTCAGATCGTGGTGATCCGTCAGAGCCGCAAGATCCGTAAGAACGAAAAAAGACGGCAGAGAGATACAGCTGTTACGCTGTACCCGCACTGCCGTCTCGCGTTCTGGCGGATCGAATTTGATGGTTAGGTATTAGGTTGTGGGTTTACGATGCCTGGGTTGCCTTCTTGCAGCGTACCGAGAGGGTGCCGTCCTTTTCGGCACGGACCTCCGTGACGCAGTTGCCCCGGCGTATGTACACGGTCTTGCGGTCGTCGCTCAGATCGCATACGCGCTTCTTGTTCAGGTCCTTGACCTGGGTCATAGGCATTCCTCCTTCCAGAGACAGAAAAAAGGCCGGTACAAACATCCGCGGATACAGTTATCCGCAGGATGCTCATACCGGCCAAACTCGCATTCGGTTCAGGCTCATGTATTGAGCGGTGGGTTTCTGTGGGGCCGAGTTCCTCCGTTACGGGGATCTCTGACCGCTGGCTTTGATATTACCCTGCGCGACCAGCTCGTGCAGCTTGTCCAGGGTGACGATTTCCGTCACGTCCCGCTTTCCCTTTCTCCACTTGACTTTGAGACCGTGTGCGCCGTTGGGGAGGATAACGGGTTCACCGAGCGGGATCTTTTCCTGGGGTGTGTATATGAGATTGGTTGATTCGGTCATTCATCATCCTCCTCGGATTCGTCGGGATCGGGTTCTTTCTTCTTCCACCAATAGTGGTGGCTTTCAGAAGCAAAGGACACATCAGGATTCGCAATAAAGAACGATTCAAGTCTCTCGCGTTCTTCATTCGTCAATTCATATGCCAGCTTTTTAGGGTTGGGACCGCTGCCATCTGTAAAGAGGACTTTGTAGGTGTCGGCGGTATCACCTTTAATAAGCGTCGCCATGATGTACTCATTAAGAAAATCGAAGCCTTCTGGAAGATTCTCGAGTGTGCGTCCGCGCCATCTGTACTGCGCCGGTTCAAAGCCGCGTTTTGGTACATCTGTCAGTTCGGAGATACGCCATTCTTTGCCGGCCTTCTCAACGGTACGCAGCTTGCATCGCCTGATCCACTGCCTGACCGTGACCTGCTCAACCTCGTACAGTTTCGCATATTCGTCCACGGAGAGCATCTTTGCGGGAATGAACACAAGCGGAAAAATCTGATCAATGGTCTGGCTATCGCTATCGGTCTGCTCCTCATTAAGCCACGCGCTCCCCATGTGTTCCAAGAAAAGACCAACACCGTGATAGGAGATTTCATACGAGTAGAACCACCAGTCCTCCAGATTCCGGGGAAGGATGGTGTGGGCGATACGACTCCGAAACACCTTCAGAAGGTCTTCCATGACGCTGAAGTAGCGGGCAGTATGACGATTGCTGCTTGCCAGAGAATCAAGGAGCGATTTTGTCCGCTGGTCGATATCCCAGAGCAATTCTTCCTTTGTTGTTATAAGGCGGTCGCCTATGCAGTCAGGCAAACGGTCGATGTCAGCCTGGACTTCGATGTATTTAGCCATCTCATAGCCTCCTTTCGCGACACCTGTATTGTATCACATCTTTTGTATCGTGTCAATACAGTTGTATGAAATCGCTACAGAAAATTATTGGTACATCAGACCCGGCATTTTTACCGAGTCTCTGCCGTCACACGGCATCTTAAGGTCACCGAGCAAGGCAGCGTAGGTAATCGCCCTCTTGCCGAAACGCGCCCTAATGCTCTCAACGGCATCCTCCATTCGTTCACGTTTCTCGCGGCGGACGGTGTTGTCGAAGATGGTCAACTGCTCCGGGTCGTTCTTCGGCACCAGGTCGATGGCGCGGACACAGACGGCTCTGACCTTCTTTCCCCACTGATATCTCTCCTTGAACACCCGGAAGCCGGCGGCGGCGATCTCGTTCGGCAGCTGTGTCCTTACGGGCAGCTTGCATTGGTACTGGGAGCCGAAGAGGTCGTTTCCCCGGACGTACACCTGGACGCCTCTGGCGGAGAGTTCATGGACACGGAGCCTGTGTCCCACGTCCTGGGAGAGTTCGAGCATCACCCGGAACACCTCGTCGTCATTCTCCAGGTCGGCTGTGCAGGTGATTCCGTGACCCACCGACTTGACTGGGGAAACGAAATCCCTGTGCATGACTCTGGACTGGTCGTTGCCGCTGGCGTAGGACCACAGGGCAAGTCCGTTCACGCCGAGCAGCCGTTTGAGGAAGAGCGGGTCTGCGTTCGCCACATCGCCGATGGTGTGGATGCCGTACATGGCGAGTTTCTTCGTGGTGGCAGGTCCGCAGTAGATCATTTCGGAACAGTGCAGCGGCCAAACCTTCTCCTTGAAGCCTCCCTGGGTGATTTCCGTGATGGCGTCCGGCTTCTTCATGTCCGATCCCAGCTTGGCGAATATCTTATTAAAGGAAACGCCGATGCTGACGGTCAGGCCGAGTTCCTCCCGGACGCTCTTTCGGATCTGCTCGGCGATCTCCATCGGGGAACCCTGGGTCTGGCTCCCCGTGACATCGAGCCAGCACTCATCCATTCCGAAGGGCTCGACCAGGTCGGTGTAACGGTCGTAGATGGAACGGGTCAGCTTGCTGTATTTAAGGTACTGATCGTACTGGGGTGGTACCATGATCAGATCCTTGCAGAGCTGCCGGGCTTCCCAGTTGACCATCCCGGTCTTCACGCCGGCCTTCTTGGCGAGGTCGGATTTCGCCAGGACGATGCCGTGCCTGTTTTCGGTGGAACCGCAGACGGCAACCGCCTTTCCCTTCAGACTGGGGTCAAGCATCATCTCAACGGATGCGTAAAAGGAATTAAGGTCGCTGTGGAGTATCGCTCTCTCGCTGCTCATCGTGGTTCACCTCCCGAATTTATCAGAACTTTTGCGAACTTTTTGTGGAAAACCTATTGACAACTCACGAACTTACGCTTATAATGGTTCCATCAAGTTCTTGGAAGTTCGGCTTTCATTGTAGCACCGAGTAGAACTTTTGTCAATAGGTTCTACGAACTTTTACGAACTTAATTTCCAGAAAAGGAGTGACTACCAAAAATGAAGGCATTTGCTGACAAGGTGAAAGAAGCCCGTATCTCTCTTGGAATGTCCCAGACGCAGCTTGCCCAGGAAGTAGGCGTGTCTCCCAGATCCGTCCAGGCGTATGAAAGAGGCGAAAAAACGCCCCGCGCAGCTATGATGGCAAAGCTGGCGAAGGCGCTGCAGGTTTCTATTAAATTCCTGTCCGATGACGAGTGCGAAGATCCCGTAGCTGAAATTGAAAAGGACAATTACATAGAAGAAGCCCGTGAGCGTTACGGAGCGAAAGGAGCCCGTGACGTGGAACAGCTTCTTGCTGACAACGCAGCTCTCTTTGCGGGTGGCGAACTTTCCCAGGATCAGAAGGACGCCTTCTTCCAGGCCGTTATGACCGCCTATGTTACCTGCAAGGAAGAGGCAAAGGCAAAGTTCGGCAGGAAAAATCCTTGATGTCCGTTTTATGGGACATATATGTCCTTATAATGGAATTAACCAGGGGTGGACTATGCCCATTTTTCGATAGGAGGGGTGATAGTTGTTCTATGCTGAAATTGTCGATGCCGTGGAAATGCTGAAGAGGCGTTACCACGAAGATGATCCGTTCAAGCTGTGTGGGGCGATGGGCATTAAACTCATCTTTCAGTCTCTCGGCACAGCGCCGGACGCCATCAAAGGATTCATTCTCAAGAGCAAGCGGATCATTGCGATTACCATCAACTGTGATCTGCCACTCGTCATTCAGAAGATCATCGTCGCTCACGAACTGGGCCACGCTGTTCTGCATAAAAACTCCGGCGTGTTCGCGTTCCATGAGGTCACCCTTTTTGATAACAGCTCCCGGTACGAGAAAGACGCCAATCTGTTCGCTGCCGAATATCTGCTTGAGGACGACCGTGTCCTGGAGACCTTGAACGCCGACAACACGTTCTTCTCCGCAGCGGCTGCGCTGTATGTTCCTATGGAACTGCTTGACTTCAAGTTCCGTGTCATGAAGTGGAAGGGCTATAAGCTGGTAGAGCCGCCGATCAGCGCACGGAGCAATTTCCTGCGCGATATGGAGGTGCCGGAAAATGCAGACAACCACATCTGTTAAGCCGCCGAAAGTGTATGTGGCGGTCAAAGCTGATTTCAGAGAGGACGGCGTCATGCTCCCCAGGGAGATCACCTGGGAGGACGGACGCAAATATGAAATAGACCGTGTCACCGATATCCGCCAGGCGGCGGCGATGAAGGCCGGCGGCCAGGGCGATCGGTACACGGTGATGATAAGCGGACATCAGAGTTATCTGTTCTTCGAGCGAAGCACAGCTGTCGCCGGGAACAATATCGGACGATGGTTCGTGGAGCGGAGGTAAATATGGCAGAGTGTGTTACTTTGTATCAACATAGATCCATTACTAGATGAAGGAGGAGAAAAGAATGGAGCAGTCCTCGAATAACTCGCGTTCGTTCTTATCGACGTTGAGTACCCAGCAGCTCCGCCAGATCCTACTCGCTGAGGTTGA
>JAEEKA010000028.1 GCA_016282135.1 Oscillospiraceae bacterium
CGCTTCCAAGCGCTACATCGCCAAGAACAAGATCCAGCTCTACACCATCAACGCCATTGACCTGGCCATCCAGGTGGGCATGGGCAAGCGCACCAACACCATCCTGCAGTCCGCTTTCTTCACCCTGGCCAAGGTCATGCCCCAGGCGGAAGCCATCGGCTACATGAAGGACGCTGCCACCAAGTCCTACCTGAAGAAGGGCCAGGACGTGGTCGACTGCAACCACCGTGCCATCGACGCCGGCGCCACTGCCTTTGTCAAGATCGACGTTCCCGCTTCCTGGGCCGACGCCGTTGACAAGGAGAAGGACGTCAAGCTGGAGGGCAAGCCCGAGCTGGTCAAGATGGTCAAGGACGTCCTGTTCCCCGTGGACAAGATGGACGGCGATTCCCTGCCCGTTTCCGCCTTCACGCCTTATGTGGACGGCCAGTTCGAGCTGGGCGCTTCCGCCTACGAGAAGCGCGGCGTTGCCGTTACCGTTCCCGAGTGGGACGCCGGCAAGTGCATCCAGTGCAACAACTGTGCTTATGTCTGCCCCCATGCCACCATCCGTCCCTTCGCGCTGACCGAGAAGGAAGCCAAGAAGGCTCCCAAGTCCGCCAAGCTGGTGGACGTCAAGGCCGGCAAGGGCAAGGGCGTCTACAAGTACACCATGGCTGTGTCTCCTCTGGACTGCATGGGCTGCGGCGTCTGCGTGGGTGTCTGCCCGGCCAAGGCCATCACCATGAAGCCTCAGGAAGGCCAGCTGGATCAGCAGCCTGTGTTCGACTACTGCGTCAAGCTGCCTGAGAAGAAGGATATGCAGGATCTCACCGTCAAGGGCTCCCAGTTCAAGAAGCCCATGCTGGAGTTCTCCGGCTCCTGCGCCGGCTGCGCTGAGACCTCTTATGCCCGTCTGATTACCCAGCTCTTCGGCGACCGGATGTACATCTCCAACGCCACCGGCTGTTCCTCCATCTGGGGCGGCCCCGGCGCCACCGCGCCCTACTGCACCAACGAAGAGGGCAAGGGCCCCGCTTGGTCCAACTCCCTGTTTGAGGACAACGCCGAGCACGGCCTGGGCATGTACACCGCCCAGAAGACCATCCGCGACTCCCTGAAGGCCAAGACCCTCGACATCATTGCCAACGGCAAGAACGAGAAGGTCAAGGCTGCCGCCCAGAAGTGGGTTGACACCTACAACGACGGCGACGCCAACATGGAAGCCACCAAGGAATTCATTGCTGCCCTGGAAGCCTGCGGCTGCGACTGCGCCAAGGAAATCCTGGCCAAGAAGGAATACCTGAACAAGAAGTCCGTGTGGATCTTCGGCGGCGACGGCTGGGCCTATGACATTGGCTTCGGCGGCGTGGACCACGTGCTGGCCTCCGGCGAGGACGTCAACGTCTTCGTCTTCGACACCGAGGTTTACTCCAACACCGGCGGACAGGCCTCCAAGGCCTCCAACATCGGTCAGGTTGCGCAGTTTGCCGCGGCCGGCAAGGAGACCAAGAAGAAGAGCCTGGCGGAGATCGCCATGAGCTACGGCTACGTCTACGTGGCCCAGGTCGCCATGGGCGCCAACCCCGCGCAGACCATCAAGGCCATCACCGAGGCAGAGGCCTATCACGGCCCGTCCCTGATCATCGGCTACGCCCCCTGCGAGATGCACTCCATCAAGGGCGGCATGATGCACTGCCAGGAAGAGATGAAGAAGGCTGTGGAATGCGGTTACTGGAACATGTTCCGCTTCAACCCCGCTGCCGAGAAGAAGTTCACCCTGGATTCCAAGGATCCCAAGGGCGGCTATCAGGAGTTCCTGATGAACGAGGCTCGCTACAGCCGTCTGACCCGGGAGTTCCCGGAGCGCGCCACCGAGCTCTTCGCCCGCAACGAAGCCAACGCCATGGAGCGCTACGAGCACCTGAAGAAGCTCATCGACCTGTACGCATAATACTATTTCTTGATAAAACGGTTTATAACCGTTTTATCAACCGCAGCTTTGCTTCGGTTTGCAAATCCAAAAGGATTTGCAAAAATAGATATTGTACGGCATATTTCTCTGGGATTTGCCCAGAGCTGCATCCACAAATGTGGGTGCAGGATTAAAAAGTTTCTAACTTTTTAATAAAATATTAGTATAATCGCGATCACGATCTATTACGCAGCACAGCCCATCCGGGATTCCGGATGGGCTGTGTTTTGTCATTGCGCTCTATTCGCCCACTTGCAGGATCGGTTTCCAGTGGGCGGTGAGAGTCCTCGAAACGAGCTCGCCGGTATAGCCGCCGAAGCTGCCGTCCGGGTTGGTGACGGTGCCGGAGAAGGAGTACCAGGCGTTGAGCATCTGGACTCGCTTGCCGCTCTCGTCATACCAGCCGTCGAACTTCATGCCATCCCGCTCCGGGATGGGGTACTGGCACAGATAGAGGGTTCCCTCGGACACCATGGGATGCTCGATACTAACGAAGATTGTCGTGCCGTATCCATCGTCCAGGTTCAGCCCCACGCTGCCGGCGCCGGGGTCGTCCACCTTCCAGGTGGCGTGGACGTTGACGTAGCGGATGCCGTCGTCGGAAACCGGGATCCGCTCCACGTCCGCCCGGGTCAGGATCGCTCCCTCCAGCGGGAAGCAGAAGTTCTCCTCGGTAATCAGTTGGTCCACGGAGGGCTCGCCGTTGTCATAGAGCCCCTCCCGCTCATAGCCGTTGTCAAAGGCGTTGCCATAGTCCACCACCCAGCCGTTGAAGGAAAAGGAATCCGGCGGCGCAATGGCGTCGGGCAAGGCGTAGTCGGCAAAGTCCGCTTCCTCTATGCTTGTCTGGGCCAGGATGGTCTTGTATTCGTCATTGGGAACCACCGTGGGCACGCTGAAGTCGAAGGTGTCGTTGTATACCGTGAGGACAATCATGCCGTTCTCCAGGGGGTAGGTGGGCGTCAAAGCCGCCGCCTCTTCCGGGGAGACCCGATTGGACTCGATGGTGTAGAGGTAGCCGGTGGTTCTGTCCTTCAGGATCAGACGGACCGCCAGCTCCGCTTCCTCGGGGATCATCGTCAGGGCCGAGCCGCCCTCGTAGCGGACGGTATAGCCCTGCTCCCGGTCTCCCTCCACCGGGTCGCCCATCAGCTCATTTGTCAGGGACAGACCCATGCTGTCCTCCCCGTCATAGACCACCTGGCCAATGCCGTCGATATAAAGATCATATTCGTGATCGTCTCCGGGAGCCGGCTGCAAAGCAGCCGTGAAGCTGATATCGCCGCCGGGAAGGGCCTCCAGGGTGGCATAGGTATCGGGCATAGGCGGAATATCGGACACAGGCCCGGACCAGGTGGAGCAGCGCTCCTCCCCGTTTTCGGTGTAAACAGCGGTCAGGGTCAAGGTCAGATCTTCTTCCAGACCGGTGCAGGGAATGCCGTATTCAAACCGGTTCCGGGAATCCTCCCAGACGTCCGGATCGGTTTCCGGCTTACAGGCATGGCCTGCCCCGTCAGAGACCTGGGCATAGACCGAGACGGGCCAGGGCGTCCCCTGGAAGGCATCGATCTGGGCCTGGGTGGCGTCCAGGCTGGGGATCGGAGAATAGACGAAATAGCTGTAGCGGACTTCTCCCCCGCTCCGGACGGCGTATTCCACGTCCAGAATCACGCTGCCCTGGGGCAGGGCGGGGGGCTCGGTGGCGGTCTCTACGGGAGCGCTGGGCTCCGGCACAAGCTCCGTTGGGCCGGGGCTGGGAGAGACCGGGGCCTTTACCCCGTGCAGGCAGAGGAAGCTCACCAACAGCACCGCAGGCACAGCCAGGAACTGCCGCAGGCGGCGCTTGGGCTTTTCCTCCCCCACCGGAGACGCCGTCCCCTGGCCGAACTCCGGCGGCGGCGCAGCCAGCTCCAGCTCCGGCCGAAGCGCTTGCTCCGGCGGGAGCGGAGCATACTCCGGGGGATGCTTGTAATACTCCATAGCAGATCCTCCCAAGGCTGGGCCTTATTTGCTGTGGACGTCCACCTGGGGGAAGGGGCACTCCACGCCCAAGCCCCGGAAGCCCACAAAGAGGTCGTGGTTCATGATTCTCGCGCCGGAATAGATGTCAGACTCCCCTACCTCGGCCACAAAGCGCAGATCAACGGAGCTGCTGCTCAGGGCCTGGACCCCCAGGTACTTGGGCTCAGACTTGAAAACCTCCGGGTGGGCCTGGAAGATCTCCGCCATCAAGCCGGGAATCTTCTGCTCCAGCTTGAGAATATCGGTCTCGTAGGGAACGGCAAAATCCACCACGGCCTTGGAGCTGTTGTCGGACCGGTTGAGAATGTTCTTCATGTCGGAGTTGTTGATGATTTTCACGTTGCCGCCGGTGTCCATCAGGCTGGTGGTACGGATTCCGATTTCGGAGACAGTGCCCCGGAAGCCCCCCACCTCGATGATATCGCCCACGTTATACTGATTGTCCATCAGAATGAAAAAGCCGGTGACCACGTCGGTAATCAGGCTTTCGGCGCCGAAGCCGATGATCAGGGCGATGACGCCAAGTCCTGCCAGAATGGTGGGCATATCCACACTCAGCAGGGAGAGGACGCAGATGATGATGACGATCACCGCCACGTAGCGGATCAGATTCGCGCTCAAGGTCAGGACGGTTCGGACCCGGTGGTTCTCGGACTTGAGCAGGCTGAGGATCAAAAGAACCAGGTGCTCCACGGCCAGGACTGCAAAGATCACCAGGAAAATCCGACCGATGCTTTCCCAACTCAGGGAAAGGCCCTTTCCCAGAGAGAGGTCCTTCCCCGCCCCAACCAGGAGCAGAATGCCGGCCAGCACGCCGAAAACCAGCAGCTTGATAATGTGCTTGGTGCGATTCATGAAAATCCTTCCTTTCTATTTCTGGATAAATATACTATACACGAAATATTCCGAAAAAACAAGAGAGAATCGGGAAAACACACAGAAACTGCAATTTTTCGGGATCGAGCTTAACGCAGAAGGACGTTCCTCAGCTGCCGGAGGTTTGCGCTCTGGAAAGAAATCAAAGCATGTGGATGAACATTCGGCGCGCCTGCCGGGGAAAGGGCGGTACGGAGGTAGACTGCGTCCATGCCCACCGAAACGGCCCCGTACACGTCGCAGACCGGATCGTTTCCGATCATCACACAGTCCGCCGGGTCCAGCTTCAGATCGCGCAGGGGGGCAAGGAAGAATCGGGGATCCGGCTTTTGGAAGCCAATTTCAGAGGAGATATAGACGCGGTTGAAACGATCCGTCAGCCCCAGGAGATTCAACTCCGGCCGGGTGAAGCAGGCCTGGGCGTTGGACAGCAGGATCACCGTCCTGCCCGTGAGCCGCAGGGCGGCCAGCAGCGCGCCAGCCCCGGCGTACGCCCGCAGCCGGGTCGTGGACGCCTGGCGAAACGCCCAGGCCGTGTCCGCAAGCAAGGCTTCATCCGGCAAAATGCCCCGGGCCTCATACAAGCTGTGAAAGACCCGCAGCAGGTCAATCTCCACCGCCGCGCCGGGGTATTCCGATTGCAATCGGGCCGTCTCAGCGGCACAGAGCCTGCGATATTCGGATTGCAGTGCGGACGCGTCGTAATCCGCGCCGTGGGAAGCGTAACAGGACGCCGCCGTTTTCCAGAAGTCCGGTTTCCCTTCGTCCGTGTGAATATCTACCAGCGTCCCGTAAAGGTCAAATAAATAGGCACGGTATAGTTTCATGCAGCTTTCCCTCCACGGATTGAGATTTGTATAAATGCCGCGCGGGCAGCCAGCCCGGCGCTGCAATCTTCGAGTTAATCCAGATTTGAAAATCGGGGCGGCCGGCAGGCCGCCCCGTGGGTGTCGTCATTAATCCGCACAGGCCGCGTAGAGGAAAGTTACCACCTGGGCGCGGGTGCAGATCATCTTCGGGCTGAAGGTGGTCTGCGTGGTGCCGCCGGTGATGCCGTTTTCCACGGCCCAGAGGACGGCGCTGTAGAAGTATTCCTTCTCTTTCACGTCCGTGAATTTGTTCTCGGTACTCTCCGGCTCCGGCTTGCCTGCCGCTGCCCAGAGGAACATCACCACCTGGGCCCGGTCACAGTCCTTGCCCACGCCGAAGTGGTTCTCATCCACGCCGGCGGTGATCCCCTGCTCTACCGCCCATAGAACAGGCTTGCGGAACCAGCTGTTTTTCTTCACATCCTCGAAGGGATTATCGTCGCTCTCCGGCTCCGGGCTTCCGTTCGCCGCCCAGAGGAAGGTCACCACCTGCTCCCGGGTACAGTTCTGCTTGGGGGCAAAATGATGCTCGTCCACACCGCCGGTGATGCCGTTCTCTACGGCCCAAAGCACCGCGTTGGCGTACCAATCCTTGGGCTTCACGTCCGCAAAGCCGCCAACGGCGTTGTCCAGCGAAATAAAAGCGAAGCCGTTTTCCTCCGCATAGGTCTGGGCAGCAGTGTTGTTGTAGCCGTATATCGTGAAGCCAGGGATAATTTCAAACGTTTGTTTTTCTTGCTTCCAAGTCCATCCGAAAGTATATTTATATCCAATTTCCGATATACCTTTTCCAAACGTCACACTTTTCATTGAATCACACTCGAAGAATGCTCTGTGTTCAATGATTGTCACACTGTCAGGGATTGTCACATTTTTCAGGGTGCGGCATTCTTCAAACGCAGATTCGCCGATGCTTGTCACATTATCCGGGATTGTCACATCCGTCAAAGAGGAGCAATTGAAAAACAAACCGGACTCAATTCTTGTAATTCCGTCCGGAAGCTTCACGCTCGTCAAATCACAGCAATTGCAGAACACACCATGTCCAAGGCTTGTCACACTGTCTGGGATTGTAATGCTCTTCAAAGAGGAGCAGTTGATGAAAGCATACTCGTCGATGCTCAAAACACTGTTTGGAATCGTCACGCTCGCCAGTGCAGAGCAACCATCAAACGCAGACCATCCGATACTCGTCACACTGTTGCCAATCTTCACGCTCTGCAGAGATTCGCAACCTCGAAACATGCTGCTGCTTATTCTCTCAACACCATCCGGGATGACAACGCTTGTCAAGGCACCGCAATAAGCGAACGCCTCCTCGCCGATGCTCGTTACACTGTCAGGAAGTGAAACACTCGTCATTGTGCTGCAACTACTGAATGCTCGGTCACCGATACTCATCACGCTGTCCGGAATCGTTACACTCGTTAAGGCCCAGCAGTCGGCAAATGCGCCTCTGCCGATACTCGTCACACTGTCTGGGATTGTTATACTCGTCAGGGCTCGGCAGTCTTCAAACGCCTCATTACCAATGCCAGTCACGTGATTTCCAATCGTTACGCTCTCCAGAACGTCACAATATTGAAACGTCTCATCCTCGATACTCGTCACACTGTCAGGAATCAAAATGCTTGTCAGGCACTCGCAGTAGGAGAACGCAGCTTTTCCGATGCTTGTCACGTTATCTGGAATCGCCACACTCTTCAGTCCATGGCAGGCGCTAAACGCGTGATCCCCTATACTGACGACAGTGTTTGGGAGCTCCGCGCTCGTCAGGCTGCAGCACCAGTAGAATGCATAATCGCCAATGCGCGTCAATCCCTCCGGCAAGATGACAGCAGAAATCTCCATGTAGTATGGAGTCCATGGGGCACTGTCATCCTCGAAAATGTCATAGTCAGCCATCGCCCCGCTGCCCTCGATAGTCAGCAGGCCGGTAGTCTCGTCAAAAATCCATGTCAGATTACTTCCGTCGCTCTCGGCGCCGCAGGTACCAGACCAGGTTTCCGCACGGGCAGTCAGCGCAGCCTGTGGGAGCAGGTTGAAGAGCATGGTCAGTGCGAATAATAGCACAAGAACTCGTCGTTTCATTTGTTTTCCCCTTCCATTTTCACATCTTTCCCTGAATTATTCACGCCGGTGAAGGGACTTCAAATTTGGTATAATGTAAGTACCACCCAACAATAAACCAAAGGAGAGAAGTCCCATGGCAATTGTAACAGGTACTGCGCTGGAAAGCAACAAGAATTTTCGTGTAAATTTCGACGGCGGCAACCTTTCTTCGGACGGGGGTCTGCTTCTGCTCAAGGAGTTTTATCACAAGCTTGGCGTCAAGCCGCTGCTCAAGAAGCATTTCCACACGACAGACCCTGCTTCCTTCCGAATCCACAAGGATCACGAGAACCTTTTGCAGATGCTCTATCAGATTACTGGCGCCTATTTTCAAGATGATCACGCCGACAGCCTGAGAAACGACCCTGTCCTGAATGCCGTGATTGGCAAAACGGCTTTGGCCTCACAGCCCTCCCTGTCCCGTTTTCACAACCGTATGAATACGCAAAGCCTGGAGCAGTTGGAGGAGATTCAACGGATTTTCCGCAGAAGAGTCTATTCTGTTGAGAAACCGGAGCACATTCTGCTCGATCTGGACTCCACCCTGCTGGCTGCCTACGGTACACATGAGGGTGAGGCGTTCAACTACCACTACCAAGCACACGGATACCATCCCTTGCTTTGCTTCGACGGCCTGACCGGAGATTTACTGAAGGTCGAGCTTCGTCCGGGAACACAGTATTGCAGCAAGGGCGCGGCTGCGTTTATGCTGCCGCTTCTGGAGGAATACCAGCGGGATTACCCCGAAACAGCGCTCTTTGCCCGGGGCGACAGCGGCTTTGCCACGGACGAGCTCTACAGCTTGTTTGAAACGAACGGCACGTCTTATGTCATTCGACTCAAGGAAAACCCTGTCCTGAGAAGACTTGCGGAAGCGTTGGATTCCGAGCTGTATGATCTGACGCGAGAGGATGCTGTTTCTTACGCCGTTGTGTATGGAGAATTTCTGTATAAGGCTGGCTCCTGGGATTATCCCCGGCGGGTCGTCTGCAAGATAGAAAAGCCCTACGGGCAGATGCTCCACATGTATACCTTTGTTGTGACCAATATGGATTCCTCCCCGGAGAACCTGATTCGCTTTTACTGCAAGCGCGGACAGATGGAAAACTTCATCAAGGAGTGCAAATCCGGCTTTGACATGAGCTATGTCAGCAGTTCTTCCATGATCGTCAACGCCAATCGGGTTCAGATTCATGCACTGGCCTACAATCTCTTCAACTGGTTCCGTCGGCTGACCCTGCCGGAGTCCATGCGAAAAGACCGAATCGACACCGTCAGGCTCAAGCTGTTGAAGCTTGCGGCCAGGATCGTCAGTTCTGCAAGGTATGTGTATTTCAAGCTGTGCAGTCATTGCCCATACCAGACCCAGTTTTACGAAACGCTTTCCAACATTGGAAAACTTCGTCCGCAGTTGGAATGAAAGTATCAACTGTGCATCTTGACAGCGTCAAAACAGCCCAGCACCCCCAAGGGGGTAGTGCGCCCTTTTCTATGTGGAAAACTTTGTGGGCTACTTGTTTTGTTGCTGCCTACTCAGGCATGGCACCTTGCAGGCCCAGTTCCGAACCTGCGTGAATAATTCGGGATAAAAATATTCTTCGGCAGGAATAATTATGAAATAGGTGAATGCGATTGCAGGGACTGAGCAGACAAATTCTTCGCTTTGCTCAAAAGGCAGGTGGAAGCACCGATGTGAAACGGCGGGCAGATTGCCCATGCTACAGGCTGTGGTCCCTGAACTCTGAACTCTGAACTCTGAATGCTGAACCGCGGACGGCAGGGTGCCGTCCCTACGGCGGGATGCTTATATCCCCTGTATCGTGCGCCCCCTGCTGCAAAAAGCGGCCCGGCCTGGGGACAGGTCGGGCCGCCGGAGCTCGCATTAGCAGAGGGTGGCGTAGATAACAGCCTTGATGGTGTGCATACGGTTTTCGGCCTCGTCGAAAACCACGGACTGTCTGGACTCAAAGACCTCGTCGGTGACTTCCATCTCGGTGATGCCAAACTTCTTGGCGATGTCGGCGCCGATGGTGGTCTTGGTGTCGTGGAAGGAGGGCAGGCAGTGCATGAAAATGGCGGTGGGCTTGGCGTAGGACATCAGCTTGGCATTAACCTGGTAGCTCTTCAGCAGCTCAATGCGCTTGGCCCAGATCTCGTCAGGCTCGCCCATGGAGACCCAAATGTCGGTGTAGATGACGTCAGCGTTGGCGGCGCCTTCCTTGGGATCCTCGGTCATGCGGATCTCACAGCCGTTCTCCGCGGCGATCTTGCGGCACTCGGCCACCAGACCGGCCTCGGGCCACAGGTCCTTGGGGCCGCAGGCGGTGAAGTTCATGCCCAGCTTGGCGCTGACCACCATCAGGGAATTGGCCACGTTGTTCCGGGCGTCGCCCATGAAGGTGAAGTTCTTGCCCTTGACGTTGCCCAGCTTCTCCTCGATGGTGAGGACGTCAGCCAGCATCTGGGTGGGATGGAACTGATTGGTCAGGCCGTTCCAGACGGGCACGCCGGCGTAGTTGGCCAGCTCTTCCACGATGCTCTGATCGAAGCCGCGGTACTCGATGCCGTCGTACATCCGGCCCAGGACACGGGCGGTGTCGGCGATGTATTCCTTCTTGCCCATCTGGGAGCTGCCGGGATCCAGGTAGGTCA
>JAEEKA010000029.1 GCA_016282135.1 Oscillospiraceae bacterium
CCTGACCGGCTCCTACACGGTCACCGGCAACATCACCCTGCGGGCCCTGTACTCCTACACCTCCACCTCCGGCAGCGGCACGGGCTATCAGCGCCTCACCTCCGCGCCCTCCGACTGGACCGGCAGCTACGTCATCACCTACGGCACCAACACCAGCAGCATGTACGTACTGAAGGGCCTGTCCGGCAACACCAGCTATGAGTCCGCCTCCGCCGGCGGCGCCGTGGCTCTGTCCAGCACCGGCATGAGCTATGCCAACGACATGCTGACCGGCGCCACCAATGCCTACGTCTTCGACGTGGCTGCCTCCGGCAGCAAATACACCATCAAGAACAAGTCCACCAACACCTACCTGGGCAGCTACAACTCCTACCTGTACAGCCGGAGCTCCAACTCCTCCAGCTACTGCCAGTGGAGCCTGTCCATGAGCAACGGCAACGTGACGGCCTCCAACACCGCCAGCAGCCGTTATCCCTACCTGGCCTTCTCCAGCAGCAACTACTTCATGATGGGCTCCAGCGCTCCCACCGGTCTGTACTTCTGGAAGCTGACCACCGGCGGCACTACGACGACCTACTACACCACCTGATCGAGACGCGATAAGCACGAACCCTACCCCTTGCGCCCGCCGCTTTCCGGCGGCGGGCGCCAAGAAGAACATCCGTATCAACCGAAACCGGACGGCACAGCCGTCTGAATGATGAAAAGGAGTAGTATCATGCGAAAAGCAAAGAGTCTTCATTCCCTGATCTCCCTGGTTCTTGTTTTAGCCCTGCTGTTCAGCCTTATGGTCCCCGCCGCCGGCGCGCTCTCTGACGAAAGAAGCAGCGAGACCCGCGGCGTCAATTCCAACATCGTGATCGACACCGATCCCGCCGGCGGCTACACCGGCGACTACGTTGTGATCTACAACCCGTCAACCTCCTCCAGCGCTTCCTACTCCACCGGCAACATGTCCGGCCTGATCCAGACCAGCGTGAACCCCAACGCGAACGTCAGCGCTCATCGCGCCGCGAATGACGAAAAGGCTCTGGTGAAGATCGACGTGGATCCCATGATGGCCGAGCTCGCGAAGACTGCCAAGGCAGCGCCCGCGCCCGATCCCGTGAGAGCCTCCTACAACGTCGGTTCCACCAAGACCTTCTCCATCTACTCCAGCTACTCCCCCACCGGCGGCGGGAGCGTGCAGTTCAAGTGCCTGTACGTCGGTCAGCACTGCTATATCTGGACCCCCACCTCTTCCGCCAACAACACCTATCCTCTGGACTCCATCGACTCCACCTTCGCCAAGAAGGCCGCCGATGAATTCGACTCCAAGTTTACTCTCATGCAGTCCTCCTTCGGCAACCACACCAACGGCTCCCAGGGCGACGGCAAGCTGCACATACTGTACTACAACATCAACGACGGCTGGCAGCCTGGCCAGGGCTACATCGCCGGTTACTTCTATTCGCCTGACATCAGCAACAACGGGCTGCCCATTCTGAACATCGACACCTACCCCGGCGTATACTACAAGAACTCCAACGGCACCGAGTACAAGCGGATGGATGATACCTACAACACCATGGTCCACGAGTATCAGCATCTGATCAACTACTCCAACACCAGCGGCATGAGCACCTGGCTCAACGAGTGCTTCTCCGCCGCCGCCGAGGAGATCTGCTATCCCGGCAGCTCCCTGGTCAGCCGCATTCAGTCCTGGGAGAACTACTACTACTCCGACAACAATGACTGGCTGAATCCTCCCTCCGAGTTCCAGTATCAGTCCGGCTACAACCTCCACAACGGCTACTCTATGTACGCCTGGAACAACAACCTCAGCGATATTCTGGCGCTCTACTCTCAGGTCTCCTTCTTTGCCCAGTACCTGTATTCCAGATTCGGCAATACGATCTACAAGCAGATCTCCAACAGGTTCAGCTCCAGCGACGTCAGCGCAATCACCAATGCCACCGGCGTTAACTGCGCCGACCTGGTACGGGATTTCCGTGTGGCCGTGACTGCCAACGCCGCCCAGAACCAGTACAACGGCATCTACGGCTTCAAGGTCCAGAACGGTTATGATCCCAGCAAGTACAACAACGTCCAGAGTCCCTACGATCTGCTCGCCCCTGTGGTCTTCACCGGTTCCAGCTGCTCTATCAAGGGCGGCGGCTCCATCACGGTCAAGCCCGTGAACGGCGTCTACAATCCTCCCTCCGGCGCGAACTCCAACCTGAAGTACATCGGCATTTCTCTGGGCACCCCCGCCCCCGCCTACACCGTCACCGCTACCTCCAACAACACCAATTACGGCACTGTCTCCGTCAGCGGCAACGTGATTACCGCCTCTCCCAAGAGCGGCTACTACGCGGAGGGCTACACCGTCACCAGCGGCACCGCAACCGTGACTCAGAACGGCAACGTCTTCACCGTCAATCCCTCCTCCAACTGCACGGTCCGCATCAACTTCGCGCCTCTGACCCAGTACACCGTGACCCTGAAGGCCAACGGCGCAACCTACAACACCTTGAACGCCTATGCCGGCAATTCTGTTACCCTGCCCACCACTGCTACCGCGGTAAGCGGCTACAGCTTTGTGGGCTGGTCCGCCAGCACTGTGGCTGAGACTACCACCAAACCCAACTACTACAATCCCGGCGCCTCCTACACCGTCAATGGCAACGTCACCCTCTACGCGGTCTATACCCGCACCGAGGGCAGCGGCGGCGCGTCCGCTTATCAGCTGGTTACCTCCACGCCCTCCAACTGGGCCGGTGACTACGTTATCACCAACGGCAACTCCACCAGCATGTACGTGCTGAAGGGCGTCGTCCCCAGCTCCAACGGCGCACAGATTGAGAGCAGCTCCAACGCTTCCGCCTTCTCCGGAACCGGCATGAGCCTGTCCAACAACACCCTGTCCAACGTCACTGACAGCTACGTCTTCACTCTGGCCGCCACCGGCAGCTACTACACCCTGCAGAGCGCCTCCACCGGCACCTACATGGGCATGGATTCCTCTTCCTACCTGTCCGGCTACACCTCCTACAACTCCTCCTACTGCAGATGGACCCCCGCTGTCAACTCCAGC
>JAEEKA010000030.1 GCA_016282135.1 Oscillospiraceae bacterium
CTAACATAAAATGCATAAAAATACACAAAATTCCCCATCCAGACGAATAAACATTCAAAATCTGAATGGGGATTTGTGCAATTTGACGAATGATTTTATGTGAGATATACATGGGTGTATGCAAGAGAATAAATTGCACAGTAATCCGTATGTGAGAAAAAAATCAGATTATTATAATAATCGCTATTGCAATAAGTAATCGTTCGTTATATGATATAGTTGTCTGGATGGGACCAGGCAGCCGGGCCGGCAGGCCACCGAGAACAGGAGGTATCTAACAATGTCAACCACTAAGTACATAATCGAGCTCACACCAGGCGAGCATGAGAAAATTATGTCAGCCCTGGTTGATCTCAAGCGTGACAACATGGAGGAGGTCACTAAGACCATAGCCAACGGTGATACAGGCCCTTATCTGGACCGGCTGATCTCCTGGGATCAGGATCTGCAGCATCTGTTTACGATAGTTCTATATGCTAATAAGGTAGGTGATGAGGAATGAGAATTTTTACCGACAAGGGCTTCGAGCGCTATCTTGCCGAAGAAAAGGAAAAGCGTGAATTGTATCGTTATTACGATGAGCGAATCCGAGAGATTTGCAATGTTATCGACAGACTTGATCACCGGGTCTATGTGCTGGAGCATGGAGCGGAGCATGGAGCGGAAGGAGGTGAAACCATTGCTGAGTGACAAAGCCAAAGCCTCCCTGGAGGCGATCCTGGCCAACCGTCGCCGGAAGCTGATCACGGTATACCAGGACATAGCCGGCCGGACCTGGGCGGCCTCGAGGCCCCTGGGCCAGAAAACCGGCCGCTATGACCAGCGCCACCTGATCAACAGTCAGGGCGGCATCATCCACACGGAGGGACCTCCGGACAACGCCGACCAGCTCAATAAGAATAGGAGGATTAAACCATGACCGAGCCCAACCTGACCCCCGCCGAGCTCATCGAGCTCCACGATCCCACACCCGAGGCCCCGGATCCCCTACGGCTCCCTCGCGAGGCATGGCTGCACCTGATCCAGACCGGCTATGCAGAGACGAACGATCACATCTACATCTGGAGCGCGGACGGTGTATGCCGTCTCTCCAAGGTCTGGATCGGACATCCCGACATCTGGAAAAAGTGGCAGGACGTGATCCTGTTCTCGGAGGTGAAATCGTGAAAACAAGTTATTATGTAATGACGGGCCCGGCTCGTCAGGAGTGCCCGCGGGCCGTCGACGTTCGCAACCGGCTCCAGCAGATCACGAACGAGATCGAGCCCGGATATGATCTGCCAGAAATGATAGAGGTCGTCGCTGTGTTTGAAGCTGGTGAGATCACCATCTGCAAGTGGCTATCAAAATATGGTGATCTTCGCCACAATACATGGCACGCATGGCCTCAGATTATCACAGCTTGGTGGGAGAAGTTGATCCGAAAAATCAATCACGAGCTGGGCCGACGATACGCTGAGGAGTATCTACATCGCGCCCACGTCGACGCGGAGGCAGGCGGGATCCTCCAGGAGAACGATCTGATTTCTGATGGATTTTACCGGGGCCCTTTGAAAACCCATCCCGGCTACGTCTCGAGGGCTGAGACGCCTTTTGTGGACCAGCTTGAGCTCTACAGCGGTGCCTACGGTGTCGGCTTCCGTCAGCTCATCCCCCGCTATGACACCAATAACTATCACTATGTGCGATACTGGCTCTATGCTGGAGGTGGTGAGTGATGGCACGTAAGAGATCGTGGCGGCCGTACAGGAGTTACAGCCCGGCAACCTATACCAGGGTAGGCATCGAGAGCCTGAGCGACCAGGAGCTTTTGGCCGAGTACTCGAAGATCCGCCGTGAGACCAAGGAGCGCTTGAGGAGTTTCAGCCGGAGCCGATCCGCCGATGTGCGCGAGATCGGCGCTGCCAGAGCCAAAGCTATGGCCTTGCCCACCAGGGCCGAGCTTGCCAAGCAGGGCAACCCCCGAGGCTTGATCGAGGACCTGATCATTGAGCAGTACCGATTTGTAAGCGCCAGGACCTCCACCGTGGCCGGTTACGAGGAGGTCCATCAAAAGCAGCTCCGGTCTCTGCAGGCCAGAGGCCTGGACATAGTCAGCGAGCGAGATCTGAATAGCTTCGGTAAGTTTATGGACTTTGTCAGGAGCCGGAAGCGAGGTAAAGAGTTCGGATCAGGCACCCCGGAAGCTACATATAAACAGGCAATGAAGCAGGGTATCAGCCGGTCAGAGCTGCAGCGTCATTACAAATTTTATAAAGACCAGATCGAGGCCGGAGCCGAGACACTGACAAAATGGTCTGAGAGGTGAGTAGCTTATGGCCGACTGGATCGACGTAGCCGGCTGGGATCCAGCTATCATAGAGTCAGCCGGCATAGCAAAACGCCGCCAGGGCAATCCCGGAACAAAGACCAAAAAGCGACAGATCATAGATTTGCCGTGTGCCTATGACATCGAGACCAGCCACACACCAGGCCGCGAGGACGCACACCTCTATCACTGGCAGCTCCAGATCGGCCTGGACACACCCACGATCCATGGCCGCACCTGGGATGATCTGCGGGCCATGCTTACCCGGCTGTGTGCAGCCATCGGCGACAGGCAGCTTGTGATCTACGTCCACAACCTCAGTTTTGAGTGGCAGCATCTCAGGACCGTCTACGAGTTTAGCGACGCTGAGCTCTTTTGCACTGGATCCAGGACGGTCCTCTATTGCCGGATGTTTGAGGGCAGGATCGAGCTGCGATGCAGCTACCTGCTCACCAACCTCTCACTCAGGGAGTGGACGCACAAGATGCGGGTCCATCATCCAAAGCTGGACGGAGACAGCTATGATTACGACAAGGTTCGCTATCCCTGGACCGAGCTGAGCGAGGATGAGCTTAGGTATTGCCGACACGACGTCCTCGGCCTGTGTGAGGCCCTGGTCGTGCAGATGGCTCAGGAGGGCGACAACCTGGCTACGATCCCTTATACGTCAACCGGCTATGTCAGGCGGGACGTAAAGGCTGCCATGAGCAATTGGAGCAAGTGGACCATACGCAAGATCCAACCCCCGCCAGAGTGTTACCGTCTCCTCCGTGAGGCGTTTAGAGGAGGCGATACCCACGCAAATAGACACTGGGCCGGCGAGATCGTAACCAACGCGAAACACAAGGACCGTTCCTCATCCTATCCTGATACCCTGGTTAACTGCCGTTATCCCATGACGACTTTTCGGCGCTGGATCCGTCTCACCGTGAGTGAGCTGCACCGGCTCAAAGCTCTGGACATGGCCCTGCTGATGCGAGTGAAGATCAAGGGCCTAAGATTGAGATCATTAAGTATCGGAGACCCGCCGCTCTCATACAGTAAGTGCCGCGCTGTCTCTAACTACTGGCTGGACAATGGCCGCATCCTCTTTGCCGACTCGCTGATCACCTGCATCACCGACGTGGATCTGATGGTATACCAGGACGCCTATGTATGGGATGATATGGAGATCCTGGAGGGCTGGTATAGCCAGTACGACTATCTCCCGGACCCGCTGCGTGAGCTGATCTGTTACTATTACCGCTGCAAGACCGAGCTCAAAGGCGTGACTGGCGAGATCGACGGGGTAGACGCTGAGACGCTGTATGTCAAAAGCAAAAACAGGATCAACAGTATCTACGGTGACATGGTCCGCGACGTTGCAAAGCCTGCCGTGGTTTTTAACGGTGTGGATTTTGAGCCTGGCCCTGACGATCTGGAGGACCAGCTGGCCAAACACAGCCGGCGTGCATATAACGCATACCAGTGGGGTGTCTGGTGCACCTCCTGGGCCAGATACCGGCTATGGGAGCTGATCCGGCAGCTGGGCCGTAACTACGTCTACGGTGACACCGACTCAGCTGTACACGTTGGTGACGTCGACATCAGCGAGTACAACCGGCAGCGCATAGCCGACTCAAAACGCAACGGCGCTTTTGCCAAGGACCCCAAAGGCAAGGTTCACTATATGGGAGTCTTTGAGGATGAGGAGACTCACAAAGAGTTTATCAGCTGGGGCTCCAAGAGGTATGCTTACCGTAACCAGGACGGCAGCATCACCACTACCGTCTCCGGTGTATCTAAGCGCCTGGGCCCCGCGGAGCTCGCGCTGCATGGCGGTCTGAGCGCGTTCAGGCCTGGTATGACATGGCTGTTTGCCGCCGGCACAAAAAGCAAGTACAACGATCTGACTAAGGAGGTGATAGAAATTGACGGTCATAAGCTGGAGCTGGGACCCAATATCTATATCAGCGATACAGAGTACACCCTAACCCTGGACGATAAACCACACGGCTATGCTGAGCTCATCGAGGATCCAGACGCTTGGGCCGACGTCCTGGATGATGCACGTTCATTTGATGGATTTGAATCCGATTTTAATTGAAATGTAAAGGAGAATTATTATGAAAGCCAGACAGACTACTAACACCAACACCACCCGCGAGGAGCTCCCGGTCACCAAGATCAGCTCCCACAAGATCCTGAGCGCCCGCGCCATGAGCGACGGCACCCCTATGGCCAATATCGAGATCAACGGCATCCGGATCTACGGCTGTAAGGTCATGGCCCGCAAGAGTGACGGCGAGGCGTTCTTGGCATGGCCCTCTGCCAAGGGCAAGGACGGAAAGTATTACAACGTCGCCTATGCCAAGCTGGATCCCGAGGCTCAGGAGATGATCATCGGCGACATCTACAAGATCCTGGACGCTAACCAGGGATGATCAACCTGTACACGCCTGACGGCTGGATCGACGTGCCCTCCCTCGAGGAGGGCGCGCTGACCTTCAACGTCGGCTACGGCGCCCGCGGCATCGGTAAAACCTTTGGATTTTTGGCCGACTGCCTCCTGGACCATCCGAGGCGGTTCCTACTGCTTCGGCGATCTCAAGTGCAGGCCGATCTGATAGCCTCCTCCGAGTTTAGCCCTTTTCGGGCGATAGACCGTAAGCGTGGATCGCTGACCGCTCTAAAACGGATCAACCGCTATCTGACAGGGGTATACAAGGGTATTCTGTCCGATGACGGCCGTGTAATAGCGGAGGGCCCACCGGCGGGCTACTTAGCAGCTCTCGCGTCGATCCACAACATCCGCGGCTACGACATGGATGTAGACGAGATGATCCTGGATGAGTTTTGTCCAGAAAAAGGCGAGCGGCAGATCCGTGACGAGTTTGATGTGTACCGTAACGCCTACGAGACGATCAACCGTAACCGAGAGCTGGAGGGTAGGCCGCCAATCAGGGCATGGCTGCTGTCAAACTCTAACATGCTGGCCAACAATTATTTTATCGGACTCCGGATCGTTGAGACCGTGGACCGGATGACCAGGCAAAAGCGTGAGATCTGGCGAGACGAGAAGCGCGGGCTCATGATCGTTAATTTTTGCGACTCGCCCATAAGCAAACGCAAGGCAGAGACAGCACTGTACCAGCTGTCGGCAGATGATCAGTTTACCGGGATGGCTCTCAATAACGAGTTTAGTCATGAGAGCAGATCCCGGACCGGATCCCTACCGTTGCGTGAGCTGCTGCCGTTGGTGCAGATCGGAGAGCTGCAGATCTATCGGCATAAGGGCAGCAGGCAGCTCTACGGCAGCCTGCATAGATCCGGCTCCCCTGACGTGTACAGCACCGACGACGCCGGCATAGCCCGTTTTTGCTCCCGGTATGACTGGCTGTGGGATGAGTACATGGATGACCACATCCTATGGCAAAGCTATCTCCCTGAGGTCCTGTTCAGGAGGTTCTTCAACGCTGGGTATTAACCGTATATTTTCTCATGGAGGGATTGACAATCCCTCCATTTTATATTATATTGAGCTTAGGATCTGCTCAAGGACAGCCGCCGGAAGCGGTGAGCGCGGGCCCGTCCAGCCCATACGAGATCCTCCGCTGACCGTGGAGCTCGCGAGGGCTCCATGGCAGCGGCCATAAAGGAGAGGTGATATACAATGGACGCAATCATACAGCTCATTACCCAAGTAGGATTTCCCATTGCCGCCTGTGTGGCTGTCTGGTTTGACGGCCGTAAACGGGAGGACAAGCTGATGGACTGGCTGGCCATGAGTACTGAGGCCATGGCAAAAACAGCCGCTGCTCTGGATCGCCTCTCGGACGCGATCAGCAGCAGGGAGGTGTGACAGTGAACAAACTACAAGAGTTTCTGGCCCTCGCCAGGGCTGAGATCGGAGTGACCGAGGATCCGCCCGGCAGTAACCGTGTCAAGTACAACACAGCCTATTACGGATCCGCCGTCTCAGGTGACGCCTACGCATGGTGCGTGGTCTTTATCTGGTGGCTGATGCGACAGATCGGGCTCAGTGATCTGTACTACGGCGGCAAGAAAACCGCGAATTGCAGCGCTATATGGGGCTGGGCCCGGCAGAATGGGCTGATTGTCCAGGAGCCACAGCCCGGCGATTGGGTACTGTTTGACTGGAACGCCAATCAGAGCCCTGACCATATCGGATTGATCGAAAGCGTCGAGAATCAGCATATCAACACCATAGAGGGCAACGTGGATAGCTGCGTTAAACGCATGCACCGATCCCGTGACAAGAAGATTGTGGCGTTTATCCGGCCTGCATGGCCGGCAGAGCCCGCCACGGAGTATGTAACCAAGGCCGAGCTGCGGTCCATGCTGCAGCAGGCTCTTGATATGATCAGTTAGGAGGATGATTTTATGAAACTGGACGATGTCCTCGCCCTTTGCCGCGCCGGATACACGGCTGCCCAAATCGCTCAGCTCTCTGAGATGGAAGATGCTTCCCACCCGGGTCAGCCTGCTCAGCCTGCACAGCCTGCACAGCCTGCTCAGCCTGCTCAGCCTGAGCAGCCTGCTCAGCCTGCACAGCCTGCACAGCCTGCTCAGCCTGCTCAGCCTGAGCAGCCTGCTCAGCCGGTGCAGCCTGCACAGCCGGACCCCATGAGCGCGATCATGGAGCAGCTGGGCCTGATCCGTGACCAGATCCAGAGCGCAAACCGATCCGGGGCTCAGCAGCCCCCAAGCCAGGAGCTCACGGCCGACCAGGTCCTGGCTAACGTGATCCGGCCGGCCAGACCTAAAAAGGAGGGTTAAACTATTATGGCAAACGTCAACACTGATATGCTCTACCAGGCCGCGCCGTTGCTTGTCAACATTGCCGAGCAGGTGACCGGTAAGAGCGTCCTCAAGCCCGCGAACGTGGGCGAATTTACCAGCGTGGCCACCACCGTCCTGCGGAGCGGCTACGACAAGGTCATGAACGTCCTCAATCTCATGTGGGGCCGCACGATCTACGATGTCCGCCCCTACTCCGCCCGCCTTAGAGGCCTGGAGATGGACCTCGACAGGTGGGCTAACGTCACCCGGAAGATCTCATATGCCGATACCCCCGTGGAGCCTGACCAGCGTTTCCTCTGGCCTGCCGGCTACGACGCTTCGCATGACTCCAACCCCCTGGGCAACGGCGAGAGTGTCGACATGTGGGCGATCCACAAGGACGACATTCTGCAGACTCAGTTCTACGGTCAGTCTGTCTACCAGGATTGCCGTACCGAGTTCGTGACTCAGCTTGAGGCTGCTTTCCGTGGCCCCGAGGAGCTGCTGGAGTACAACGCCAGCGCGATCCTCAACCGCTCCAATAAGCTGGAGCAGTACCGGGAGAACGTTGCCCGAGCCGTCCTGCTGAACCTGATGGGCTCCCTGTACTACATCGCGAACGCGCTCGCGCCTCTGGGCGACGGCGGCCGTGTGATCCACCTGATCACCGAGTACAACACGGCCCTGGGCCTGACCGGGACTGACGCCCTGGACGCTCAAACCGTGATGCGGCCGGACAACTACCCTGCTTTTATGCGCTGGGTCTACAGCCGTCTGGCTACCCTGGCTGATCTGTTCGCCTGCCGGTCTACTGCGTTCCAGACCACGATCAATGGCAAGGTGATCAACCGGCACACCGGCGCTGAGAACCTGCGTATCTACGTCCACAGTGCATACCTCCATGAGATGGACTCCATGGCTCGCTCCGTCACGTTCCATGAGGATCTGTTGAAGCTGGCCGACGTGGAGAGCGTTCCCTACTGGCAGAGCATCAAGGCCCCGACGTCCATCGACCTGGCCAACGTGGTCTCCCTGAGCGACGTTGACGGCAGCACGATCACCAGCGCCCTGGCTGCCGGCTCTACCGCGCTGCCTAACGTGTTCGGTGCGATGTTCGACCGTGACGCTGCCGGCTACGCGATTACCAACCGCTTCGACTGGGCGACGCCCGGTATCAACGCTTCGGGCGGCTACTTCAACACGTTCAACCATGTCAACGTGAAAACCATCCAGGACACCACCGAGAAGTGCGTCCTGCTGATGATGGACTAAGATCGAGGAGGGATGGCCATGCCGTTCGCTGTTAGATTCATGAATTTTGCCAAAAAGCAACGCTCCACGGCCATCCTCCCTCCCGGAGGGTTGACTGTAAATTGTACGGCTAACGAACCCCTTAACATCCTCGAGCCTACAATTGCGTTGCAATGGGATCAAAATTACCTCCCTGTGAGTTATAACTACGCATATATAGGAAATTTTTCCCGATACTATTGGGTCCGATCCTGGACCAACCGAGGCGGGATATGGGAGGCTCAGCTGGTGGTGGATGCCCTGGCAAGTCACAGGACTCAAATTGGCAACCAAAACATCTATGTCTACAGGTCCTCATCCAGCTATGACCTGAAGATCGCCGATAACCTCTACCCGGCGACGGTGCAGCTGCGCAAGCTCAAGATCAACCTCTCTAAGCTCTGGACCGTCGGCGGCGCCAACGCCGCCGGCACTGCTGAGGGTGTGGGTACTTATGTGCTGGGTATCATCAGCTCGGGCCTGCAGGGCTTGAGCGGTGTACAGTACTACGGATTTACCGCGGCACAGCTCACTGAGTTTATGGATTTCATCTTTTCCCAAACCTATTTTAATCACATCCTAACAGAGTTTGGGGCGACTGAGTATCCGGAGGCAAAGGTGGCGATCAATCCGCTGCAGTATATCACGTCGGCGAGATGGTTTCCCATGGCCTACTCCACCGATACTAAGTACACGCTGATCGGCGGCGGCACTACGTTTGTAGCCGTCGGTAACCAGAGTGTAAGCGATGACCATGTGTGGGCCGCTGCCTTTTTTGACATCCCTGGTACACAGCTCCGCTGCCGTACCACGACGATCATCGACGAGTATCCGATCACCACGGACCTGGACCATCCCCAAGCTCAGGAGCGCGGAGACTGGCTCAACGTCAGCCCCTATACTGTCGTGGAGGCGTTTATCCCGCCGTTTGGGATCGTGCCGATCGACAGTGAGGATCTGATGACCGCCGACACACTCAAGGTGCGCTATGACATCGACGTATGGACAGGAATGTGCTCGGTGACCCTGATCACCGTCACCAATAACCGTGAGCGAGTGATCCTCAAGCTCAGCGCTGCCTGCGCTGTTGACGTGCCGCTCAGCGCGATCTACACCAACCCGGTCTCTCAGACACAGCTCGCCGGCGGCGCGCTCAAGACCCTGACCAGCGCCCTGAGCCTGGACGCGAATGGTGTCATGGAGGGCATCAAGGCAGGCGCCAAGTCAATGATTGACAGCTACGTGCCGCACCTCTCTACCATGGGAGATCATGGCAGCACTGTGAATCTCAGCGGCAATCCGGCGATTGAGTTTACTCAGCGCTATATGTCAGGTGACGATCTGAACGGCAGAGGACGGCCCCTGATGGACAAGCGGCAAATCTCCACGATCCCGGGGTATATCATCGGGGATCCAGACGAGATAAGTATTGCGTGTACTGACCAGGAGCTGAGCGAGATCCGGGATGCTGTGCGCGAGGGATTTTATTATGAGTAGCCAGATGTCGGTTTCCGGCATGTGGCAGTGGGCTGTTGACTGGTGCAGCAGATCAGACGTTGCGTATGACCAGAGCTACCGCAATATGCAAACCAGACCGTCAGACGGCAAGATTTGCTTTGACTGCAGCAGCTTCACCTTTTTTGCCTGCTGGCTGGGCGGCGGTCTCGACGTGGGAGCCCTGGGATACAATAATAATCTGGCAGACTATCAGGCAGGGTTGGCCAACGCCTGGACAGTGACGTCTATGATCAACACGCTCACGGCCGACGGCTGGTGGCAGTATGACCCTCAGACGGAGCCCTGGCAGGCCGGGGACATTCTGGCTAAGGTCAGGACGCACTGCGAGATCTGTTACTCGCCGCCGAGCCGGACGATGGGCGCTCACAACACGGCCAGAGGGCTGTCCATCAACGACTATAACACAGCCCTGGATTACTATGATGTGATCCTGCGCTATCCGGGATCCGGGCCCGGCCCAACACCTATCACACTGCCTATGCCGGTCTGGCTGATTAAACGGGCTCAAGACCTACAGAGAGGAGTGAGCTAATGCCCTACTTTTCGGATTTTATCAACGCTGCGGACAGCCAAATCCAGCCTGGCGTGATCCACAGTCAAAATAGTGTAGCGGTCCGCTACTACAGGCGGTATCTGCTACAGAGAGCCATATCTGTCTTTGATTGGAAGCTTCCAAAGGGCTGGGAACTGCCCTATGTGCTATACTGTCTGTATGGCGTCGGCTACATCGCCGTTATCGACACTGACGCTTTCGGTGTCATTCCGTCGTGGTGTACGCTGTCAGGACGTGGTGTACAGTACCAGCCAACACACGTACTGCTCAATAACCCGCTGATCAAGACCGGTGAGCCGTTGGAGATCGGCTGGGATGCCGCCCTGATCCGCCTGCAGCCTGACTACGGCGGCATAATGGACATGGTCAATGACTATGCGGAGGCTATGGCCCTAACCTCTCAGCTGTTCAGTGTCAACACCCTAAACAGCCGCCTGTCGTTTGTTTTCGGCGCCGGCGACAAGCGAGCAGCCGAGAGCTACAAGGCTGCCATGGATGAGCTGTATTCCGGCTCTCCTATGGTGGTTGTTGACAAGGGGCTGCTGTCCAAGGACGGAACACCGAGCTGGCAGCTCCTGCTGCAAGATGTCGGCCAAAACTATGTTGCGGCCGAGGCACTCGAAAACCTGAGACGGCTTGAATGCAAGTTTAACAATGAAATCGGCATCCCTGCCAACCTGGCCACAGCCAAAAAGGAGCGGACAATATCCGCGGAGGTTGAGGCAAATGACACCGAGACATATAGCAGGGCCGCCATGTGGCTGGACAGCCTCAAGCAGGGCTGCAAGCAGGCCCGGGATATGTTCGGATTGGACGTAGATGTTGACTGGCGCGTTAATCCTATGGAGGAGGTGAAACCTGATGCTGACTCTGTCGTTTCTCGGGATGGTGCAGCAGGTGCCGTCTCTGATTGACAGTACGACGTTCCCCCTGCCTGAGGGCCTGAGCCATGAGGTCCTGGATCCTCTGCTCCTGGCTGAGACCGCGGAGCTTGAGATCATGTATCCAGAGCCTACCACGCTGGCTGTAGTAATCACAGCCTGGGCAACGGCCCGCGGACCTGCATGGGGTAGGATGGCTGCAGCACTGACCGCGACCTATAATCCGATCCATAACTACGATCGTTCGGAGAGCTGGACGGAGGGTAAAAATGGCTCTGATCACGGCCAGGGTACTACTGCCAAGACCGGAAGCAGCACGTCATCCGGCACAACCGGAAGCACCGTGACTAAGGACGTGGCCGGCTATAACTCCAGCGCGGCCAACGTGCCTAAGGACAAGGACACAGCCTCGGGCACAAGCTCCGGCCAAATCAGCACAGGAGAGCAGGGCGAGTGGAGCGACAGCCGGACCACGGCTGAGCAGGTGACGAGATCCGGCAGTGTATCCGGTAACATCGGTGTCACCACGTCACAGCAGATGATCGAGGCGGAGCTCGAGCTGCGCAAAATCGACATCTACAAGCTCATCGTTCGTGAGTTTACTCAGATGTTCTGTCTGGGTGTTTACTAAGGAGGTAATCTTATGGCTTTTAATATGTTCCCCTATAGCGACTTCCACCGGCTCAATGCGGACTGGATTCTCAAGACCGTGGCCGCGGCCGCTGAGGCCGCTGAGACAGCAGCTCAGGCGGCTGAGACAGCCGCGGCTACTGCTGCAGGTTTCGATGGCCGTATTACGGCTTTGGAAAGTGCCAGCACGAGTCAGGGCACCAGTATCACAAACCTGCAGAGCGCTGTAAGCGGCCTCAGCGACGACGTCACCACGCTCACTACTGCCGTGTCCTCGATCACCAGCTCGGTCACGTCTCTGAGCAGCTCTGTGGCCAGCCTCAGCGAGAGCGTGACTAGCCTTGCCGGTTCTGTCAGCTCGATTGAGAGTCGGGTACACAGCCTTGAGAGCAGTATGAGTAATGTCCAGCAGCGCGTCACCACCAACGCATCCCTCGTGTATGATGACGGAGCATTTGCCGTTATCGATCCTCTGGATACCAGCCTGTCTACGGCCGCGGTGGTTGATAACCTGATCGACACCGTGAGTGAGGGCAAGAGCGTGGTGCTCACCTGCTACGATCCAGGATCCTACCCGGGAGCGCCCTCTGGCAGCCCTGTGATCAACCTGGCCGAGATCCAGATCACAACCTTTAAACACATCGACACCGGAGGTGATGTAGCTGCTCTCATTGGCTACGCGTCGTTTAACGCCGGAGCTATGAGTGATGATGTGATCGTGGTCACTCTCAGCATCAGCGCCGGTGTCGCCACCGTGAGTGTGTCGTTCGTCAAGCAGTCTATGCTGCCGGCCGCTGGGGCCGGGGACCTTTACAAAATGCTCTACAATGGGGCCGGAGGCCTGGTGTGGATCGATATGCGGCCGCTGTTCGTTCGGCTGAATAAGGTGAGTGACGCCTGGACCGCTACGTCTACACCGGCTGAGATCCTGGAAGCTATCAACACCGGCCGCCAGGTGTACGCAAGGCAGAACGCGGAGGGTGAGCCGTGGATCAATCTCACCAGATACGTAGTCACCAACGATGCCCTCACAGCCATCACCTTTAACGGTCTCGACGCCACTGGGGCGGGTAGAGAGATCACTTATGTCAATGGTGCATGGGATGTGGATGAATACTAACCCTGCATACTCTGCATAAAATCCATTGTGCAAATTGCACAAATCCCCATTCAGATTTTGAATGTTTATTCGTCTGGATGGGGAATTTTGTGTATTTTTATGCATTTTATGTTAGGTTACCAC
>JAEEKA010000031.1 GCA_016282135.1 Oscillospiraceae bacterium
CAGCAGGACCGCCACGGGAACTCCGGCGTCATCGTGGAGGACATCGACTCCTGCATGATCAAGTTTTCCCGCTGCTGCACCCCGGTTCCCGGGGACGACATCGTGGGCTTCATCACCAAGGGCTACGGCGTTTCCATCCACCGCCGGGACTGCCCCAACGCCCGGGCCGCCAACAACCCGGACCTGGCCGCCCGCTGGGTAAACGTCTCCTGGGTCACCAGCGGCGAAAAGCCCTTCGCCACCACCCTGGAGGTGCTGGCGGAGGACCGGGACGCCCTGCTGCTGGACTTTGCCTCCGCCCTCACCTCCCAGCAGATTCGCATGAAGGAAATCTTCGGCAAGGACCTGGCCGGCGGCCGCTGCCAGTTCACCGTGACCTTCGAGGTCAAGGGCCTGCCCCAGCTCACCGCCGTCATGAACCGCCTGCGGGCCATCGAGGGCGTGGTGGAGGTCAAGCGGGGGCAGAACTGATGCAGGCAATAGGCACAAGGCAATAGGCAATAGGAGAACGAATCATGCGTGCTGTATTAACGCGAGTTTCTTCCGCGTCTGTAACCATTGACGGAAAGATAAACGGGAAAATCGGCAGAGGCTTTTTGATCCTGCTGGGCGTGGGCCCGGAGGACAGCAAGGCCGACGCCACGAAGCTGGCGGAGAAGCTGCTCAGCCTGCGGATTTTCACCGATGAAAACGACAAAATGAACCTGGGCCTGGAGGCCGTGGGCGGCGAGGTTCTGGTGGTGAGTCAGTTCACCCTCTACGGCTCCGTCCGCAAGGGCCGCAGGCCCAGCTTTACCGGGGCGGCGGACCCCTCCCTGGCCATTCCGCTGTATGAGTTTTTCCTGGCCGAGTGCGCCCGCCTGGGCTATCCCCCCCGGCACGGGGAGTTTGGCGCGGATATGCAGGTGGAGAGCGTCAACGACGGCCCGGTGACGATCGTGGTGGATTCGACGGAATTGGCGTAGGTAAAATGAAACTATGATACTATTTCGGTGTCCCTTCGGGACGAATTGAAATCATTTTCCTTATCGGAGATATGGAAAATACCACAATTTTTTCATAGTTTAATAGTTTCATTATCAAGAGAGGTGCAAGTATGAAGATCACGCAGTTGACGGCCGGTTCTATCGGGACCAACTGTTATGTTGTATATTGTGAAGACAGCAAGGCCGCCGTCGTCATCGACCCCAGCGACGAGGCGGCCCTGGCGCAGGCCAGGATCGAGTCCCTGGGCCTGAAGGTCAAGGCGGTGCTGCTGACCCACGGCCACTTCGACCACGGCGGCGAGGCGGCAAGGATCGCGGACTCCGCGGGAGCCTCCGTCTGGATGCACCCGGCGGACAAGGCCCTGCCCTCCTGGCTCACCCACGGGGTCCCGGCGACCACCCGGGATATTGCCGACGGTGAGACCCTGGACTTCGACGGCCTCCGCTTCACCGTGATCCACACCCCCGGCCACACCCCGGGCAGCGTCTGCTTCCGCTGCGGAGACAGCCTCTTTGCGGGAGACACCCTTTTTGCTGGGTCCTGCGGCCGCACGGACCTCCCCGGCGGAAGCTGGAAGGATATGTCCGCCTCCCTTCGCCGTCTGGCTGCTCTGGAGGGGGACTTTGCGGTCTATCCCGGCCACGGGGAGACGACCACCCTGGCCATCGAACGGACGGAGAATCCGTATTTGCAGATGGCCCTGAAACAGGGGTAATACAAAAATGCAGAATGCAAAATGAGTGTCCGCTTTTCCGCATTCCGCTCTTTGCGTTCTGCGTTTGTTTGAGGTAGATTATGAAAATTCGCGTATTTTCCTTGCTCCTGGCGCTGGCTATCCTGCTGACAGGCTGCAATCTGCTCCCGGACGCGGGAGAACAGCCCCGGGAGGTCTCCGAAAGCTCTATCTGGGCCATGGATACCCAGATGGACCTGCGGCTTTATGGCGATACAGACGGAGTTGTGATGGCGGAGCTGACCGCGACGCTGAATCGGCTGGATCATACCCTCTCCGCCACGGCTGCGGACAGCGCCCTGACCGCCCTGAACGAGAGCGGCTGGACCGACGACAGGGATATTGTGTATCTGGCCTCCAATGCACGAAAAATCTCGGAGCAGACCGGCGGAGCCCTGGATATTACGCTGCTCCCCGTGTCCCGTCTCTGGGGCTTCACCACCGGCAGCTACGGCGTGCCTGCTGCCGCGGATTTGGAGGCTCTGCGGGACCGGGTGGGCATGGACAAGCTCAGCCTGACCGATGAATCGGTCTCCGTCCCGGCGGGAACGAAGCTGGATTTCGGCGCTCTGGCCAAGGGCTACGCCGCCGACCTCTGCCGGGCCCGGATGGAAGAGGCCGGACTTTCCGGCCTCCTGGCCCTGGGGGGCAATATCCAGACCGTGGGGACCAAGCCGGACGGCTCCGATTGGATCATCGGCGTCCAGGACCCCAACGACGCCGGACGCTATATCCTGACCCTCCGGCTTACCGGTTCCAAGGCCGCGGTGAGCTCCGGGGACTACCAGCGGTATTTCGTGCAGGACAGCGTCCGCTACTGTCACATCCTGGACCCCGAGACCCTTGCTCCGGTGCGGGGAAGCCTTCGGTCTGTCACCGTGGTGGCAAACGAGGGCCTGCTGGCCGACGGCCTGTCCACGGCGCTTTACGTCCTGGGCCGGGAGGCCGGGACGGAGCTCTGGCGGCAGCGGGGCAATTTTGAAGCCGTCTGGATCGAGGACGACGGCGTCGTCTGGGTCACCCCCGGCCTCAAGGACAGGATCGCAGACGGAGACTGTCAGGTGATCGAGCCATGAAGACGAGATATTGGGTCCTGCTGCTGGGCGCTGTTTTTCTGATTCTGGCCGGGCTCACCGCCCTGCAGTATTTCGGCGCGAAGCCTGCGGCGCAGGCCCGGGTCTGGGCGGACGGCGAGCTTGTCCGCACGCTGGACCTCTCCGAAGCGGGAGAATATCGGATCGAATCCGCCGCGGGCTGGAATATTGTGACGGTCTCCGGCGGCAGGGCCGCCGTCACCGCCGCCTCCTGCCCGGACGGAGACTGCATCCGCTGCGGCGAAAAAAACACAAACCCGCCCATCGTCTGCCTGCCCAACCGGGTCAGCGTGCAGTTTTCGGACAGCGGCGACCTGGACGGCGTGGTGCGATAATCCCGTAGGGGCTGGCGTCTCGACAGCCCGAACGGGTTTGTTTCGGCAAGGTTCGGGGCGTCGTGGACGCCGCCCCCTACGCGAAAAAATGAAAGGGAGTTACTTATGGAAGCAAAACTTTCCCGTGAATTAACCATTCTCCCCTCCCTCTGCGACTGGGAGGTGAAGCTGTCGATTCCAGACCTCTTTGCCCAGTTTATGGACATCGCCACCCTCCACGCCGAGGCGCTTGGGGTGGGCGAGGCCGCCCTGGAGGACCGGGGGATGTACTGGATCACCGTCAAGACCAAGGCCCGCATCTACCGTCGGCCCCGGATGATGGAGCGGGTCACCCTCTCCACCCGGCCCCTGCTGCCGGAAAAGGTTCGGGCCATCCGGGAATACCGGCTGGAGCAGAACGGCGAGCTGCTGGCGGAGGGCAAAACCGAGTGGGCCGTCATCGACGCTGCCACCGGCCGTCCCCGGGCCACGGCAGGGGTTTTCCCGGCGGAGCTGGAGCTGGCCACGGAGCCGTCCTATCCCGAGCCCTTTGCCCGGCTGGACCCGGATTTCTCCGATGCGGAGCAGATCGGCGCGTACCGGGTCCGCTCCACGGACATCGACCTGCTGGGCCACATGAATAACATCGCCTATCTCCGGGCCTTTTTCGGCCTGCTCTCCGTGGAGGAGCAGAAGACCATGCCCAAAGGCGGCGTGGAGATCATCTTCCGGATGCCCTGCTTTGAGGGAGAGCTGCTCACCGTCCGCCGCCGGATCACCGAAACCGGCTGGGAGCTGGCAGCCCTCCGGGAGGACGGCAAGCCCGCCGTGTTCCTGAAGCTGGATAAGTGAGCAGGGATCATGGATCAGGGTTCCGTAGCGGCGCACACCGGTGCGCCACAATGCGGGGTTCAGCGTTCAGGCTTTTTCCCCTTCAACTGCAGGACGACGACCCTCTGTGCTTGACAGAGGGTCGTCGTCCTGCTGGGCTACGGTTTATTAACAGGCACTGCCCATTCGTTTTCAACAAGCTCTACCCATTCGTTTTCTGTGCCGGGGTTAAGCTGCAGCGCATTAAAAAACGGGGTTTCATAGAGCAGAGCGTCCGGATGGTCAGAGCTATAGGTGACCCTGGTGCAGAACCTTGGAACCTGATGGGAATACTTGACCGCAATGTAATCGGTTAGGGTGAACACGCCGAAAAGCAGAACGGCGCAAACGGCAACGCATGCGAAGCGGTGCCACAGCTTGGGCAGAACCTGCTTGCTGGCCAGGAAGATTCCCACCAGCAGTATGATACTGCCAAGAAACGAATAAATGCTGCCCCAACTGCTTTCGCTGGGGAAAACGGCCAATGCGGAAATGATGATGAAAATGCCGAAGGCTGAGAGCAGCAGGCCGATAATCTGCCGCCGATTGCTTTTTGCCTCATTCTGACTGTACTCCGCCATTTTGACGGCGGTTTCTTTGGTTTCCTGATTCATAATCTCGCTTTTCCTTTCTCCGTTGATGATTTCCGGAATGCTGATTTGATAGAACTCCGCGATTTCGACAAGAAGACCGATATCGGGGAGATTACTTCCGGTTTCCCAACGCGATATGGTGCGGCTGGAGACCCGGAGCTGTTCGGCCAGCGCTTCCTGGGTCAACTCCCGCTCTTTACGGAGCTGCTTCAGGAATGAGCCGATTTTGATTTGGTCCATGGGTTTGTGTCCTCCTTTCAGCGCAATTATCGTACATGCAGGTCACTTTTTCCACGACACAAAGCGAGAAATGCCGCGGAACACGGACCGGACATCTGTGTCCGGCTGTGGAATGCCGGATTTTATGGCGTCCGTGTAATGATACCATAGAACAATCGAAATGACAATCCTGGAAATTTGCTGTGTTCCCGATGTTCCGAACGTCGCGGAAAGTGACAGGCGATGCCCGCAGGGGGGGGCGGGGCTCCCGCCCCGAAGCGCGCCGCAGGGGCTGCGAATTCTTCGCTTCGGGCAGAATGACAGGCTGCGCCGCAGGCCGGGAACGCCGGAACAGGCCTGAAAATCGGCGGCGTCCTGTGCCTGGAAGCCGCCTTAACCACTATATCTTGTGGCGGAAACCAGCCGCAAGACTGCCATGGGATTCTGTACAATTTTTCTCTGAAAATTTTATAAAAAACGTCAAAAAAGTTCTTGACATTCAGCCGTGTGTGTAGTATAGTATGGAAGCTTGCGAACGGGATACCTGCGCGCAGGCACTGCGATGAAGCGGGAGATTGCGTGGTTTTCACGGTAACTTCCGCGGAGTATGTCCGGTCATCGGGCGGCTGAGAAGGGACTGAACGCGGCGTATATCGCCTCGGGAAGCAGCTTGGCCGGCACAAAGTCGGCCACTTTTCATGTGCGGGGAGTGATACGCACGGCAAAGCGGACAGAAACTTTTCGACCGTACCCAGCGAGACAAACGAAAAAACTGAGTACGATTCTTTAGGAGGAAATCAACATGGCAAACCAGGAAATGATCCGTATCCGCCTCAAGGCTTACGATCATCAGCTCATCGACTCCAGCGCGGAGAA
>JAEEKA010000032.1 GCA_016282135.1 Oscillospiraceae bacterium
GGAGTAGTGAACGTCACGGACGTCGAAGGAGGCGCGCTCTCTCGACAGACCGCCGGGGCCCAGGGCGGACAGACGGCGCTTGTGGGTCAGCTCCGCCAGGGGGTTGTTCTGGTCCATGAACTGGGACAGGGGAGAGGAACCGAAGAACTCCTTGATGACCGCGGTTACGGGCCGGATGTTGATGAGGCTCTGGGGGGTGACGGTTTCCAGATCCTGGACCGTCATGCGCTCCCGGATGACCCGCTCCAGGCGGGTGAAGCCCACCCGGAACTGGTTCTGCAGCAGCTCGCCCACGCAGCGCAGGCGGCGGTTGCCCAGATGGTCGATGTCGTCGGTGGTGCCCACGCCGTTGGCCACGCAGATCAGATAGTTGATGGAGGCCAGGATGTCGTTGGGGGTGATGTGCTTGGGCATCAGCTCGTCGGCGTGATCCTCAATGGCGTAGCCCCACTCCTCGGTGGTCCAGTTCTCGGCCTTGGCCTGCTCCAGCAGGGTTTTCAGGGTGGGGAAGTCGATCTTCTCCTTGATGCCGAACTGCTTGGGGTCGAAGTCCACGAACTGGGACATATCCGCCATGTTGTTGGAGAAGACCTTGAGCTCCTTACCGTTGACCAGAAGCACTGCCTCGTTGACGCCCCGGGCGGAAATGGCCTTGGCCTCTTCCCGGGTGAGGACCTTGCCGGGCTCGGCGATGATCTCGCCGGTCAGGGGGTCGGCGATGGGCTGGGCCAGCTCGTTGCCGGCCAGACGCCACCACATATCCATCTTCTTGTTGAACTTATAGCGGCCCACCTTGGACACGTCGTAGCGGCGGTCGTCAAAGAACAGGGCCTCCAGGTAGGAGCGGGCGTTGTCCACCGTGGGGGGCTCGCCGGGGCGCAGTCTGCGGTAGATCTCCAGCAGGCTCTCCTCGGGGCTGTGGCAGGTGTCCTTCTCCAGGGTGGCGGTGATCCGGGGATCGTCGCCGAAGCGCTCCAGAATCTCGGCGTCGGTGTTGACGCCCAGCGCGCGAATCAGGCAGGTGATGGGCAGCTTGCGGTTCTTGTCGATCCGGACGTAAAAGACGTTCTGCACGTCGGTCTCATACTCCAACCAGGCGCCGCGATAGGGAATGATCTGGGCGGTGTAGGAGTGCTGATCGGCCTTGTCCACCTCGTCGGCATAGTACATGCCGGGGGAGCGGACGATCTGGGAGACGATGACGCGCTCCGCACCGTTGATGACAAAGGTGCCGCCGTTGGTCATCAGGGGGAAATCACCCATAAAGATTTCCTGCTCCTTGATCTCGCCGGTCTCCTTGTTGCGCAGACGGACCTTGACCTTGATGGGCCGAGCATAGGTGGCGTCCCGCTCCTTGCATTCCTCCACGGTGTACTTTGGCTTGTCGTTCATGGAGTAATCCAGGAAGGTGAGCTCCAGATTGCCGGTGTAGTCGGTGATGGCGTCCGTGTCCCGGAAGACCTCGTGGAGGCCTTCTTCCAGGAACCAGTTGTAGGAATCCTTCTGGATCTTCAGCAGATTGGGCATCTCCAGAATTTCCTCGTACTTGGCGTAGCTCTTGCGGAGGGTCTTGCCGAAGTACTTGTCTTTCACCAATGCCATGTGGGTTCATCACTGCCTTTCGTATATGAAATTCATGTTAAACAATTTGATACGCCCGGGTGGGTTTACTGTTTCTCAAAACACCCGCTTGCATTTTTTCCCGCGTTATGGTATACTGCCAATGTAAGGGTGAAGATTGCAAATGGGCATAGATTCGCATATTGGAGTCCTATTATAGCACATGCGGGCCGGGAAGTCAAGAAGACTTTCCCGGTTTTTCCTTGTCAAAATCACAAAATCCAGGGTTTTTCCGGGCTTCTGCTTTGTTCTTCTTAACGGAAATGTAAACTTTTTTTAAAATGAATAGCCGCCCCCTTTTCTCTGCGGCGGTTTTTGTGTATAATCTGGAGCAAGAATAAGCATTTTTTGATGGGAGGCGAGCCCCATGCTGCAAATCAAGGACGTAAAAAAAGTATATAAAACCGGCGCGCTGGTGCAGCGTGCTTTGGACGGGGTGAGCCTGAGCCTGCGGGACAACGAATTTGTGGCCATTCTCGGACCCAGCGGCTCCGGAAAGACCACCCTGCTGAACGTCATCGGCGGCCTGGACCGCTATGATTCGGGGGAGCTTATCATCAACGGGGTCTCCACCCGGAAGTATTCCGCCCGGGACTGGGACTCTTACCGAAATCACACGGTGGGCTTTGTGTTCCAGAGCTACAATCTGATCCCCCACCAGACCATTCTGGCCAACGTGGAGCTGGCCCTGACCATCTCCGGCGTCTCCCCGCGGGAGCGCCGCCGCCGGGCCAGGGAGGCCCTGGTAAAGGTTGGACTGGCGGAGCATATCCACAAGAAGCCCGCCCAGCTTTCCGGCGGCCAGATGCAGCGGGTGGCCATCGCCCGGGCTCTGGTGAACGACCCGGACATCCTCCTGGCCGACGAACCCACCGGCGCCCTGGACAGCGAAACCTCCGTGCAGGTGATGGAGCTGCTGAAGGAGGTGGCCAGAGACCGGCTTGTGGTCATGGTTACCCACAACCCGGAGTTGGCGGATCAGTACGCCACCCGCATCGTCCGACTGAAGGACGGACGGATTACCGACGACACCGACCCCTATGACCCGGAGTCGGAGGAGCCCCCGGTCCACCGGAACCTGGGCAAGGCCTCCATGTCGGTGTTGACGGCTCTGAGCCTGAGCTTTAACAACCTCTGGACCAAAAAGGTCCGCACTCTGCTGGTGGCCTTTGCCGGGTCCATCGGCATCATCGGCATCGCCATGATCCTGTCCATGTCCAACGGCGTGGACCGCTATATTCAGTCTGTAGAGGAAGACACTTTGAAAAGCTATCCGCTGCAGATCACCGATACCAGCTTTGATCTGGCCACCCTGATGAACCGAAACCAGGGCCGTGCGGGAGAGCGGGAGGAAGGGGACGACGCGGAGGTCCGGGAGTGGAAGACCGTGACCAGCCTCTTCTCCCGGGTCAGCGTCAACGACCTGACTGCCCTCCGGGCCTACCTGGAATCCGGTGAGACGGACGTCTACGACCATGTGCAGAGCATTACCTATGATTACAATATCACGCCCCGGATCTACGCCCTCAGCGAGGAGCGGGTGCGCCAGGTGAACCCGGACAGCACCTTTGCGGCCATGGGCTTTACCTCTGCCGAAGGCATGAGCTCTATGCTCTCCCAGTTTACCTCCACCGATTCCTTCCGGGTCATGCCCTCGGAGCCGGCCCTCTATGAGAACCAGTACGACGTGATGGCCGGCCACTGGCCGGAGGACTGGAATGAGTGCGTGGTGGTGCTGACCAAGGGCGGCTGGATTCCAGACCTTGCCCTCTACGCCCTGGGTCTGAAGGACCCGGCGGAGCTGGAAGAAATGGTCCGCCGCTTTTCCCAGGGTGAGACGGTGGAACCGGAGGGACCCTCCCTGCGGCTGCGCTACACGGATCTGCTGGGAATCTCTTTCAAGGTGCTCCCGGCCTCTGCTCTGTATTCCTACGATACGGATTATCATGTCTGGGCAGACCGCTCCTCCGATGAGGTCTGGCTTCGCAAGGCCCTGGAGAACGCCGGAGACCTGACGGTGGTGGGTGTGGTTATGCCCAAAGAGGACATGAGCAATCCCACGCTGATGTACGGCATCGCGTTCCCCGCCTCTCTGGCGGACCATCTGCGGGAGCTCTCCGCCGACAGCGACGTGACCCGGCAGCAGCTTGCCGACCAATCCACTGATGTATTCACCGGCCTGCCCTTCGGGGAAACCGAGCGGGACCGGGATATGGATCTTTCCGCCCTCTTCTCCGTGGACGAGGAAGCCATTTCCAAGGCGTTCCAGTTTGATCTGGGAGAGGAAGGCGACCTGGACCTTTCCGCCTTTGACCTGTCTGAGCTGGACTTTTCCGGACTGGATCTCTCCGGCGCGGTGGACCCCAACGCCTTTTCCGCCGCCATGCCCAGGCTCTCCCAGCGGGACATTGCCGACCTGATGTCCGGCGTCAAGCTGCAAATCAGCGCCGAGGATCTGCGGGATCTGTTCACCCAGCTTCTTTCCGGCTGGTATGCCCAGGCCCGGCAGGACCCGGCCACCGACCCCACCCGACTGGCGGGGGCGCTGCGGGAGTATCTGAGCTCCGACGCCGCCCGGCAGATCGTGGAGGCGGGGATCCGGCAGGCGCTGGAGGAGAACGGCGCTGCGGCGGTGACCCCCGAGGAGCTGGAGCTGCTCCTGGTCTCCGTCCTGGCGGGTTATGAGGACTATGCCGCTCAGCAGGACCCGGAGGGCACAGCGCTGCCCCTGGCCTACCTTTCTGATTATCTGCAAACGGAGGAGGCCCGAGCGGCCCTGGAAGCCGCCGCAGGCCAGATGCTGGACCGGGCTATGGACTTTACCCTCTCTGCCGAGCAGATTCAGGCCCTGACCGAGGCGGTCTATGAGGGCTATGAGACCTACGCCGCAGAAAACGGCGTGCCGGGCTTCGAGTCCCTGGGCCAGTCCTTCACCGACTACCTGTCCTCCGAAGAGGCTTCAGCCCTTCTCACCGAGGCCGTCTCCAAGGCTGTGGACACCTCCGGCCTCGAAGCCAAGGCGGCAGCCCTGTTCTCCCGCTATTCCGCCTCTATGGGCTCCGCCATCGGCAAGGCTATGGAGTCCGCCATGGGCGGCCTGACGGAACAGCTCACCGAGGCCATTGCGGAGAATCTCTCCGGCCTGACGGAGCAGTTTGCCGCCAATTTGCAGGACGCCTTCCAGATCGACCCCGAGGCCCTGGCCGAGGCCTTCTCCATGAACATGGACCCGGCGGAGCTCCGGGATCTGATGACGGCCCTGATGTCCAAGCAGACCAATACCTACGCCGGCAACCTCCGGAAGCTGGGCTACGCCACGGACGAGAATCCCTCCTCCATCACCATCTATCCCAGAGATTTTGCCGGCAAGGGCCGGATCAAGGATATCCTGGCGGACTATAACGCCCGGATGGAGCGGGAGGACCCGGACAAGGTCATTACCTACACCGACCTGGTGGATACGCTCATGAGCTCCGTGACGGACATTGTGGACGCGATCTCCGCCGTGCTGATTGCCTTTGTGGCGGTCTCTCTGGTGGTGAGCTCGGTGATGATCGGCGTGATTACCTATATCTCCGTGCTGGAGCGCCGGAAGGAGATCGGCATTCTCCGGGCCATCGGCGCCTCCAAACGGAACATCTCCGAGGTCTTCAACGCGGAGACCTTCATCATCGGCGCTATGGCCGGTCTCCTGGGCGTGGGGATCACCTATCTGCTGCTGATCCCCGCCAACCGGATCATTGCTTCCGTGGCGGGAGAGGTGAACATCCGCGCTTATTTCCCGGTTACGGCAGCCGCCATCCTGGTGGCCCTGTCCATCGTCCTGACCCTTCTGGGCGGCCTGATCCCCTCCCGCAAGGCGGCGAGACAGGACCCGGTCACCGCCCTGCGCAGCGAGTAGGGATCAGGGTTCAGAGCTCATAGCTCATGGCTCATAGCACACGGCGCATGATCGGTAGCGGCGCACAGTTCTGCATAAGTTCCGGCAACCAAATATGCTGCGCAACGGCTTGCATATTTGGGCCGTCACTTAACCGGCGCGCCATGGGATAAGGTTCAGGGTTCAGAGTGCGTAGGGGCGAGCATCGCTCGTCCGCATGGCGTGTGGTTCAGAGCCCGTAGGGACGGCACTCTGCCGTCCGCGCTTCCCCGCCCGGACGTACCCATCGGTAGCGCGGGCCATTCGCCCGCCCCTGCCTGCAGGATGATTACGTAAGAGCGATAAAGAGCTTCCGGAAAGCCGTTCCCGGAAGCTCTTCGTCATTCATTCTCTTCCCAGGAGATAAGGCTGCTTAGCCACTGGAAATCCACTGCATCCACGACGCGATATTTTTCTGTTTCTGTCTGTATCCACTGGAAATCCACCTCGCCGCGGTATTCTTCTGTCCCTTCGCCTGTGTTCGCCTCTGTCCATTCGCACGTCCATACGTAACAGTAGGTTGCATAATCCTCCTTGGTGGGCTCTTTGTAGCCCTTGACGTAATCGTCCAGACCCAGGAGCTTCCCCTCCTGCAAGGGCAGCTTCTTGGCGGTGAGATCGGCCACAAACTGATTCCTGGCCGCCGTAGAGCTGAATTTCAGCCCCGCCACGGCCCGCTCCACGCCGAAGCCGTAGTTGGCCGCGTCCAGCTTGTCCTGGAGGGCCTTGGTGTCGGCAGCGTGCTTGGCTTCCCAATCCGCGGCGGCCTTCTTGATGCCGTCCACGTCCATATCCTTGTAGGACTGGATCTGCTTGTTGGCATCTTCCAGCTGCGTCTTCAGCTGATCCCGTTCGGTGGTGAGCGCCGTCACGTTCTGCTTGTGGGCGCCCACGTCGGCGCTGTGCAGATCCATGATAGCGTCCAGGTTCTCCTTGGAGATGTCGGGCAGCAGGTTCTTAATGTCTTCGCGTTTCATGTGGTTCCTTTCTTCCCTTCGCTTTGTTGCCGCAGGTCGCCTCTGCCGGGGATGCTCCCTTTTGCGTCCTGAGCCGGACAAAAATGGTATGAAAAAAGCCCGGTGCTTCTGCATCGCGCTTTCGTCAACGGTATTGTAGCGCGGGCTATCAGCCCGCCCATTCGTCCCGGCCTAAAACGGCCAGGTCTCACGCATCACCCGCTCATATACTGCGTGGTCGTATTCTCGCATCAGCCTTCCCATCATTTCGGCGGTGCTGTCAACGTCATGCCCCCCAAGCACGCGAAACGCCGCCTCTTCCAGGGCTCTCGCGTTGGCGCTTGCGGATCATTTCGCGCTCAGTCTGGGCGACGTAGGCGAGAAGCTGAAGCACAATGTCAGCGATCAGCCGTCCGGTCAGATTTTTGTCGTTCCGGGTGTCCAGCAGGGGCATATCCAGCACGACGATGTCGGCCTGCTTGTCCTTTGTGATCGTTTTCCATTGCTCGATCACCTCGTCATAGTTGCGCCCGAAGCGGTCGAGACTGTGCACGACCAGCACGTCGCCGTGTTTCAGCCTCCGGAGCAGCTTCTGAAATTCCGGCCGGTTGAAATCCTTGCCGGATTGCTTGTCCGTGAAGATCTTCTCGACGCCGAACTCCCGCATGGCAATTATCTGCCGCTCCTCGTTCTGCTCCCTCGTGGACACGCGCACGTAACCATAAATCACGATATTCAACTCCAAAAAACGCTTGCATTTTTTCTTAAAATGTGGTATATAATAGCTAAGAGGTTGATCATTGCCGACTTGTATTCTCCTATTGGAGATGTGGCGATGTGTCAGCCCCTTTTTTTCCTTTTGTAAACTCCTACGATTGATTCTCCATTGACTATTACAATCTCATCAACGAATTGTGTTTCTTTTGACCAAAATATCTTTTTGATTTGCTCTTTTACCGTTTCATCGGTTAACCCAGATTTTGTAATATCAAGAATAACATTCTTTGTTTGCCCGGAAGTTTTCTTCGTTCTGTTGTATAGCGTGTTTTGTCCAGCTTGGGGAGCAATCGTTTTAAGGTCGTACCCCTTGCCATGAAAA
>JAEEKA010000033.1 GCA_016282135.1 Oscillospiraceae bacterium
CTTCCGCCAGGCCGAGTTTGACATCATGTTCGGCGAGGGCATCTCCAAGTGGGGCGAGCTGGTGGATATGGCCGTGGACTTCGACATCGTCCAGAAGGCCGGCTCCTGGTTCTCCATGAACGGCGAGCGCATCGGCCAGGGTAAGGACAGCGTCAAGAAGTACCTGATGGACAACCCGGAGATTGCCGACGATGTGGAGGCCCAGGTCCGGGCCAAGCTGGCCGAGGCCGTGGCCCGTCCCGGCAGCGCCAGCGCTCCCGCCGAGGCTGCCGACCGGGCGGTCAGCGTCAGCGCCGAGGGCTTTGACGACGAGCTGTGATTTTAGGCAATAGGCACCAGGCAATAGGGGACGGGAGACGCGGGTTCAGAGCCCGCAGGGGCGGTCATCGGCCGCCCGCGTAGCCCGCAGGAGCGGTCATTGGCGCCCGCGTACCCCGTAGGGGCGGCGGTTACCGGCCGCCCGGTTCGCCATCAGCGAACAATCGCCCGCCAGGGCGATCCTGCCTTGTACTTTGTCTGAACCCGGCTGGATTTGCCTCCGGCAAATTGCATTCGTTCCGAATGCCGGACGAGCGCTGCTCGTCCCTACGGCAGGAACGGCAAATGTCCCGTTGGAACGGCACTCTGCCGCCCGAATCCCCATTCGTTTTATTTGCATTCTGCATTTTGCATTTCCACCGGAGGCTGCAATGTCCAGAACAATCCAAGCAATCCTTCCTCCCAAAAGGCCCGGTGCAAGAACCGTTGTGGTCTTTGACGACGGCTCGACCGTCAAGCTGCTGCCTGCCGTCGCTGCGGAGCGGGGGCTTTTCCCGGGAAAGGAACTGACAGAGGCGGACCTTGCTGCCCTGGAGGCCGCTAACTCCGCCGCCTCCGCCAAACAGCGGGCGGTGCGGATCATCTCCGCCGCCGCAGTGTCCAAGGGGGACCTGGCCCAGCGGCTGACCCAAAAAGGGGAGAGCCCGGCGGACGCGGAGAACGCCGTCCGCTGGCTGGAGGAATTGAATCTTTTGGACGACGCCGAAACGGCCCGTCAAATCGTCAGCCGCGGCGTGAGCCGCGGCTACGGTGCCGAGCGCATCAAGCAGATGCTCTACGCCAAGCGCATCCCCCGGCAGTACTGGGAGGAGGCTCTGGCCGGGGTGCCGGATATGTCCGACGCCCTGCGGGACTTTCTGCAAAAGCGTCTGGGGGAGGACCCGGACGAGAAAGCCCTCCGCAGCGCCGCCCAGGCGGCCGTCCGACGGGGTTATTCCTGGAGTGAGGTCCGGGAGGCGCTGGAGCGGGTGAAAAGTGATGATTGCCCTTAGGGGCAAGTGATGATTGCGGTTGACGCCGCAAGTGATGATTGCGGCTGACGCCGCAAGTGATGATTTGCCTGGCGGCAAAGTGATGATTGCCCTGCGGGAAAGTTTACAGGGTAGCGACAAGCAGCGCTTGTCCGCCCGCTCCCCGCACGCACCCGCCTGTAGGGACGGCACTCTGCCGTCCGCGTCTGCCGCACATATTTCCGCAGCGGTGCACACTTGTGCGCTACGGGACCGGGTCCGTTGTGGAAACCTGGTTGGATTTGCCTTCGGCAAATTGCATTCGTTCCGAATGCCGGACGGCAGAGTGCCGTCCCTACGTCCGTTTACGCGCAGCGTACTCATAACACGCAAGCGGAATCATAACGCGCAACGCGCTGATAACTTCCGCGCCAGCGGAATCATAACGCGCATCGGCGCTCATAACTTCCGCGCCGCGGAATCATAACGCGCACTGCGCTCATAACTTCCGCGTCAGCGGAATCATAACTCATACACGGAGGTTGCCATGTCGCAAACTGTATCCTTTATCAGTCTCGGCTGCGCCAAGAATCAGGTGGACTGCGAGCAGATGATGTATCTGATGGCCCAGGCGGGCTTTGAGATCCGCCCGGAGCCGGAGGACGTGGATCTGGTGGTGGTCAACACCTGCGGCTTTATCGACGCCGCCAAGAGCGAGGCCATTGACAACATTATCGCCGTGGGCCAGAAAAAGGCCCAGGGCATGGTGGGGAAGATTCTGGTCACCGGCTGCCTGGCCCAGCGCTATCAGCAGGAGATTCTGACGGAGCTGCCCGAGGTGGACGGCGTTTTGGGCACCGGCAGCTACTACGACGTGGTTTCCGCGGCCAAACAGGTTTTGGAGGGGAAGCAGGTCTCCGAGTTCGGCTCCATCCACGCCCCCGTGGAGGAGACGGGACGGGTGCTGACCACCCCGGGCTGGTATTCCTATCTGAAAATCGCCGAGGGCTGCGACAACCACTGCGCCTTCTGCGTGATTCCCAAGCTCCGGGGCAAGTTCCGCAGCCGGAAGCTGGAGGACGTGGTGGCCGAGGCGGAGCGTCTGGCCGAGGGCGGCACGAAAGAGCTGATCGTGGTGGCCCAGGATACCTCCCGCTACGGCATCGACCTCTATGGGGAACGGAAACTGCCGGAGCTCCTGCGGCGGCTGTGCCGAATCGACGGGATCCACTGGGTCCGGGTCCACTACACCTACCCCGACGAGATCACCGACGAGCTCATCGACACCGTGGCCCGGGAGCCCAAGATCGTCAAGTATCTGGACATTCCCATCCAGCACGTTAACGACGGCATCCTGAAGCGGATGAACCGCCGGGGCAATCGGGCTTATTTGGAGGAGCTGTTTGCCAAGCTCCGGGACCGGATTCCCGGCCTGGTGCTCCGCACCAGCCTGATTGCCGGTCTGCCCGGAGAGGGGGAGGCGGAGTTCGAGGAGCTCTGCGACTTCCTCCGCCGCTGGAAGCTGGAACGGGTGGGGGCCTTTGTCTTCTCCCCGGAGGAGGGAACCCCCGCAGCGAAGATGGACTTCCCGGATTCAGAATCCGCCCAGCGCCGGGCGGACTACATCGCGGAGCTCCAGTCCGCCGTGCTGGATGAATACAACGCCGCCCGCTTCGATCAGACCCTGGAGGTACTGGTGGAGGACTGGGACGGCACGTACTACTACGGCAGAAGCTACGCGGACTCCCCGGGCATTGACGGGACTGTCCGCTTTAAATCCGAGCAGGAGCACCGGCCCGGAGAATTTGTACAAGTGCTGATCCTTGGCGCCGAAGACGGCGATTTGATCGGCAGGGAGGTAACACCATGACAACTGCAAGCAAAATCACCCTGGTCCGGGTGGCCATGATCCCGGCCTTTATGCTGACCTTTCTTCTGAGCCCCGATCATCTCTGGCTCAAGTGGCTGGCCCTGGGCATTTTCATCCTGGCGAGCCTCACCGACTTTGTGGACGGGCAGATCGCCCGGAAGTACAACCAGGTTTCCGACTTCGGCAAGTTCCTGGACCCCCTGGCGGACAAGCTGCTGGTGATCTCCGCCATGTGCATCTTCTGCCAGTGGAACCTGATGCCCGCCTGGGCGCTGATGATCGTCCTGACCCGGGAGTTCGCCGTCACCGGCCTGCGGCTGATCGCCGTGCAGAAGGGCCGGGTCATTGCCGCCGGCTGGTCCGGCAAGGTGAAGACCTTCTCCACCATGGTGGCCCTCTGCATCTGGATCGCCGCCTATGACTGGATCATCGTCCACAATTATGACTGGATTAACTGGGTCATGGTTCTGGTCATTGTCCTGCCCACCATCTACTCCGGCGTGGAGTATTTTATGAAAAACTGGGACGTGCTGGATCTGAAGAAAAGGCAATAGGCATCAGGCAATAGGCAATAGGAGTACGACAAACTGCCGCCTTGCCTCCCCTATTCCCTATTGCCTATTCAACTATTGCCTGATTGGCCGTCGAGGCAACAGGAAATGGGGGACGGAGGATGCGAGGACTCCGTAGCGGCGCACACCATGCGCCACGGTTCAGGCTTCGGCGCTCAGAGCCCGTAGGGAACGGAAGGCGCGGATTGCTGCACCGGTGACGTCGTTCGCCGGCGCGCAATGACAGACGGGGAAACCCGGAGGAGATTCTATGTTCGAGTACGTACACAAGGTTCACTACTACGAAACCGACAAGATGGGCATTGTCCACCACTCCAACTACATCCGCTGGATGGAGGAGGCCCGGGTGGATTTCCTGGACGAAATCGGCGCCAGCTTTGCGGAAATGGAGGCCCGTGACCTGCAATCCCCGGTGGTGGGCGTGAGCTGCAAATACCGCCGCCCCACCCGCTTTGACGACCGGGTTCGGGTTCGGGTGTCTATCGAGAAATATAACGGCGCGGTGCTGAAGGTGGCCTATGAAATGTACAACGAGACCACCGGCGAGCTGGCCTGCACCGGCAGCTCCGAGCACTGCTTCCTGGACAGCTCCGGCAAGCTGGTTGCTCTGCACAGGTGCTGCGCCGACATTGACGCCGCCATCCGGAAGCATGTGAGAAGTGAGAATTGAGAAGTAAGATGTAAAAAGTAAGAAGCAAGAGTCAGGCGACTTGTGATAGGGAGAAAATGAGATGAGAAAAATTACAGCGATCCTGCTGCTGATTGCGCTGCTGCTGAGCTTGAGCGCCTGCGGAATGCTTGTCGTGCCGCTGCTGGAAACGATTCCGACAGAGCAGTCCTCCCAACCCGCGACGACGGCGCCCCAGCCGGAAATCGCTCCGCTGTCGGAGCCGGCGGGGATTCTTGCCCGCTGTTCCGAGAATTTGAAAGCTGTTTCCGGGGCTTCCGTCCACATTGCCCTGGAAGCTGCGGCGGATGGAATGAAGGAGACGCTCTCCTTGGATGGAGAAATGATGTTTTTCCCTTTTGCCATGCATTTGTCGATGAAGCTGAAACAAGCTATAATGGATGATACCCTTGATTTATACTTCCGGGACGCGGAGGAAGGGGCCGCCCTATACTATTGCAACAGCGACTCCGACAGCAGATTTACATTGCCGGCTTTTACCGAGCGCGTTCCCATCAAAGAGGCAGGACTGGGAACCGCTGTGGGCGACTTGTTCCAGGCACTGTTTGACCCGGAGGCTGCTTGGGAACTGGAGGAAACAGAGGCGGCCTATGTTCTGCGCACGGTAGTGGATCTGAGCGGCAAGAGCTCCTCTTTGCTGCGCGCCGAGTCCGCTGCCCAACTCACCCAGCTCAGCGTGGGAGGCCTGCCGGCCATACCCAACGCGGGAGAGATGAAGTTTGGAGTCGCGGTGGAAATCGACCGGGAACAGCTTCTGCTGCAGCGGGTTAGCCTGGACTTTACTGAGCTTTTTGCAGAGGCATTGAAGTCCGCTGGAGAAGTGGAGCAGGTGATGCTTTCCGTGGATTTTTCCGACTATAACGCCATCGAACGGGTCAAGCGCCCCACAAACTGGATGGACCGTCCGATCAACGGACTGTCCTTTGAAACCGGAAAGGAAGATAAGGCGGACCCGGATCAGGTGGACGAATTGACGGTCCGGGTGGGAGAGCATTCCGGTGAGATTCGCCTTTCTGCCGTCTCTATCAAGGATCTGGAAGAGATTGGATGGATGGGGAGCGGCTCGATAGGTGGTATGGAAGAGATCTGGAAATCCCGTCTGCAGCCATACACGAGCTATAGCCCGGACCAAACCGAGACAGTACATACTACGGCCGTTTTGTATTCCGACTATTCGGGAAGAAGCACCAGTGATAATTCGGAATCAGACAAGAACGTGCCCCCTTCTACGGATTGGAGTTTCTTCGACGATATGGATGATGCCCCGAGCACGGGAGTTTTCCTTTCCGGGGCAAAGGATCTGTACGCGGGTACGCTGGATGAGAACGTATCCTTTGAAAGCCCCAAGGGCATCCGGACCGGCATGACGGCGGAGGAGGCAATCCAAATTCTAGGCAAGCCCTCGGGCAGCTTTGACGAGGAGCTGTTTGTTTGTCACGCCTGGGCCAACGAAAAGACGGCTCTGTTGCTGTACTTCTTCCCGGAAAACGGCCTGTTCGCCCTCAGCCGGAGCCAGATCACCGACATGGGCGCCCTGCCCTTCCTGCGGGAGAGTTGACAGGGGACAGGTGCCAGGTGCCAGGTGAGAATTGAGGATTAAGAATTGACAATTGACAATTTGCGGTGTTTTCAAATTGCATTTGAAAACATTGAAAAGCTGTCCACCCCGCCCGTAGGGGGCGGCGCCCGCTGAAACAAAGTGAGTCCTTTTTGGGACGCCCCGCGTCCCAAAACCTCCCCTTGGCAGGGGAGCTTTGGCCGCCCGCTGTCGTTTGCGCCTGCGAAAAAGCTGTTGCTTGCGTCCCGGAAAAAGGGGATTGACAGCACGGGCAGAATCTGCTAAAATACCCCCGAAAACAGAATAGTCGCGTGGATCGGAAAGAGTACCCGCAGGGAATTGCCCCAGAGAGCCCTCGTCATCGGCTGGAAGCGAGGGCGGCAGGAGGGCGGGGAAGTGCGTCCGGGAGCGATGGGGAGACCCCGTGAGGCCGCGTCAGTGCCAAAGCAACAAAGCAGAGTGGAACCGCGATTATTCGCCTCTGGATTGGATTCAATCCGGGGGCGTATTTTTCGTAGGGGCCAATGTGGGCATCGGCCCTTCCACGACCGACACGGAGGGCTGTAGGGGCGGCGTCCCCGACGCCCCGAACCCCACCGAAACAGATACGTTCGGGCTGTCGAGACGCCAGCCCATACCATACCGGAAGGAGTTTGATTATTATGTACCTGTACAATTCTCTCACCCGCAAGAAGGAGCTCTTTGTGCCCAATCACCCGGAGCAGGTGAAGATGTACACCTGCGGGCCCACAGTGTATCACTATGCCCACATCGGCAACCTGCGCACCTACATGATGGAGGACGTGCTGGAAAAGTACCTGCGCTACGCGGGCTACAACGTGAAGCGTGTGATGAATATCACCGACGTGGGCCACCTGTCCTCTGACGGGGACACTGGCGAGGACAAGATGCTCAAGGGCGCCAAGCGGGAGCACAAGACCGTCATGGAGATCGCAAAGATGTACACCGACGCCTTCTTCTCCGACTGCGAGAAGCTGAACATCAAGCGGCCCGACGTGGTGGAGCCCGCCACCAACTGCATTCAGGACTATATCCACATCATCGAGACGCTGATCGACAAGGGCTACGCCTATCTGGCGGGAGGCAACGTGTACTTTGACACCTCCAAGCTGGAAAAATACTACGTCTTCAACGACTTCAACGCCGAGGATCTGGACGTGGGCGTCCGGGAGGGCGTGGAGGAGGACACCAACAAG
>JAEEKA010000034.1 GCA_016282135.1 Oscillospiraceae bacterium
GATTTTACTTGCCGACAGGTATCCCGACAAATCCCGGTTTGTCGATCTAATTTCTTTTTCGTTATACTCGAAAAATGTGAGCTTTTCAATCCTTTAACGAAAGAAAACCTCTTTTGCCCTGGTAGACAAAAGAGGTCTCTTTGATGGCGGAGTGGGAGGGATTCGAACCCTCGGTACGCTTTTGACGTACACACGATTTCCAGTCGTGCTCGTTATGACCGCTTCGATACCACTCCATATTCTCTTGTCCGCGGCGGTCTCCCCCGCTTCGGCAGGAACGCGGTCTGGCGTTCATGCTCGCGTATTATATAACGATTTTGTGCCTTTGTCAACTGTTATTTTTCAGATTATTCAAAAAACTCAAAGACAAAAGAGATTGATTGTCACAGCCGTAGACGCACCACCTCACAATGACTAATGGTACGCAACAGCGGCGCACGTTTTTGCCGCGTTATGAGAGTGTTGAAACGTCAGGGAGGGCGTCCAAATCGGAAAGGAACAGGATAAGGGGATTCCCCGCTTTATTCAAACGGGCAAGAAAGGTCTGCTCTGTGTCCCAGAACAGGATGGAACCATCCGGTAGTCGAAGGTGCAAACAGCCCAGACACGGACATGGATAACCCCGTTCCGGAAGCGGCTTCGTCCACGGGATTCTGCATCCTCCGGGACGACATTGTACCCGCAGCGGCGCAGCGTCCAAAACCACGTGACCAAACCTTTCCCGCTGGGAAGACAGCCAGCCGGGAAAATCACACTCTGCCCGCCAGGGACCGACTAAAACTGCGTCACAAGTCAAATCGGCGTAGGCAGGGGGCAGCACCAGGCGTTTCCCGGAAAGACTCTTGGCAAAATTTGACAGCAAGCCCTCATGCGGTCTCTCAAAGTCCAGGATAACAATTCCGTTCCACGCTTCCAAAGCCCGAAGCGCCGCAAGTATTCCGAATCGATTTGGAAGAAAACGGTCGTCAATCAAAATCCCTGTTTCCTTCGGCGGGAGCGGCTTGTTCCGCCACAAACCCTCCGCCGTAAACCCGTACCACGCCGAAAGGTTCATCCCTGACTCCGGTATTTTTTGATTTTCCGCAAAATATACGAAAGTTTCCATGGACAATACCCATATTTAGTGTTATAATAACAAGAGGATTGATTTTGTTCCCTGACACTCTATGAAGGCGGTGCTTCATTTATGCCCTTTTCCCTGCTGCCAAAGCTGATTTTTCAAAAGCTGACGGACGTGACGCCGGAATTCCTGCGTCAAATGGGAATCGACCTGCTAATGCTGGACTTTGACAACACCATGCTTCCCTACACATCCCGGATTCCTACCGAGGAGCTGCTGTCCTGGATCGGCAGAATGAAGCAGGACGGTATCCGGCTTTGCGTGGTCTCCAACAGCAAAAAGGACAAGGCTGCCGGATTCTGCCGAGAGCATGACATCGCCTGTATCACCCATTCCAAAAAGCCCACCGGACTGGGAATCAATCGATGCCTTGCCCAGTTCAACGCAAAGCCCGGGCAGGCCGCCCTGGCAGGCGACCAGATCTTCACGGACGTGCTGGGCGCCAACTGCGCCGGCGCCACCTCCATTCTGGTCAAGCCCATTCACCTGCACAACATTTGGCTGAAGCTTCGCCACGGAGCGGAGCAGCCGTTTATCTATCTTGCAAGAAAAAGGAGAGTAACAAAGCCATGACAAACCTGGAAAAGTATCTTTCTCTGCTGGACAAGGGCAGCTATGACGGTCTGCTTCTCACCAGCCCCATCTCCCGTAAGTACTGCGCCGAATTCAACGTAGACGAGGGCGTTGCCATCGTCACCAAAAAGGGCTGCCGGTACTACACCGACTCCCGGTACATCGAGACCGCGGAAAAGAACCTCAAGGGCTTTGACGTCCGCATGGTTGCCAAGGACAACGGCTACATCAAGCAGATCAACCAGGCCATCGAGGAGTTTGAAGTTTTCACGCTTGGCTTCGAGGAAGATTTCCTGACGGTCGCAGAGTTCCGCACCTACGAGGAAAAGCTGAACGCCAAACTGATCCCCTGCCAACAGGACATCAACGCATTCCGGGTGGTAAAGGAGGAATATGAGCTCCAGCGGATGCGGGAGGCACAATCCATCACCGACAAGGCTTTTACCGAGGTCTGCAAGCGGATCAAGGTGGGTATGACTGAAAAAGAGCTCTGCGCGGAGCTGATTTACTGCCTGTACAAAAACGGCGCCGAAGGATTGTCCTTCGCTCCCATCGTCGTCTCCGGCCCCAACACCTCCATGCCCCACGGCGTCCCCGGCGAGCGGAAGCTGCAAAAGGGCGACTTCATCACCATGGACTTCGGCGTAGTCTACAAGGACTACTGCTCCGACATGACCCGGACCGTAGCTCTGGGTTACGCCACCGACGAAATGAAGCTTGTCTATGAGACCGTTCTGAAGGCACAGTTGGCCGGTATCGCCATCACCAAAGCCGGCATCACGGGTCAGGCTATCGACGGGGCTGCCCGGAAGGTCATTGCCGACGCCGGTTACGGCGATTGTTTCGGCCATGGATACGGCCACTGCCTGGGCCTGCTGGTCCACGAGTCCCCCAACTGCAATCCCTCCAATGACAAGCCCATGCCCGCGGGCTGTGTCAGCTCCGCGGAGCCCGGCATCTATATCCCCGACAAGTTCGGCGTCCGGATTGAGGACTGCGTCATTATTAAGGAAGACGGCGTGGAAAACCTGGCTCATTCTCCCAAGCAGCTGATTATCATCGAAGCATAAGAAGCGAGCCGATTTACACAACAAAATATAGAAAGAGGTGCGGGAAATGTTTTGTCCGAAATGCGGGACCCAACTACGCGACAGCTCAAAATTCTGCGGAAGTTGCGGATACTCTCTGGGCGCTCCTGCCGAGCGGGCCGCCCCGCAGCAGCAGCACCAGCCGCAGTACCAGCAGCCGCAATACCAGCAACAGTACCAGCAGCAGTACCAGCGGTATCAGCAGCCCATGTACCAGCAGCCCGGTGCGCGCAGGGGCCTCTCCTTTGGCCTGCGCCTCATTGGCCTGATCGGTGCGCTGATTTTGCTTGGCAGTGTGTTTCTTCCCTATCTTTCCGCCTATGGAGAAAGCCAGAACATGATTGATCTGCAGCCGGACATCTTGATCGATGACTTTTCGGACACCTATTTCTTCCTCGGTTTCGCCGCCCTTGGAATCGGCTTTGCTCTTTCCGGTATTGGCTTTGCCCAGGTTCTCACCGGAATCGCCGGTCTCGGCCTGTGGGTGTATGAGCTTGTCAAGTATGGCGAATATAGCTTTACCAGATTCCTGTCCGTAGGCTTCTACGGTTTGGGCCTTGGTTCACTGGTTTTGATCGTCGGTGGCATTTGCTGCATGGTTGGCAGGCATCGGGCAAAAAAACAGCGTTTCTCGCAGAGTTTTTCCCGGTGATAGAAAAAAACTCTTGCAAAAAATCGGCGTATCGTATATAATAGGCCGGTAAAATTCCGAATAATCTATAGTTTTGGAGGAAACATATATGGCAACCATTACCGCTGGTGATTTCAGAAACGGCAAGACCTTTGAGATGGACGGCAAGATCTATCAGGTCGTGGAGTTCCAGCACGTCAAGCCCGGCAAGGGTGCGGCCTTTGTCCGCACCAAGATGAGAAACATCATCACCGGCGGCGTGACCGAGACCTCCTTCAACCCCACCGCCAAGTTCGAGGAAGCTTTCGTAGAGCGCAAGAAAATGGCCTACTCCTATAACGACGGCGATCTGTACTACTTCATGGACAACGAGACCTTCGACATGGTCCCCCTGGGCAAGGACGTCCTGCCCGACGCCTTCAAGTTCGTAAAGGAAAACGAAGAGTGCACGCTTCTGTCCTACAAGGGCAACGTCTTCGGCGTGGAGTGCCCCAACTTCGTGTTCCTGGAAGTCACACACACCGAGCCTGGCCTCGCCGGCAACACCGCCACTAACACGCTGAAGCCCGGCACCCTGGAAACCGGCGCTGAGGTCAAGATTCCCCTGTTTATCAACGAAGGCGACGTGATCCAGATCGACACCCGCACCGGTGAATACATGGGCCGCGCCAAGGGCTAAGCCGCAATCGACAGCTGAGGATTGAACTACCTGACGTTCTCACAATGAAAGGAGCAATGCACCATGACACTTGCAGAAAAAGCAGCATACTTGAAGGGCCTGATGGATGGCATCAAGCTCGACACTGAAAAGGACGAAAACCGCCTGCTGAAGGCCGTGGTGGACCTGCTCCAGGATATGGCTGTCTCCATTGACGACCTGGAGGATAACGCCATTGCCGTCTCCGACGAACTGGATGAAATCGAAGAAAATCTGGACGCCATCGACGAATTCCTGATGGATGAAGATGACGACGATTATGACGACGATGACTACATGGACTATGACGACGGCGAGTACGATCTCGGCGACGACGACTTCGACTATGACGAGGATCCCGTCTATGAGGTTACCTGTCCCAAGTGCGGCGAAGTTCATCAGTTTAGCGAAAAAGACCTCTTAGAAGGCTCCAAGCCCTGCTCCAAGTGCGGCGAGCTGCTGGAGTTTGAGTTTGACGAGGACGACGGCGAAATGCCCTTCTAAGACACTGTTTCAGATGGTAAAATTCCCCTTCCGGTTTGCCGGAAGGGGAATTTTTCAGCTTATGGGAATTCAGTATTACTCCACGTCTGCCACGCCGGTAATTCGCAGGCCCTCCAGCCTTGTGACGGCGGGGATCACGTGAGTATCGAATTGCCGGGTCTCGCTGGAGAAGGTCATAGTGCGGGCTGCCTCCAGCATATTGCCGGATACGGAGCCGCCGGTGACCACGGTGATCTTTCCGTCATGGTGCCAATAGCCCACACGGATCTCGCCCGCAATGTCGCCGCCCATAGGATCCACATGGAAGTCTGAGAATTCTACAACCTCCAGATAGTCGCCGCGGCGGATCTGCTCGGCGCTCTCCTTGCCGCCTGAAAAACGGACGTTGTAGACGTTGGAGCTGTCCTGAAGGCCCAAATACTGGCTGTACTGGCGGGAGCCAAAGAAGTTTTCAGCCACGCCGTCCCGAATGAGCCAACGGTCCCGGATGACGGCGCCCTCCTCGTCCACGGGGTAATCTCTGGAGGAATTGGGCAGGGAGGAAACGGCTTCCACGCTGATAATGTCGCCTTGGGCGTTCTCCACCACCGGCTTACCGATCTCCCAATCAGAGAATCTGCGGTACTTCATCGTGGCGTTCATACGGAAAACGAAATAATTGTAAATCTCTACCGCGTCGCCGGTGGAGAAGACTACGGCTCCGGTCCCAAGCTTGGGCGTCGGGACGGCGGTCAGGCGATCCCGGCCAAAGCGGAGCACGTCAGCCACGTCGCTTCTCAGCTTTTCCGCGTCGCAGGTGCCGGAGGTGTAGATACGGTAGAGCTCAATCTCATGTCCGTCTTTGCGGGCGTTGACCACCATTTCAACGGTGGACTTGGGATAGGTGCAGGTGTATTCCACACCGTTGGAGTTCAGGGTGTGCCGTGTGATCTCGCTGACAAAGATTTCGTAGGAGTTGATGTCCTCCGTTTTCGTCTGCTCCACCGAGCGGATGGCCCGGAAAAAATTCTCCGCAATCTGCTCCACATCTACTGGCTCCCGCTTTTCCGGCACATCCACCTGCTTGTCCTGAAGCGTATAATACGGGTTCTTGACCAGTCCGGCCTGATAGAGCAGCGCAGCCAGGCGCTCATCAATCTCCTCCTCAGAAGCTGTGGGCGGAATCTCGCCGGAGGCACTGCCGAGGAACTTCCCGTTTTCAATCGATTTGAACACATCCACACTGATGGTCTTCACTTCCGTGGCGCGATTCTGATCCAGTCTGTCCCGAATGACGTAGAATTCCCAGCCGCGATTGACGGTTTCCGTCAGCTTCCAAGCGTCGCAGCCCAGGGCCGCCAGCTTTTTCTTGATAATATCCAGCATTATCCAAGCCTCGCTTTCATCTTGAGATAGGGGCCGCCGTCAGCGACCTTGACCCATTCCTTGTGTCCCTTGCCGCAGGCTCCGTTGCCCTCCACCCGACGGTCAGGGCTGGCCATAGAGATGGAACCCAGCAGATCCGGGACGTAGCCGGTCATAACAATGGGAGAGACCACCTTGCCGGTGAGTTTGCCGTCGCGGATCTCGTAGCCCCGATCGATGATGCACTGGATACCCCAATGCTTCGGGTCCTCCATGCCGCTCTGCATGCCCCGCAGCAGATAGCCGTAGGAAATGGAGGCAATCATGTCCTCCAGCTCGTCATTGCCGGAGTCAAACAGGGTGTTGGTCATGCGGGTGTAAGCCTTGTGGGCGTAGTTCTCGCGCTTGCCGTTGCCGGTAGGCTTTGTGCCCAGGCGCAGGGCGGCCAGAGCGTCGCAGATACCGGTTTTGAGGATGCCGTGGTCGATCTCGATCACGTCACCCGCCAGGGTGCCTTCATCGTCGAAGACGTAAGCGGTAACACTTTCGGCACACAGCGCGCCCTCATGCATGGTAACCTTGTCGCTGCCCACCCGCTTGTCAATGTATTCCGCGCCAAGGGCCCGGCCCTTGACAAACATATCCATCTCCACGCCATGGCCGAAGGCCTCATGCGCAATCAGGCCTGTGACAGTAGGATCGGCGATGATCTCATACTCACCCGGAACAATCTTTTCGGCGCCAAGCACGTCCTGCATCGTCTCAGGAAGCTCCGAAAGCTTTTCCTTCAGGCCTTCCAGGATCTCCGGGCCGCAGCAGCCGGACACACCCCGGTGCACGATCTTCATTTCGCCCTGTTCATTGGGCGCGTAGGCTGCGATGCTGGCCTCGGTATAGACGTAGCTCTGGCGGAGAAAGCGATTCTTCGTCAGGAAGAGCTTGGAGATATGGGTGCTGCTGGCACTAGTGATGCAGTCCAAAGCCCCGGGAATGGTTTTGACACCTTCGCCGGAAAGCGCTGTGAGCTTCTCGACCAGAGTGCTCAGGTCGGTCTTCTCCGGAAGCTGCTCGGTTTCTTTTTCGACAAACAACTCCAGTGGTTCGTCCGCAAGCATCCCCGTCTCGTAAGCCGACATTCCGGCCCGATCGAGCATAGCAAACTGCTTTTCCAGTTCACAGCGGATCTTGCGGGCCTTTTCTCCTACCCGGGCAGTATCGAGCTGGTTGAAAGCGCATTCGCTGTATTGCCCGCCCTTGTAAACTCGAACAACAGTTCCTCGCTCCGTTGTCATGTTCTTGCCGGAAACGTTTTTGCTGCGCTGGGAGATGGACGTCGAGAAGCCGACAGAATCCGTCGACAACAGGCTGACGTACTCGTAATCCCGCCCGAGATCCTCCAGCAGCGCACGAAGCGCCGGGGTGATTCGGTTGAGATAAGGGGAAAACGGTGCTTTCATTTGTGTCCTCCTTGTAAGAATAGTATTAAAGTATCCAACGCCTTTTCCGCATTATATTATGTTTTCCACAATAATGGAAGACACTACTAATACGAAAATAAAAAAATTTATTATACTGTCAGTATAGGGTTTGGATTCCATGCCTTGCGCTTCCGGGCAAGGCCCCACACTCTTGTGGATATGGGCGGGCAGAAAGCCGAAGCTATATACAAACGTTTTCTGCAATTTCAAGGATCAGGCGCTCCGTCTTTTCCCAGCCAAGGCAGGGATCGGTGATTGACTGGCCGAAAACGCCGCCGCCGGGCTGCTGACTGCCATCTTCGATGTAGCTTTCTACCAAAAAGCCCTTGACCAGACGGGCCAGCTCCGGGTCCCGGCGACGGCTTTGAATCACGTCGCGCACGACCTCCGGCTGCCGGAAGGGATCCTTTCCGGAGTTTGCATGGCTGGCGTCAATCAGAATGGAGGGATTTTGGGCTCCGGAAGCCAGGTAGCGGTCCGCAAGGCGCCGCAGATCGTCGTAGCTGTAATTGGGAACGCTTTTTCCTGCTTCCGTTCGTCCCCGCAGAACTGCGTGGGCCAAGGGATTGCCCCGGGAGTGGACCGCCCAGCCGCGGTAAATAAAACTGTGACCGGTTTGAGCGGCGTGAATTGCGTTCAACATTACGTCCAAATCACCATGGGTAGGATTCTTCATCCCCACAGGGATGCCAAGCCCCGATGCCGTCAAGCGATGCTGCTGATCCTCCACAGAACGGGCGCCCACCGTAACATAAGCCAGCAGGTCGTCCAGATAGCGGTGGGTTTCCGGGTAAAGCAGCTCATCGGCACAGGTAAATTCCGTCTCCCGCAGGGCCCGCAGGTGGAGCGAGCGAACCGCGATGATCCCCTTGAAGGGATCTGGTCTGCCCGCCGCGTCAGGCTGATGAACCAAGCCCATGTAGCCCTCGCCATTGGTACGGGGTTTGTTGGAAAAAACCCGGGGGACAATGAAGATTCGCTCCAGCACCCGCTCCTGCACATCCCGAAGCCGGGCCAGGTAAGCGATGACGCTCTCCGCGTTGTCCGCGGAGCAGGGGCCAATGATCAACAGGCAGCGCTGGTCGCGCCCCTCAAAAATATCCCGCAGAATCCGGGCTCTGGCGTCAACGATTTCCGCAAGCTCCGCTGTCACCGGGAAAAGCTGCTTGGTCTCCATGGGAATCGTCAGCTTTCGTTCAAATTCCAGATCCATCTTCAACTTCGTTTTCCTCCGCCTTTGAGATCAGAATCCCCAATCCTTGCAAAGCCTCAAAGAAGCCGGGCCAGCTCTTTGCCACAGCCTCCGCCCCATTGAGTTCGCCGCCCACCAGGGTCAAAAGAACCGTCAATGCCATTGCAATCCGGTGGTCGCCGTGACTATCCAACACTTCGGACGGCGTTTGAAGGGTTCCGTCCTCAACCCAAATTCGGTTTTCATCTACAAACGCCTGAATTCCAAACTTTTGCAGTTCCCTGGCCATGGCAGTACCTCGGTCAGATTCCTTGTATTGCAGGCGAGCGGTCCCCTCCAGAACAGCGCCGCGCCCTGCAGCCGCAACAGCCATCAGAATCGGCGCCAGATCCGGCGTGTCGGCGACGTTCAAGACAGGCTTTTTGCCCTGCATGGTTCGCAGATAAGCGGAAAAAACCTTGTCGCCTTGGGTGCTCAGTCTGTCCAGGCCCTGAATGTGGATATGGCCGCCCAGAAAGTTCAGCGCTTGCAAATAGGCCGCACTGGACCAATCGCCTTCCACCCGGACAGGATGGGGGCGATATTTTTGCTTGGCGGGGATATGATAACGATCATTTCCCACGCCGACAATACGAATGCCGTAGTTTCGCAAAACGGCAAGGGTCATGTCTATATAAGGCCGACTCTCCACAGGCGGCAGGACAGAAACCCGGCTGGGTTCTCCCAAAAACGGAAGTGCGTAAAACATGCCGGTGACAAACTGACTGCTGAGATCCCCAGGGATCTCAAAATCATCCGGGCGCAGCGGACCTTTAACCGTCAGACTGTCTGCCTGCCGGTCATAAAAAAGCCGCTGCCGGGCGCAGATGCGCTCATAGGGCTCCAAGGGCCGCTCCAACAGCCGAGGCGTGCCGGTAAAAGTAACCTCCCGGCCGGAAAGCAAGGCAAGAGGAAGGAAAAAGCGAAGCGTGCTGCCGGATTCTCTGCAGGGCAGGGTGACGGGTTCCCCCTGGACAAAGGGATTCAAGCCGCCGATGACAACGCTCCCCCTGGAAACGGAGCAGGGATACAGTCCTCCTCCTACTGAGACCGCGCCTTCGGAGCGTTCTACACTGGCCCCCAATGCACGCAGACAATCCAAGGTTGCAAGAATATCATCGGACCATTCCAGGTTTTCTACCAAGCGGGGCTCACTGCCCAGGGCCGCAGCGATCAGCTGCCGGTGCGCCATACTCTTGGATGGGGGAACAACCACAGAGCCGGAGGCCTGAGATTGCTTGATTGATAATTTCATTGGATCTTCTCCTGTCCACACAGAAAATCAATCGCTTCCAGATAACCGTTCAGGCCCTTTCCCGCAATGGTTTCTATACAGGCCTCCCGGACGTAACTGATCCGACGGAAAGCTTCCCGCCGCATGGGATCGGAGATATGAACCTCCACTGTGGGGATCTGTACAGCCAACAACGCGTCCAGCAGGGCAACGGAGGTGTGGGTATAAGCTGCGGGATTCAGAATGATTCCGTCAAAACAGCCTCTGGCCTCCTGAATCCAGTCCACCAGAACACCTTCGTGGTTGGTCTGCCGAATTTCAACTTCCGCTCCAATTTCCGCTGCATGGGCTTCAATTAGTTTACATAAATCAAAATATGTATTGTTCCCGTAAATTTCCGGTTCCCGGACTCCCAGCATGTTGAGACTAGGTCCGTTCAAAATCAACAGTTTCATCGCAAAAATTCCTCTCAAGGATCAAATTACGAGTCAGATACTTGCAGCGATATTACGAATAGATAGTTCGCGCTACAGCGAAAGCAAGGTACGGATCGAGCAGACCGCGTCCTCGATACTGCCCTGATTTGGTATCTCAAAATCCGCGGCTGAAACATAGCGGGAATACCGCTCCGCATAAAGCGCATGAAGCTTTTCCGGCGTATCGCCTAAGGGGCGATTTTCAGTGGGAACCAACCCCTCCAAAGGACGGTTCAGAAAAATAAGGCGTCCGTTTTGTTTCAGACTGCAAACATTCTCTTCCCGTAGAATTGTCCCGCCGCCGGTGGCGATGATCTTTCCGCCCTCGGCTGAAACAGCCCGAACAACAGCTGTCTCCATATCCCGGAAAGCGCTCTCTCCATTCTGGGAAAAGACGGCAGGTATGGACTTCCCTGCCCTCCTGACGATTTCATCGTCCAGGTCCACAAAACTTCGACCGGTTTTCTCGGCAAGAAGGCGGCCAACCGAAGTCTTTCCGGAGCCGGGCATACCGACCAGCACCAGATTCTCCCGGGCAATCCGCAGTTTTTTGCAGACTTGCTCCACGTCGAACTCCTTCACCGGACGCCCGGTAAACAATTCGCAGGCAAGCGCAGCCTGCTTCACCAACATGTATAGACCGCCCGCCGCTGTGATTCCCCGCGCCATGGCCTCCAAAATAAGCCGAGTCCGCAGGGGGTTATATACACAGTCAAAGACAGCTTGCAGCTGCGGGAATGGGGCGGATTCTTCGCTTTGCTCAGAATGACCGGAATTGACAGCGGCAAGCTTGACCGGCCGACCATCCAAATCCGGGTACATACCGACAGGGGTACAGTTAATGATCCACGCGGCATCCGGGCACTGCCGCAGTGCTTCGTCGCAGCTCAAAGCGTTGACTTTCCCACTGCGGCTGACAAGCACGGTTTTCCCTACCCCCAGCGCCTCGCAAACTGCCAAGGCGGTCTTGGAAGTACCGCCGGTGCCCAGGATCAGGACGGTCTTGCCCGCAAGGCTCCCGCAGCCCAAGGCGTTGAGGGAGGCCAGCATGCCGCCGAAATCAGTATTATACCCCCAGAGCACGCCGTCCCGGTTGACAATGGTATTCACCGCGCCGATGGCGGCGGCCTGCGGATCCAGCCGATCCAGATAGGGGATCACCGTCTGCTTATACGGAATGGTGACGTTCAGGCCGGAAAAGTGTTTTGTTTTCAGAAATTCTCCCAATTCATCGGGAACGAGCTCTTGGAGCGCGTAGTCATAGCGTCCAAAGCTCCGATGGATTTCCGGGGAAAAGCTGTGGGACAGGTGTTCCCCGATCAGATAATAAGCGCCCATAGATCAGACCTCTCCCACGGACAAACGATGCTTGTCCCTGGGTTATAATTCGCAGTATTGTCAATACGACGCCTCCAGCAGATCCAGGAGGACGAAAGCGGTCACCGCGTCCTGTATCGCCCGGGCCCGGGGAACGATGCAGGGGTCGTGACGTCCCCGGACGGTGATTTCTGTGTTTGTGTTCGTGGAAAGATCCACCGTCCGTTGCGCAATTGCGATAGAAGGAGTCGGTTTGATGACGGTGCGGAAGATCAGCGGCATGCCGTTGGTGATGCCGCCGTTGACGCCGCCGTTGTGGTTTGTCTCCGTGACGACCCCTCCCGCCTCCATGCGGAAGGGATCGTTGGCCTGGGAGCCCCGCCGCTCCGCCAAGGCGAAGCCGTCGCCGAACTCCACCCCTTTTACGGCTGGGATGGAGAACAGGGCGTGAGACAGCAGGCCCTCCACAGTATCAAACCAGGGAGCGCCCAGGCCCGCGGGAAGTCCGGTGACAGCGGTTTCCAAAACGCCGCCCACGCTGTCCCCCGCCTGGGCGGCTTCCAGGATCGAGGCCTGCATCGCCTCTCCCCTTCTAGGATCCAGCACAGGAAAAGCCGCACACTCCAAGGCCTTTAAATCGTCAGGAAGCGTTTCAAAGGGCCGATCTGCGACTCCGGCGCAGCGGGCGATATGGGTCCCCAGCGTGACGCCCCGCCCCCGCAGGGCCGTCAGAAAGATGGCTCCAGCAGCCACCAGCGCTGCGGTCAGCCGCCCGGAAAAGTGCCCGCCGCCCCGGGGATCGGCAAAGCCCCGGTATTTGACAAAGCCCGTGTAATCCGCATGACCGGGTCGGGGCACGTTTGATAAGTTTACATAATCTTCGCTCTTTGATTCCAGATTGGGTATCAGGATGCACAAGGGTGTCCCCGTGGTGCGTCCCTTCCAGACGCCGCTGACGACACGGAAGGGATCCGGCTCCACCCGTGCGGTGGAAAGCGGTCCGGCAGGCCGTCGCTGAGCAAGCCTGCGGGCGATCTCGTCCTCGTCCACCCGCAGACCGGGCCGCAGCCCGTCCACCACGCAGCCGAGCTCCGGCCCGTGGCTTTCACCAAAAAGTGTTACGGTGATATGGGTTCCAAAGGTATTGTTCATCTCTGCTCCTCTATACACATCAAAAGCCTTTCACGCAATTCCGAAAGCGTGACACGTTGAAACGCAAATCGGCCAAGTTCCGGAACCGTGACAATCTCTATGAGACCGTCCGAGGATTTTTTGTCGTGCGAAATCGCCCGCATCGCCGTGTCCACGTCGAAGTTCGCCCTGACAGGCAATCCATAGCGCTCCAGCACGGGAATAATACGTGCGCGGACCCCCGGGGTGCACATGGGAAGCATGCCAAGGGCGACGCATTCTCCATGGAGAAGTCGGCCCTCCGCCGCAGCCTCCAGGCCATGGCCCAGAGTGTGGCCGAAGTTCAGCACACGGCGCAGTCCCCGCTCCCGCTCGTCCGCCTCCACCACGGCGCGTTTCATCCGCAGGCAGGCGGCAATCAGGTCCTCCACGGGACCGTAGCCCGCAGAGTTCTCGAAACGGGCGAACAGGGCCGGATCGTGGGTCACGGCCATCTTGAGCGCTTCGGCAAGGCCGTTGGATACGTGTCGGGCAGACAGCGTTTTCAATACATCGGGGTCGATCAGGACGGCCTTGGGCTGCCAGAAGGTCCCGACGGCGTTTTTAACGCCGCCCAAATTCACGGCCGTCTTACCGCCTACAGAGGAATCCACCATAGACAGCAAAGTCGTTGGGACATTGTAAAAATCGATGCCACGCATATAGAGGGAGGCTGCAAGCCCCGCCAAATCTCCCACCACGCCGCCGCCCACGGCGGCCACACAGTCGGAGCGAGTCATTCCGGCCCGGAGCATTGCCTCCAGCAGGGTCTCCAGCACGGCGGGAGCCTTGCTGCCCTCCCCCTGGGGAACGGTATGGACCACCGCCCGGCGGCACTGGGCGGCCAGTGCATCCGCGTAGGAAGCCGGAACCCCTTTGTCCGTGACGATGAATACGGTACGGTCCAGCTCCAGAACGTCGCCGGCCTCCCGCAGAGCGCCGGAGCAAAGATAAATGGGATAAGCGCCGGAGGCGGCACGGACCCACAGGAGCTCCGGGTGCAGAAGCGACTGCTGATAAAGGCGGGATTCTGCCATCAGCCCTTCCAGAAACGCCGTGTAATGGGTGCGCAGGACGGGATCCGAGATTCGGGCGCTGTTCCGGTCCAGAACCTCCCGCTCCCGGGCAGAGTCCCGCACAGGACGGCCGTTCGCCTGCTTCCAGGCGGCGATCTCCGCCGCTGCAGTCATTCTATGTTCAAAAAGCCGAGCCATTTCCGCATCGATCCGGTCGATTACCGCCCGCGCAGCCGAAAGCTTGTCCATACCGTACGCTCCCCGCATTTTCGCTCCATTTTCCGGAATAATTATAGCAAAGGCGAGGAACAAAAGCAAGGAAATGTTGGACGCGTAAATAATTCTTGCAAAATTAATTTGAATAAACTATAATGTTCGGAATAAGACCTATTATGCATCTGCAATCGCGAATCAAGAACAGGAGGCAACAACATGCTCAATATCTCTCATCTCACAAAACGGTACGGAGACAAGGTCGCAGTGGATGATCTGAGTCTGCGCATTGCTCCGGGGGAAATTTACGGCTTCATCGGTCACAACGGCGCGGGAAAAACCACCACGCTGAAGGCTGCTGTCGGTATTATGCAGTATGATTCCGGCACAATTACCATTGACGGCCTGGACCTGCAGGCCGATCCCCTCGGCTGCAAGGCAAAAATCGCTTACATTCCCGACAACCCGGATCTCTACGATTACATGACCGGCATCAAATATCTGAACTTCATTGCCGATGTTTTCGGCGTCAGCCCCGAGGATCGGAGCAGACGCATCCGGGAGCTGGCGGATCGGCTGGAGTTGACCTCCGATCTGGCCCAGCCCATCTCCGCCTACTCCCACGGCATGAAGCAAAAGCTTGCCATCATCTCCGCCTGGATCCACACGCCCCGGCTGATTCTGATGGACGAGCCCTTCGTGGGGCTGGACCCGAAGGCATCCCATCTGCTCAAGCAAATGATGCGGGAGCACTGTAACAGCGGCGGCGCCATTTTCTTCTCCACCCACGTTCTGGAGGTTGCGGAAAAGCTTTGCGATCGGGTCGCCATCATCAAACAGGGACGGCTGATTCGCTCAGGCACCATGGAAGAAGTCAAGGGAGACGATTCTCTGGAGGAGGTCTTCCTGGAGTTGGAGGATGAGACATGCTGAAAGTACTCATCAAAAAACAGGTCTCGGAAATGCTGATTCGTACCTTCCGCAGGAGGCGGGCGAGCAGCTCCGGGGAAAAAGGCAAAGCTGCTCGCTCCGGAATCGGAACAATCATACTGCTGGCGCTCGCGGCGCTTTATCTCGCCGGCGCTTTCGCTGCACTCTGTCTGTCTATCTGTGAGGATTTACTGACAATCGAAATGGGCTGGATGTATTTTGTCCTTACCGGCGGCGCAGCCGTTGTGTTCGGCACCTTCGGCAGCATTTTCAGCACCTGCTTCAGCCTCTATCTGGCCAAAGACAACGATCTGCTCCTGTCCATGCCAATCCCCATCCGGGACGTGATTCTCTCCCGGCTTTGCGGCGTCTACTTTATGGGTCTGCTCTATTCCGGCATGATTATTATCCCCGCTGTGGCAGTATTTTGGATCACCGGCGGTGTTACCGTCTCTAACCTGATCGGCGGACTGGTAATAATTCTCCTGGTCTCTTTGATCGTACTGGGACTTTCCTGCCTGCTGGGCTGGGTGGTAGCGAAGCTCAGCCAACGGCTGAAAAACCGCAGTTTCCTTACCGTTTTGATTGCCCTGGTCTTCGTCGGTTTGTACTACTTTGTCTACTTCAAAGTGATGAAAGAGGTTCAGAATCTGCTGACCATCATGATCCGTGTGGGAGAATCCATTCGGAACTCCGCCTACCCGATCTATCTCTTCGGTCGGATCGGTGAGGGCGACTGGCTGGGCATGCTGTGCTGGGCCGTCGGCGTAGCTCTGCTGCTGTCTCTGATCTGGCTGATCCTGAAAAAAACCTTCCTGAATATTTCCACTGCTACACCGACTCCAAAACGAGCAGTATACCGTGAAAAAGCTGTCCGCCAGGGCTCTGCTTCCGCCGCTCTGTTCCGGAAGGAGTGGTATCGCTTCACCACCAGTGCAAATTATATGCTGAACTGCGGGATGGCTTTGCTGCTGTTGCTTGGATTCGGCATTTATCTGCTGATACAAGGAGATAAACTACTTTCAGTTTCGATGCTTTCGGGCAGTCTTGCCAGCATCGTTCCCGTAATGCTCTGCGCCGTCTGCTGCATGCTGGGAGGCATGGTGGATATTTCGACCCCTTCCGTTTCCCTGGAAGGCCGTTCCATCTGGCAGGTGCAGTGTCTTCCCGTCACGCCCTGGCAGGTGCTCCGGGCGAAGCTGTTCCTGCATTTGAGCCTCGCGGCTGTTCCGACTCTTTTTTGCAGTGTTGTGATTGTGCTGCTTGCCCCCGCAAGCCTTGTGGAAAAGCTTTTGATGCTGGCTGTATCAATTCTGAACGCAATCATGTTTGCGCTTTATGGCCTGTTTCTGGGTCTTAAGATTCCGAATTTGAACTGGACCAATGAGATCACCCCCATCAAACAAAGCGCGCCGATCTTCCTCTCGATCTTCTCCGGAATCGGATTGAGTATGGCCTTTGCCGGACTTTACCTCTGGCTTGGCAGAGAGCTTGGGACAACGGCCTGGCTCGGCATCTTTGCGCTGCTGTTCCTGGTGCTGGACACCGCTCTTTACTTCTGGCTCAAGGGCCCAGGCTCCCGGCGATTTGCGAATCTGTGATGCTTATCCCCTCGCTTCACACAGAAAAGGACTTGCGGTTCGCAAGTCCTTTTCCCATGGGCAGCCATAATCTGAAAACCAGCTTTAGAAAATTATAGCACATCGGCCGCTGCCTGCCACGCGGATCCGATTCTATTCTATAAATTATCTGTAATTTTTCTTCCTCCGGCCGGAACATTTTGGCTGGAATTGCGTCTAATGGAAGCTTGAAGCGACATGGGAGTTCTTTGCCGCTCTGATTTCGGCGTACAAGTCCGGATCCAACGCAAATAATTCGCAGAATCGAGGTAATTTCTCATGAAAACGAAAAAAATGGCTATATTCATTCTTGCAGCTCTGATGCTGTTCTCGCTGGCTGCCTGCTCAGAGAATACAAAAGACCCTGCCAAGGAAACTGACACCAAACACGCAACCGAGCCAAAAATCGTCGAAGTAACTCCTTCCGAGGTGGAAGCCGCCGTGGCCAAGGCCCTGGGAGACGGATACCTCTGCACCGTGGATATTCCGGAAGAAGAAATGATGATGTCCATGATGGCGGATATCGACATGTCCAAGGTCTCTTCCTATGTAGGAAAGCAGGCCCTGGTTACTGCCCTGAACATGGATACCGTGATTGTTCTTAACTGCAAGGATGACTATGCGGAAGAGGCTGTGAAAATTCTGAACGAAAACTATAGCCGTACCGTCGATTATATTCGGCAGTATCCTTTCGGTGTGGCAAAGGTGGAGGGCGCGCGGCTCTATCGCACAGGCGAAACCGTGATGTTTATCCTGGCCGGTGCCTCCTATGATGGGGATGATGCTGAGAAAGCAGCGGAGCTTGCCGCAGCGGAGTACCGGAAAATCGACGGCGCGATTAAGGCATTGATCGGAACGCTGCCGGAAAACCTGGCCTCCGTCTCCAAGAGCTGATCTCCAATGGTTTTTTCCAGTCTGACTTTTCTTTTCCTGTTTCTGCCTGCGGTTCTGCTGGTCTATTATGTCGTCCCGCGGCAGGGCAAGAACGCAGTGCTGTTTCTGTTCAGTCTGATTTTCTACGCCTGGGGCGAGCCCGTTTATGTAGTTTTGATGATCTTCTCCACGATTCTGGACTACTGCTGCGGTCGGCTCGTGGAAAAACACCGGGGTACGACAAGGCAGAAGCTGGGTCTGATTATTTCAATTTGCGGAAATCTCGGCCTGCTGTTTGTCTTCAAGTATTCTGATTTTTTGATTGGCACTGTCAACAGCGTTTTCGGCACCGCCATTCCTCTGCCGGAGCTTCCCCTGCCCATCGGCATCTCATTCTACACCTTCCAGACCATGAGCTATACCATTGACGTGTACCGTGGAGACGCAAAGCTGCAGCGCAGCATTCTTTCCTTCGGGGCCTACGTCTCTCTATTTCCCCAGCTCATTGCCGGTCCGATTGTCCGCTACCAGGATATTGCAGATCAACTGGATCATCGGTACCACAGCTTTGACTCCTTCGGGGAGGGTGCGAAACGTTTTGTGACTGGCCTTGGGAAAAAGGTTCTGCTTGCCAACAACATCGGCCTGCTTTGGAGCACGATCTCGGAAACTGAGTCCGCGCAGCTCACCACCCTTGGGGCCTGGCTTGGCATTTTGGCCTTCGCTTTCCAGATCTATTTTGACTTTTCCGGTTACAGCGATATGGCCATCGGTCTCGGCAGGATGTTCGGTTTCCGTTTCCTGGAGAACTTTAACTATCCCTACGTTTCCAGGAGCGTAACCGAATTCTGGCGTCGTTGGCATATGAGCCTGGGTACGTGGTTCCGGGACTATGTGTACATTCCTTTGGGTGGAAACCGAAGGGGCCTTCCCCTCCAGCTCCGCAACATTGCCATCGTCTGGCTGTTGACCGGCTTCTGGCACGGCGCAAGCTGGAATTTTGTCTTATGGGGCGTATTCTACGGTGTTCTGCTGGTCTGCGAAAAACTGTTCCTGTTGAAGTGGCTGAAAAGGATTCCCTCTTTTGCGAGCCATATTTACACCATGCTGGTGGTGCTTCTTGGCTGGGTTCTCTTCGCCTTTGACGATTTGGGGCAGGTTCTTTCATTTATGAAGGTTCTGTTTGGCGCCGGCGCAGGCTTCAGCAGCGGCCGGACTATGTATCTGCTTCTGTCCTATCTGCCGCTGCTCGGAATCTGTGCAGTCGCCGCTACCCCGCTGATGAAGACGGTTTACGCCAAGCTCCGGGAAACCTGTGGCCATGGCGTGCTGCTCTCTGCTGACATGATTCGGATCCTTATCCTCTGGGGCCTCTCCATCGCCTATTTAATCAGCGGGTCTTACAACCCCTTCTTGTATTTTCGGTTTTAGGAGAACGGAATGCGAAACGCTATCATTTCCGGGCTGTTCTGTTTTCTCGTTTTGGCAGGAGCAGCCGCACAGCTTCTGTTGCCGGATCAATACTATTCTCAGCAGGAAAAGCGCAGCTTGAAACAGCTTCCGGCCCTTTCCTGGTCTTCTCTTGCCTCCGGAAAATTTGAAGCTGAGATTGAGGACTATCTGGCTGACCAGTTCCCGCTGCGGGATAGCTGGGTTGCAGCAAAGACCCTTGCAGAGCGGCTTTCCGGCAAACGGGAGATCGGCGGCGTATACTTTGGAGAAGACGATTATCTGATTGAGATTCACCGGGACTATGACTTTCGGCAACTGACGCAAAATATTGACGCAGTAAAGCGGCTGCAGGATACGCTGGAGGAGAAGGGCATTCCCCTGCAGCTTATGTTGGTTCCTACCGCCGGGGAGATTCTGCAAGACAAGCTGCCCGCCTTCGCGCCCTATGCGGATCAGCAGACAGTCATCACGCTCGCAAAAGAGCATGGGCTGCAGGTTGTGGATGTGACGGATGCCCTGGAAAAGCACCGGGATGCGTATATCTTCTACAGGACCGATCACCACTGGACCAGCCTTGGCGCGTACTATGCCTGGGCAAAATGGCGGGAGTCCAGCGGCAAAACGACTGCGCCACGCTCCGACTGGATCAGGGAAGAACTCTCTGACCGCTTCCGAGGAACCTGCTACGCCAAAGCGAATGACCCATTTTCGGCTTATGATACCATCGACGCTTATTACCGCAAAGAGTTTCACGCTGTGGCATACAATCGCGGCAGCTATGTTACCGACAGTATCTATGAGCGGAAATACCTGAACAGCGCTGAACAGTACGGGGTTTTTCTCAACTCCAACCAAGCAGACACCGTGGTGGAGGGCGAAGGGACAGGACGGCTGCTGATCCTCAAGGATTCCTATGCCAATTGCTTTGCCCAGTTCTGTGTAGACGATTATCAGCAAACCCACCTGATTGATCTTCGTTTCTTCCGGGGTTCGGTGTTGAACTATATATCTGAAAATGAAATCACCGAGGTTTTGGTCCTTTACAACATTCCAAACTTCTCCGAAGATACCGCAATCACCCGCTGCAGCTGAAAAATGGACGCGGTCCAGTCCTGGGCCGCGTCCATTTTTCAATTCATTGAAACGCCTCTGCCTGCCGAACGGTCTGCGACAGAAATCGGATTACCTGAACGGGATGCTCCCCCACAGCGGTCTCCCCTGTTACCATTACAGAGGCCGCGCCGTCCAGCACGGCGTTAAAAATGTCGCTGACTTCCGCTCTGGTGGGTACCGGCCTGTAGATCATAGAATCTAACATCTGAGTAACAACCATGAAATCCCGGCCAGCATCACGGCAGACCCGGGCAATCCGCTTTTGGACTGCGGGAAGCTCCCAGAGCTCCATGGAGTTTCCAAGGTCGCCCCGGGCAATTACAATCTCATCACAGTGAGGAAGCAGCTCATCCAGGCGTTCAATTCCCGAACGATTTTCCACCTTTGCCAGCAGTCGAAGTTTCTCGCACCCGGCCCGATCCAACACCTGCCGAACCTCCAGCAGATCCTCCCTGTTTCGAACAAAAGGCTGCATCACTGCGGTCACTCCATAGGACTTTGCCTGCCGAATTTGGTCCCGGTCCCGTTCCGTCAAAGCAGGCGTATGAATGAGGCAGCCCGGAAGGGCAACGCTCTTCCGGCTCTCCAGCAGTCCGCCCCGAATGACGCGAAGACGGATACCCGGTTTTGCCGAGACAGCATCCATCACCAGCAGCAGCCTTCCATCGTCCAAAAGCACTTCCTGGCCGGTCGGCAGAGTCGGAAGAATTTCTCGAAGCTCGCCAGGGAAAGGGATGTCCTCCAAGCTGTACGATTCTCCCTCCGTCAGCGGGAGCGGCGCGGACAGGGCCCCAACCCGAAGCTCCGGTCCCTGTAAATCAATCAGCAGTTCCGGTCTGACCCCGCAGCCGAGAGCGGCGCTGTGATAAGCGTCAATCAGCTCGGAAGACTCAGACAACGTCGTGTGAGACAAATTCAGACGGACGCCATCCATTCCCTCCCGGAGCATTTGCTCAAGAATCTCCCGGGCCCGGCAGGACGGGCCAAGGGTCCCGTATACCTTTACCCTTCTCATGGCCTTGACCCCGCCTTCCGCTTCTCGAAGCGCGGGCCTTCTTCACCGTTTATGCCTGTGGGGCGGAAACCGCATTTTTCCAGAATCCGTTGGGACGCTCCGTTGTCCGGGGCTGTTTCTGCCTCCACGCGGGACACGCCTTGCTGCTCCAACGCCCACTTCACCGCAGCTTCAACCGCTTCGGCGGCGTATCCCCTGCCCCGATGCTCCGCCAAAATGCCGTAGCCAATCTCCACGCCACCGTCCGGCGGGAGCCCCTTGAAGCAAAGGTCGCCTACACGCTGGCCGTCTTCCCTTTCAACGGTCCAGATCCCATACCATTCCCACTGCGATGGATGCTCCAGACAGCCTTGCAGCATCTCCCGATAGGCAGCTTTCAGCTCCGGATCGGATTCGGCCTCGATCAATTCCGTCATCTCCCTCACGGAGGAAAGCCGGATTCGCAGCCGCTCTGTTTTGATGATTTTTTTGATTTCGTTCATGGACATTCCTCAGCTTTTTCTGGCCCGCTTATGCAGGACGTGGAACAGAACAAACAGGCCGGTAAAGATCAGGACAGCGCCTGCCAGCACGGCGAACATCACAGCCGCAGACACCTCTTTGCCGAAGAAATACAGATTGACGTCGATGCTATCCTTGATGCCCGTAATCACGTCAGACGGAAAACCGATGTTTTCCATTTCGGCAAAAACGCCCCGCATCATGTGCTTTTTCAGCAGGCAGGTGCCGTAGGTGCCGGGGAAGAATGCCAGAACCTTTTGAAGCCCCTCGCCGAAGCTGGCGATGGGCATGTAGGCACCGCAGATAAAGCCGTAGCCCGCGCTGATGATCGTACCCACCGCGGAGGCCTGGCCGTTGGTATTCAGGAAAAAGTTGACGCAAGAGGAGAGGGCTGTTCCAAAAAGGGTAAGCAGGAAGACGTCGCCCGCCACCAGAAGCACGTCTGTAAAGCTCAGATACCAGCCCTGGGTGGCAAGATAGGCCAGGCAGGCCGCAAGAGCCGAGAAGGTCACAATCAGCGTACTGGCCGCGGAAGCGATATAGTACCCGGCGGCAAGGGTGGAGCGCTTCACAGGCGAGACCGTGAAATCCCGGATAATTCCGTTGGCCTTGTCGTTGATCATCATCAAATTGGCGCAGAAAGAAACCGTCACGCAGGAAACCGCCAGGAGCGCGGAAACCAGCTGGCTCGTCACCGTACCGTTCAACAGCTCCTCCGCAATGACCAACCCTTCGGGAAGGGCGTTTGCGAAGCTGTCCCTGTAGAGCTTCGCCAGGAACGTCGCGTAAAGCACCAGCAGGATCAGGGGGGTGATGAGGGCGGAGAAGAACATTCCCTTGTCCTTGAAAAACAGTTTCAAATTCCTGCGAATCACATTGCACAATATGATCATTTCAACGCACCCCCCGGCAGGATTTTTCCGGTAACAGTCAGGAAAACATCGTCCATTTTCCCCTTTGCGACCTCGTAGTCCCGAAACAGGCCGGGGTTGGACAGAATCAGCTCCGTTACCTTTTCCGTACTGGGGACGGAAAGCCGGAACCCGTCCCGAACCCTTTCACAGGGCATGCCAAGCGCGGCAAGCTCTTCTTCGCACTTGCCGTAGATGGTAATGTAATCTCCAACGTATTTGTTTTTCAGCTCCAGGGGCGACCCCTCCGCAGCGATCCTTCCGCTGTCAATGATTACAACGTAATCCGAGTCAGCAGCTTCCTCCATGTAGTGCGTGGTGAGAAACACTGTCATCTGCTCCTCCCTGCGCAGACGCTCAATCACGTCCCAGAGCAGCTTCCGCGTCTGGGGATCCAGGCCGGTGGTGGGTTCATCGAGGATCAGAATCTCCGGCTTGTGCAGCAGCGCCCGGGCAATATCAATCCGGCGCTTCTGTCCGCCGGAAAGCTTGTTCAGCGGGCGGTTCGCAAAATCCGCAAAGTCCAGGATCCCGGTCAGCTCCTGAAAACGCTGTTCAAAAACTTTTCCTGTAATACCGTAAAGGGCGGCACGGCTGCGCAAATTATCCTTGACGGAAAGCTGGACATCCAAAGCAGCGCTTTGGAACACCACGCCGATCTTCCGGCTGATGTACTCCAGCTCTTTTTCCACGTCCTTGCCGCAGACCAAAACGGAGCCGCTGTCCTTTCGGAGCTCCCCGCAGATCACGGAGATCGTCGTGGATTTTCCCGCTCCGTTCACACCGAGAAAAGCAAAAAGCTCCCCACGCTTGACGTGGAAAGAAAGATCACAGACAGCGTGAACCTTCCCGTAGGATTTGTTCAGCTGGGATATCTCAATGACGTTTTCCATTTTTTCCTCTCTTTTCTTCGTCTACCTGCGGATGAACAAGGGCATATCGTACTCGTCTTTTCCGTTTTCTATAAAACCAAGAGATTTCCAAAAACGAACAGAGTCCTCTTTTTCACTGTTGATTTCATAGTACCGGGCGCCGTCGGCCCTCGTATAGGTCTCAAGCGCGGCAAAGCAGGCATGTCCCCTGCCGCAGCCCCGGTACTGCGGGAACACCCAAAAATCCAGGATGAAGCATTTCCCGTCCTCACTCTGGTAGGTGTTATACTGGGCCGCGCCGATTCTTTGTCCCGCCTCCACAAAGTAAACCATGTGATGCCGGTCTGTCTGTCTCGTCATGTTCGAGCGGATAATATCTCTGTATTCCGCTCCGCTGAAGTACTCGATATCTTCCGCGTCATCGATGATTCCGTCCTCCACCAGATACTTCAAGTGCAAGGCCCAGAATTCCTCTATTCTGTCCACCGGGATTTCTTCCATCTTTATCATTTTCGTTCTCTTTTCTGTTCAGATTGCCGTATCGGTTTGATTATCAGCCCGTTCAACTGCCGCACGGACCGCTTCGGCGATTGCCTTGGACCCCCGGGCGGATGGATGGAGACCGTCAGGGCCGAACAACCCAGGGCGTCCCTCGGTAATCGCATACAGATCAATCAGTTCAACGTCTTCTCTCAATGCGATCTCTTTGATTTCCTCCGCAATCAGCGGGATTCGCTTTATCATCGCGTCCTTCGTGCAAAAGGAAAAAATGCGGAGCGGCGGAAACGCGCAGGGCACCGTGCAAATCAGAATCCGAGGATTTGAGGGCAAATCGCGGTATTCGGAAATCAACTCCCCGTATTGCTGACGGAACGCTGCCTCGGAAATCCAATTGCAGTCCTTGGAATCGTTGGTGCCCAGCAGAATAACCACCGTGTCCGGCAAATAAGCCTTGCTTTGGCGGAAGGCCCGCTCCCGCCGGAAGGGCTTGTTGCCGGTACTCTGCAGCGTTCTGTCATTGACCGCGAACACAGCGACCTGGCAGTCCGGGCCAAGCAATCGCCGCAGCACAGCCGGATAACGCCGCAAAAAGAACAGCGGCAGTGCGCAGCCGTAGGTCACGCTGTCTCCGACACAGGCAATATGCGTCTTCCCTTCCCTGCGTCGGACCGGGAGGCGCAGAAGCGAATATCCGAACAAAATCGCTGCTGCGACGATCAGCGCAATTAGCAAAAGGACAATTATCATTGCTGTTTTCACAGCTTCCACTTCCCAATCGTCAATCGAATGATTCTTTCAATATTCAGCGAATTGATAGAATGATAGTATCATATTCCACCGATGAAAGCAAGAAAAACTCATTCATCCTTTTCCGAAAATCAAGCCTTTTCCTGTGATGTGGGAGGCAGATCGATAATCGGGCGGGATTCCGGATAACGAAGAAAATAATAATCTTCTGACTCGCGATATACCGTTTTGAGAAACCCGTGTCTGGTGTAGAAGCGCGCCGCCCCTTCGTTGTCCCGATGGCAGCCAAGCGCAATCGGTCTTGGTCCGAATTCCCGATAAACAGTTTCAATCGTCTTCTCCAGGGCAGCCCTGCCGATCCCGTTTCCACGGAACGCTTGGTCGATCACAAAGCCCATTAGTCTGTAAAAGGGCCTCTCGGACATTTCCGGAGGATCTGTTTCCCAGTGCAGCGCTTCCCCCAACAAAATCAAGCCGATATACTTTCCGCTCATTTCTACCGCAAAGGTATATCCAAGACAGCCATGGTCACGCCCATAGTCTGTTATCTCCATAATGGTGTCCACAGTATCGACAAAAGCTTCCGGAATATCATCCCGATTGATTGTTCTGACCGCGGGAAGATTATCATGCGTTAACTCAATCAAAGCAAAACTCATGCAATACCACCAGGACAATTATTATCGACGCGCGCAAATATCACAACAAAAAATCATCGCAGGCCGTTCATCCTATCGCTCAAACAGTTGATCGCTCGCAGCCCTCGACATTCGTCGAAAACTGCAAGCGATCCGAACAGCAAAACGCCTGGATAACTACATCCTGCTTTTCTCAGCAATAAAGCGGACAAATTCATCCGCAGGAAGCGGTCGAGAGAAATAGAAGCCCTGAATATAATCGCAGTCCATCTCCCTCAGAATATCCACGGCGTCCTGCGTCTCCACACCCTCCGCCACAAGCTGTTTTTGTATGCTCCGCATCATACGCACCGTATACTCAAGAATCATCCGCCCGTCTGCGGTAAAAACCGCATCCAGCATGCTCTTGTCAATTTTAATCAGCTTCAGCGGAAGATGGTTGACCCGCTGGATGCTGGAGTAGCCGATGCCGTAATCATCCAAGGCAAAGGTGTAACCCATATGGATCAGCTCGTTCACGTTCTCCAGCATAACCTCGCTGATGTTCTCAAAGGTTGTTTCCGTGATTTCCAGATTGACCTGATCCGGTCTTACGCCATATTTTTGCTGAAGATTCCGGATTTTTTCAGGAAGAACACTCTGCATACACTGCGCAACGGAAAGGTTTATCTCAATGTAATCCAATCCAAGCTGCGTCTGTTTCGTCAAGCCATACTATTTTCAGCCTTTGCCGGGCATCCGGGGAGACTCCGGCAATTTATACCATACTGCCCCAAAACTCGTTAGTCCTTCCTTAACTGCTCTCCCATGAAAAGAACATCCGTGTCTAATCAATGGACTAAACTCGACTTGGAGAAGAACCAGCAGCACATTTATGACTCTCTATCCAGTCTGAAAGCAACCGATCTCTCCAGGTATTCCAGATATTCCGCATTGCGGCACATTGCTTTTCCGGGCGCGTCGGAGAGTTTTGCCACAGGTCTTCCGTTGACATACTGCAGCTTGATAACGATATTCAAAGCAGTTTCGCAGGTATCATTCGACACGAAGGTTCCGATGCCAAAGGAAACCTTTGTTTTTTCGCAGAAATAATCGTAAAGCTTTTGAGCACGGTCAAAATCAAGGCTGTCACTGAACAGGAGCAGCTTTGTCTTCGGATCAACGCCATATTTCCTGTAATGCGCAATGATCTTCTCGCCCCATTCGTAGGGATCGCCGCTGTCATGACGTACGCCGGTGTAGTTGTTGACCATCGAACGATTGAAATCCAGCAAGAACAGGTCTGTCGTAATCGTGTCGGTCAGCGCTGTTCCGTTGTCGCCCTTGTATTCGTCGTACCAGTCCTGCATCGCGTAATGGTTTGTGTACGCAAGCGGAATGGAGTCGATTCCCTGATACATCTGAACAAACTCGTGGGCATAAGTACCGATCGGGGTAAGATTATGCTTCATTGCCAGGTAAACATTTGATGTGCCAACGCAGTTTTTCGTCTCCGTCGCAAAACGGCGGACTACGACATCCTCCCACTCACGGGACAGCCGCCGGCGACATCCGAACTCGGCAAACGGGAATGTATAGGTGCCGTCATTCATGGCCCTGATCTTGGCATCCAAGCGGGTCTCAGCAGATTTGCGGAGTTTTTCGTAATCAAATGCCATGCGGAAATATACTTCGTTGATGATTTCCAGCAGATAAATTTCAAACTGCATGGCGGAGAACAGCGGTCCGTCCACAACCACAGAAAGCTCGCCGTTCTCGTTCAGATCAATGGAAACATAGTCCCGGATAGGATGCCAGAGCCGAAGGAATTCCACATAGTCGTTCTTTATGAACCGAATGGAGCGCAGATAGTCCAGTTCCTTCTTTGTAAATCTCAGCGAGCAAAGGTGGTCCACCTGTGACTTGATTTCCTCCACCATTCCAGGGGTAAAAACAACGTCTTTATTGCGGCACTTGAAATAATATTGGCCGCACAGGTTGGTGTGCTTGTGGAAAATCACCTGATCCATATTGAATTTGTAAAGATCCGTGTCCAGCAGAGACACAACAATCGGTTCGAGTTTCATTGCAGCAAATCTCCTTTTATCAATTGATTCATCTGTTGACTGATCAAACAGAAAGACAACAGTTTACTGGGTCCATACTACCGACGTTTGAGAAAGGACATTCCAAACATCTTCAGCCGTACATACTTCTCTTTCCGCGATTTCCTCAACCGCCAGCCAGCGTTTCTCTTGTTTATCCTCACGCAATCTGTATTGATGATCGCCTGAACTAAAGCTTCGGGAGCCAAATTATTATGACATTGATGTTGCCCGGGGTGTTTCTGCGCGCATTCCCTGTGTACGCGTTTCATTCTTTTTCCGGCAGAATATACGCAAATCCAAGCTCCTGCTACATCACCCTCACGTCAATCTGACAACTTCTCATGGTTTCGAGCGCTGCCGCGTGTTTCTCCGGCGTTACACCTGCGCAGCATGCGGCATCAACGGCAATCGGCGCCTCCGGGAAATTGGCCTTCAGAATGAGCGCATTGGATACCACGCAGATATCCGTGCAAAGTCCAATCAATTCCATGGAGAAAGCCTCATCTCCCACCGCTTTCTGAATCTGCAAAGGAAGCTCAACAGATCCGAAGGTGTTTTTTTCAACTGAAGTGAAATCTTTTCCGGCAAGTGCTTTACGAACCTCGTCGTTCAGTTCCCAACCTTCCGTCCCCTTCACACAGTGCGGCACAGGCAGCTTCTTTCCTTCCTCAGTGTCCATATAGTTTTCAAAGTGTGTATCATAGGTGACAAAAATGTCGCCTTCAAATTCACTGATTTTCTTTGCGACCGCAGGGACAATTGCGATCGCCTCCCTGCTGCCGAGTGCGCCGTCCACAAAATCGTTTTGCACATCGACAACAATCAATAGTTTTTTCATGTTTTCCTCCTGACACGATTCAAAATGCCTGTTATTGTTTCCTCATGTACAGCTTCGCCGGTCTATGCCCCGCGCCTTGCGTGTACTCATCTGTTTCAACTACATAATCGCTGATTTTGCGTCTGAAATTCGCGGGAAGAATTGAGATATTCATAATCGTTTCCTGCACTTTTTGGAGAGATGTCAGGGTAAACTTCCCCGGTAGGAAATCAAATATCGTCTCAAAATTCTTTGCGCCATTCCGGAGTGCGGTGAGCGCAGTTGCAATTATTTTCGCGTGGTCAAAAGCCAGATTGCCGCTGTCCTTGATTTTATACTTCGTTCTGCCAAATCGCGTTTCCTCTGCAGTCAGAACAGCACTCAGTTTGATATTGTCATAACAAAGGTCCAGGTAATAATCCCCGTCCTTGCCCTGTTCAAACCGGACGTCAAACCACTGCGCATCGGAGGCGTCGTCTCCTCCCCCCTGCTTTACAGACGCTTCGCTGATAATAGACGCGAAAGCGTTTGAAATAATCCATCCTCTCGGATCTCTTCCGGGCTCGCTGAACACGCCCACAGGCATCAGTGAAACCGGTGTGACATTTGCCTCTTCGGTAATCTCACGAAGTGCACATTCTTCTACCGTCTCAGATGGTTGAAGGAATCCCCCGGGAAGCGCCCAAAAGCCTTTAAATGGATGCCCGCCCCTGTTGATCAGCAGAATGGACAACTTGGTTTCCGAGTTTCGCTTGTAGTTGTCGTTCTGCTCAGATCGAACCATAAAGGCAGCAATGTCGGCAGTAAGCGAAGGTCGTTCGTATTGGCTAATACTGTACTGTGAGAAGAATTCTTTCTCGGTTTGCATCACTGCCGTCCCCCTTTCGTCTTATTTGTATTGTGATAATATCATATAGCGATTATGATGTCAAGATCTTTTTCAAGGTAATTTCATGCTCTGAGGAAGCCGGAGTATTACGGTGGGTACGGGTGGCAGAGGCCAGAATAAACCCCATAAACAAAAACAGAGAAACGCTTTTCAACGTTTCTCTGCTTTTGGCGGAGCGGGTGGGATTCGAACCCACGGTACCGTTGCCGGTACACCTGATTTCGAGTCAGGGCCGTTATAACCACTTCGATACCGCTCCGTATACAACGGCGCTATTATAGCAAGTCAGGCTGGGAAAATCAAGGGGTATTTTCGGATTGTCTTGTTCTCTCTTTTCGTACAATTTTTACGCTCCGGTTCAGATTCTCCCATCCCGCTTGTTCCCGGTCTTCCCTTCTCCGGTTTGAACAAAGCCCATCCGTCGCGTCCGGCGGGGAAAGGCGGACAATTATCCCGCGCCGCAGTTTCGGTTTAAGAAAAGTCAATCCGTCGTGTTCTGGGCTAAGGGCTGCAGCGCTTACAGGGCTGGTAGCCTTGCTCAATCAGCTCGTCCCTGGTGCCGGTGAAATAGAGCTTATTGCTCTCCTTCATATCCCGGACAGAGCTGCAGTCCGGGTAATGGAATTTCTTGGTATTCGTATTGGCAATATAGGCAACCTGGGGGTCCCCCGTGGCAGTGTCCGGGACAGGCGCATCCGTCTGCTCCGGGAGAGAACGCTTCTGCACCTCTTCCGTAGGATTCATCTCTATCTGGTCGGAAGCTGTGGGCTCCTGGCTTATCTCGGAAGAAGCGGAAATATATTCTCCGGATTCTTCAACGGGATTTGTAACAGCTTCGGTCTCCTCAGTCTGCGTGGGGATTTCCTGTTGCACCGTCGGCGCTGTAGACTGCGCAAATGATTGCGGCGCGGCCTCAGTCTGGGCCGCCCCCCGAACCAGCGTCCACTCCACAGGCTTCTCCGCCGTGCAAGCGGGTATCACCGTGGCAAAGAGCAGGACAAGAAGAAGTCTCGCTAATTTCGTTTTCATCATCAGACTCCTTATCGACGCAAAAGCGTCAGGCAGGCAGGAAAGCGGCAAGCCCAAAGGGTTTCCGCGGGCTCAGGCATCCGGCGGGATTCAACGCGGTCTGCGCCAGAGGAAGCGGTTGACCACCTCGACGCACATAAAGCCCAGAACGATTCCAAAGCAGACCATTCCGAGCCCGATCCCCTTCGTGTAGGAGAGGTCCGCATCCCGGGTGACGACACCGTACATGGCGTAGTACAGGGAAGAGCCCGGGAGCAGGGGGAGAATGCAAATCGTAGAGAAGATCGTGGCCGGAGACTTCTTAATTCGGGCAATAATCTGCCCATACAGTCCGCTGAAAGCGGCAGCGGACAGCGTGGCCGCAAAGACTGACGGATACAGGTGATAAACCATCAGATACACGCCCCAGGTCAATGCCGCGCCCAAAGCGCAGAAAATGATTTTCCAGCCGCGGACACCGAACAGGATCGAAAAGCCAACACAGGCAAAGGCCGCCGCAACGATCTGGATGATCGACTGGGGCTCCAGGGTAGAAACCACAGCACCGCCCCAATCCCGAAAGATCAGCATGGGAAAAGCCATGCCCAAAGCTATGCCGATGGCCCCCGTAAAGGAAGCAGCCAGGTTAATCAGGCCGGAAAGGGTGTCCAGATGGACCAGATCCCGCAGACCGTTGAACGCGCCGAGGCCACTGATCAGAAGCATGACAACGCTGACGGTGATGGTCTCCATGTGATTGCCGGGTCCGAAGTGGCAGACGCAGAGAATGAACACCTCGGTCACAAAGGAGACGGCAAAATTCAGGATCAATGGATTTCCCTCTTTCCTGGAAAACGCCCGTACCAGAAGGAAAACCAGCAGAGACGCCAGGGCCGCAATCACGGAGTCCCATACGTTACAGCCGAAAAACAGAGCGAAGCCCCAGCCGCCAAGGACCTCGCTGAGGCAGGAAATAATTAGCCTGGGCGGTTTGGCGGTTCGGATTTCTTCCAATTTTGACGCAAGCTCCTCCGCAGCAGGCTGCTCCGCGCAGGCCCAGCGGGAAACCGCGTTCAGCCGATCCAGCGCATTGAAATCCACGCCGCTGCCCTTGACGTGGCGGATTTGGGTTCGGACGACGCCGTCCGGGTCCGTAAAGGTCGCCTGGATCAATGAAGGCACCACCCAGATGCTGCAGTCACGGTAATTGTAACCCGCTGCCAGCCTGTACAGCGTGTCCTCCACGCGGTGCGTCTCCCCCCCGCAGCGGATCAGGTCTCTGCCGAGGTCCAGGATCAAACCGAAAAGTTTTTCGTAATTCATGAGGTTCTCCCGTTGCTTTTGTAAAAATCTGCAAACTCTGTCTTTTACACTATAGCACAAGTTTTTGATTTTTTCCAGTACTCCATGTGTAAAAATCTGAATCCGCGGCAATCATTTCAAAAAAACAATTGGTTTCTTATGTAATTTTTTCAAAAACCGTTGAAAAAAAGAAAAAAAGGTGTTATAGTATAGCGTATTTAGTTATACACACGCACAATTTATCAATCTACATGCGGAGAGGATCCACCGCATGATATTGAAAGGAGAAACCTACATGTCCCAAAAGTATGTCTACCTCTTTACCGAGGGCAACGCCAAGATGCGCGAGCTTCTGGGCGGCAAGGGCGCTAACCTGGCCGAAATGACCAACATCGGAATGCCTGTTCCCCAGGGCTTCACCATCACCACCGAAGCCTGCACCCAGTACTACGAGGATGGCCGCCGGATCAACGACGAGATTATGGCGGAGATCATGGAGTATGTGGCCAAGATGGAGGAAATCAACGGCAAGAAGTTCGGCGATCTGCAGAACCCCCTGCTGGTTTCCGTCCGCTCCGGCGCCCGCGCCTCTATGCCCGGCATGATGGACACCATCCTGAACCTCGGTCTGAACGATGACGTTGTCAACGCTATGATCAAGGGCAATCCCGATCCCAAGTTCGAGCGCTTTGTCTATGACTCCTATCGCCGGTTCATTCAGATGTTCTCCGACGTCGTCATGGAGGTTGGCAAGAAGTACTTTGAGCAGCTCATCGACAAGATGAAGGCTGAAAAGGGCGTGAAGCTGGACATCGAGCTCGGCGCAGCCGACCTCAAGAAGCTGGCTGAGCAGTTTAAGGCTGAATATAAAGCACAGATCGGCTCCGACTTCCCCTCCGACCCCAAGGTTCAGCTCTACGAAGCCATCCGCGCAGTGTTCCGTTCCTGGGACAACCCCCGCGCCAACGTCTATCGCCGTGACAACGACATTCCCTACTCCTGGGGCACTGCCGTCAATGTCATGCCCATGGTTTTCGGCAACCTGAACGACAACTCCGGTACCGGCGTCGCCTTCACCCGTGACCCCGCCACCGGCGAGAAGAAGCTTATGGGCGAGTTCCTGACCAACGCCCAGGGCGAGGACGTCGTGGCCGGCGTTCGTACTCCCATGAAGATCGACCTCATGGCCGAGAAGTTCCCCGAAGCCTACGCAGAGTTCGTGGACGTCTGCAAGAAGCTCGAGGAGCATTACCGCGATATGCAGGACATGGAGTTCACCGTGGAGAACGGCAAGCTCTATATGCTGCAGTGCCGTTCCGGCAAGCGTACCGCCCAGGCCGCTCTGAAGATCGCCTGCGATCTGGTGGACGAGGGTATGCGTACCGAGGCCGAGGCTGTTGCTATGATCGACCCCAGAAACCTGGACACCCTGCTGCACCCCCAGTTTGACGCCGCCGCTCTGAAGGCTGCGAAGCCCCTGGGCAAGGGCCTGGGCGCCTCCCCCGGCGCCGCCTGCGGCAAGGTCGTCTTCACCGCTGAAGACGCCGAGACCTGGAAGGCTCGCGGCGAGAAGGTCGTTCTGGTTCGTCTGGAAACCTCTCCCGAGGATATCACCGGCATGAAGGCAGCGCAGGGCATCCTGACCGTCCGCGGCGGTATGACCTCTCACGCTGCCGTAGTGGCTCGCGGCATGGGCACCTGCTGTGTCTCCGGCTGTGGCGACATTATGATGGATGAAGAGAACAAGCGCTTCACTCTGGCCGGCAAGGAATTCCACGAGGGTGACTGGATCTCTCTGGACGGCTCCAACGGCAACATCTACGACGGCATCATCAAGACCGTTGACGCCACCATTGGCGGCGACTTTGGCCGGATCATGGGCTGGGCTGACAAGTATCGCCGGCTCAAGGTTCGCACCAATGCCGACACCCCCCGCGATGCCAAGAAGGCTCGCGAGCTGGGCGCCGAGGGCATCGGCCTGTGCCGTACTGAGCATATGTTCTTCGAGGCGGATCGTATCGCGGCCTTCCGTGAAATGATCTGCGCCGACGACGCCGCCCAGCGCGAGGCCGCCCTGGAGAAGATCCTGCCCTACCAGCAGAGCGACTTTGAGGCTCTCTTCGAGGCTCTTGAAGGCTATCCCGTCACCATCCGCTTCCTGGATCCCCCGCTGCACGAGTTCGTGCCCACCGAGGAGAAGGACATCGAAATGCTGGCTTCTACCCAGTGCAAGTCCGTTGAGGAAGTCAAGGCCCTCATTGAGAGCCTGAAGGAATTCAACCCCATGATGGGTCACCGCGGCTGCCGTCTGGCTGTCACCTACCCCGAGATCGCCCGGATGCAGACCAAGGCCGTGATCCGCGCCGCCATCAACGTCCAGAAGGCCCATCCCGAATGGAAGCTGGTCCCCGAGATCATGATCCCCCTGGTGGGTGAGGTCAAGGAGCTCAAGTACGTCAAGGCCGAGGTGGTCAAGACCGCCGACGCCGAGATCGAAGCCGCCGGCATTGAGATGAAGTACGAGGTCGGCACCATGATCGAGATCCCCAGAGCCTGCCTGACCGCGGACGAGATCGCCAAGGAGGCCGAGTTCTTCTGCTTCGGCACCAACGACCTGACCCAGATGACCTACGGCTTCTCCCGCGACGACGCCGGCAAGTTCCTGAACGCCTACTACGACGCCAAGATCCTGGAGAACGATCCCTTCGCCAAGCTGGACCAGGTCGGCGTGGGCAAGCTGATGGAAATGACCATCAAGCTGGGCAAGCCCGTCCGTCCGTCCCTGCACATCGGCATCTGCGGCGAGCACGGCGGCGACCCCTCCTCCGTGGAGTTCTGCCACAAGATCGGCCTGGACTACGTGTCCTGCAGCCCCTTCCGTGTTCCCATCGCCCGTCTGGCCGCCGCGCAGGCCGCCATCAAGGACGCCGAGTGATCGGCTCCCGACGAGCATAGCCATATGGATCACAATGCCGCAGCGAAA
>JAEEKA010000035.1 GCA_016282135.1 Oscillospiraceae bacterium
AAGGGCATCAAGTACGCCAGTGAAGTTGTCCGCCATAAGGAAGGCAAGACTGGCGCCAAGAAGTAATCGGAGGTGTGCGTAAATGGTTAAGAAGTTCGACAGAAATGCACAGCGCCTGAAGCGGCACGTGCGGGTTCGCGCGAAGATCTCCGGCACCCCCGAATGTCCTCGCCTGAACGTATTCAGAAGCAATGCCAACATCTATGCGCAGATCATCGACGACGTCAACGGCGTCACCCTGGTCTCCGCATCCACTCTGGACAAAGAGTTTGAAGGCGCCACCGGCAACGCGGAAGCGGCCAAGAAGGTGGGCCTGAAGCTCGCCGAGCGTGCCAAGGACAAGGGCATCACTGAGGTCGTGTTCGACCGCGGCGGCTATATCTATCACGGCCGCGTCGCAGCTCTTGCTGAGGGCGCCCGCGAAGGCGGACTCGAGTTTTAAGAGGAGGAAGAAAAATGGCTTACAGAAGAGACAACAGAGACAATCAGGTCCAGGAAGGACCTGAGATGATCGAAAAGGTCGTTTACCTGAACCGCGTCTCCAAGACCGTCAAGGGCGGCCGCGTGATGAAGTTCTCCGCTCTGGTCGTCGTGGGCGACGGCAAGGGCACCGTGGGCTATGGCCTGGGCAAGGCTGCGGAAGTTTCCGAAGCCATCCTCAAGGGCATCGCCAACGCCAAGAAGAACATGGTCACCATCAGCCTGGCAGGCACCACCATCCCCCACGAGGTCATCGGCGTCTACGGCGCCGGCCGCGTGCTGATGAAGCCCGCCGCTGTCGGTACCGGCGTCATTGCCGGCGGCGCTGTCCGTGCGGTGATGGAAGCGGTCGGTATCTCCAACATCCGTACCAAGTGCCTGCGTTCCAACAACCCGCAGAACGTTGTGAAGGCAGCCATGCAGGGCCTCATGTCCCTCCGCAGCCCCGAGCAGGTGGCCGCGATCCGGGGCAAGAGCGTCGAAGAAATCGTAGGCTAAGGAGGAGTTTGAAATGGCACAGTTAAAGATCAAGCTCGTCAAGAGCCTCAACGGTCGTCTGCAGAAGCAGATTGCTACCGCCGAGTCCCTCGGCCTCCGCAAGCCCGGCCAGACCACCGTTCAGCCTGACAACGAAATGACCCGCGGCAAGATTGCCAAGATCGGCTTCATGCTTGAGGTCACCGAAGTGGAATAAGGAGGAGACAAGAATGGAACTTCATGAACTTGCTCCCGTTCTGGGCTCTACCCAGGTTGGAAAACGCAAGGGTCGCGGCTGCGGCACCGGCAACGGCAAGACCGCAGGTCGTGGTCACAAGGGTCAGAAAGCCCGCTCCGGCGGTAAGATCCGTGTCGGCTTCGAAGGCGGCCAGATGCCTCTGGCTCGCCGGATCCCCAAGCGCGGCTTCAACAACATCCATGCCAAACCCCTGACTGCCGTGAACGTTGCGGTGTTCAATGCCTTTGATAACGGCGCCGTTGTCGATGCAGCCGCCCTGATTGAGAAGGGCATCATCGAGAGCTGCAAGTACGGTCTGAAGGTCATTGCCAACGGCAAGCTGACCAAGGCCATCACCGTGAAGGCCGCGGCCTTCTCCGAATCTGCCAAGGCGAAGATCGAAGAAGCAGGTGGAAAGGCAGAGGTGGTGTAAGGTGCTCCAGACAATCCGCAACGCGTGGAAAATTGCCGATCTGCGGAAAAAGCTCCTGTTCACCTTCGCGATTCTGCTGCTCTACAGACTCGGTAACGTCATTCCCGTTCCCTTTGTTAACACAGAGACCATGACCCAGGTGTTTGAAGACCCCAGCGTCAGCAATTCCATCCTGGGCCTGTTCAACATGATGTCCGGCTCGGCCTTCTCCAGAGCGACCCTGTTCGCCCTGTCCATCCAGCCCTACATCAACGCATCCATCATCATCCAGCTGCTGACCATCGCCATCCCCTCCCTGGAGCGTCTGTCCAAGGAAGGCGGCGAGGAAGGCAAGAAGAAGATCGAGAAGATCACCCGCTACGCCACCGTGGCCCTTGGCCTCCTGACTGGCTGGGCCTACTGGATGATGCTCAAGAACTACAACATCGAGTGGGGCGGCTCTCTGCTGGTTGACACCGGTTTCGTTCCCGCTTTGACCGTGATTCTGTCCTTTACCGCCGGCTCCTCCCTGGTTATGTGGCTGGGCGAGCAGATTACCGACCGCGGTATTGGCAACGGCATCTCCATGATCCTGTTTGCCAACATCGTCTCCCGTCTGCCCCAGATGGTCATTTCCATGGCTGACGGCCTGATTAACAGAACCGCCTCTTACTGGTATGTGGCTCTGATCGCTGTGATCAGCATGATCGCGCTGATTGTTTTCATCGTGTTCATCACCAATTCCGAGCGCCGCATTCCCGTGAGCTATGCCAAGCGTGTCGTGGGCCGCAAGGTCTACGGCGGTCAGAACACCTTCCTGCCCATCAAGGTCAACATGAGCGGCGTTCTGCCCATCATCTTTGCCCAGTCTGTGGCTTCCCTGCCCGCGACCATCGCCATGTTTGCCGGCAAGGCCACCAATGACAACCCCTGGTACAAATACGCTTGGTCCAACACCTCTGTGGTGTACCTGGTGTTCTACTTCGTGCTGATTATCGCGTTCTCCTACTTCTACGCGACGATTCAGTACAACCCCGTTGAGGTCTCCAACAATCTGCGGAAGAACGGCGGCTTCATTCCCGGCTATCGGCCCGGCCGTCCCACCTCCGACTTCATTGCCAGAGTCATCAACAAAGTTACTCTCTTCGGCGCGATTTTCCTGGGTGTCGTCGCGATCCTGCCCCTGCTGCTGGGCATGATTAACTCGGACTTCGCATCTATGGCCATCGGCGGCACTTCCGTCATCATCGTTGTGGCGGTTGCCCTTGAGACGGTTCAGGCCATTGAGGCCCAGATGATGATGCGCCACTATAAGGGCTTCCTGGAATAAGGGGGAAACCGGCATGAGGCTGATCCTTTTAGGCGCACCAGGCGCCGGCAAGGGAACCCAGGCGGAGGTCATCTCCAAGGAGTTGGCCATTCCCGCTATCTCTACCGGCAACGTGCTCCGGGAGGCGATCCGGAACAAGACCCCCATCGGCCTTGAGGCCAAGCGCTTCATGGACAACGGTCAGCTCGTTCCCGACGATGTCGTAATCGGCATCGTCGAGGAACGGGTGGGCCGGGACGACTGCAGGAATGGCTACATTCTGGACGGCGTCCCTCGCACCATCGCCCAGGCGGAAGCTCTGGAGCGCTTCGGTGTCGCCATTGACAACGTGGTGTCCATTGAAATCGAAGACTCCGTGATCGAATGCCGGATGTCCGGCCGGCGCGTATGCGACCGGTGCGGCGCCAGCTACCATATCACGGAAAACCCGCCCAAAACCGAAGGCGTGTGCGATGCCTGCGGCGGCGAGCTGGTCGTCCGAGCGGATGACAAGCCCGAGACCGTCCGGGAACGGCTGGCGGTTTTCCATCGGCTGACCGAGCCCCTGAAGGCCTTTTATGAGGCCAGAGGCAAGCTCCTGGTCATCGACGGCAACCGGCCCATTCAGGTCGTTCACGAAGAGATTTTGGCGGCGTTAGGGAAAAGCGTATGATCTCTATTAAAACTGAACGAGAGCTGGAAATCATGCGAAGGGCCTGTAAAATTACCGCGGCAGCCCGTGCTCTGGCAGGGGAAATGGTAAGGCCCGGCGTGACCACCGGTGAAATCGATAAGGCCGTACACGACTTTATCGTCTCTCAGGGTGCAAAACCCTCCTTCCTGCACTACCAGGGCTACCCCGGCAGCGCCTGCATTTCCGTGAATGAGGTGGTGATCCACGGCATTCCCGGCAACCGGGTGCTGAAGGACGGAGACATCGTCTCCGTGGACGTAGGCGCCTTCTGGCAGGGATTCCATGGGGATTGCGCTGCAACCTTCGCCTGCGGGACCATCTCCCAAGAGGCACAGCGGCTGATCGATGTCACAAAGCAGAGCTTCTTCGAAGGCATCCGATACGCCCGTCAGGGAAACAGAGTCTCTGACATCTCCCATGCGGTACAATCGTATGTGGAGGCCAACGGGTTCTCTGTGGTGCGCGCCTTCGTAGGTCACGGCGTGGGCGAGCATCTGCACGAGGAACCCTCCGTACCCAACTACGGAGCGCCAGGCAAGGGCCCCCGGCTTGTGAAGAACATGACCATTGCCGTGGAACCCATGGTGAACATGGGAACCTGGGAGGTCCGCGTCCTGCGGGACGGCTGGACCACGGTGACGGCCGACGGCAAGCTGGCCGCTCATTACGAAAATTCCATCCTCATTACCGACGGCGAGGCTGAGATCCTCACCGTCCCCGAGGGACTGTAACTATGGAAGAGATATCCATATCGGACATTATTGTCTCCACCGCCGGAAGGGATCAGGGAGAACTGTTCTATGTGATCGGAACAGAAGGCGTGTACGTCCTGATCGCCAACGGAAAAGACAGAAAGCTCGAACGCCCGAAACGGAAAAAGCTGAAACATGTTCGTTTCGTCACTCGGACAGAATCCCGGGTCGCAATGAAGCTTCGATCCGGAGAGAAGGTACTCAACAGTGAACTGCGCAGAGATCTGGCCGCCTTTGGCCGGGACTCCGCCCCGAACCAAGAGGAGGTTTGAAGGATTTTTGGGAAAAGCCGACGTAATTGAATTAGAGGGCATCGTTACGGATGCTCTGCCGAATGCCACGTTCTCCGTCGATATCGGCGGCGGACACACCATTCTGGCCCATATCTCCGGCAAGCTCAGGATGAACTATATTAAGATCCTGCCCGGAGACAAGGTGACGGTTCAGCTGTCGCCCTATGACCTGACGTTGGGTCGCATCACGTGGAGAAGTAAATAGACACACGTTGTATTAAATGGAGGTTTAACATCATGAAAGTAAGACCGTCCGTGAAGCCCATGTGCGAAAAGTGCAAAGTCATCAAGCGCCATGGCCGCGTAATGGTAATTTGCGAAAATCCCAAGCATAAGCAGAGACAAGGCTAATAGGAGGTGCTCAAGAAAAAATGGCACGTATTGCTGGTATTGACCTGCCCCGTGAGAAGCGAATCGAAATCGGTTTGACCTACATCTACGGCATCGGCAGAAAAAGCGCGAACGACATCCTGAAGGCCGCCAACGTCAACCCTGACACCCGCGTCAAGGACTTGACCGAGGCCGAGGAAGCCGCCCTGCGTGACGTAATCGACAAGAACTACACCATCGAGGGCGACCTCCGCCGGGAAGTCGCCATGAACATCAAGCGGCTGACCGAAATCGGCTGCTACCGCGGCGTCCGCCACAGAAGAGGTCTTCCCGTCCGCGGGCAGCGCACCAAGACCAACGCCCGTACCCGCAAGGGTCCCAAGAAGACCATCGCCAACAAGAAGAAGTAAGGAGGGGAATTGAGATATGGCAAAGGCTAACGCGAAGAAAGTCGTCAAGCGCCGTCGCGAGCGCAAGAATATTGAAAAAGGTGCCGCTCATATCCGCTCCTCTTTCAACAACACTATGGTCACCATTACCGATCTGAACGGTAACGCTCTGTCCTGGGCCTCCTCCGGCGGTCTGGGCTTCCGTGGCAGCAGAAAGTCTACCCCCTATGCCGCCCAGATGTGCGCGGAGACTGCCGCCAAGGCCGCGATTGAAAACTGCGGTCTGAAGACTGTCGCCGTCTACGTCAAGGGCCCCGGCCAGGGCCGTGAGGCTGCCATCCGCGCCCTCCAGGCCGCAGGTCTGGAAGTCGTCTCCATCAAGGACGTCACCCCCATTCCTCACAATGGCTGCCGTCCCCCCAAGAGACGCCGCGTTTGATCGGAAGGAGGAAACACACAAATGGCTAAGAATACACAACCCGTTCTCAAGCGCTGCCGCACCCTGGGCGTTTCTCCCGCGGTCATGGGCTATGCCAAGACCTCCAAGAAGAACCCCGGCGGCCAGAGAAGAGCCAAGAAGTCCGAGTACGCCATGCAGCTGACCGAGAAGCAGAAGGTCAAGTTTGTCTACGGCATCCTGGAGAAGCAGTTCCGCGCCCTGTATGAGAAGGCTGCCCGCGCCGAGGGCAACACCGGTGAAGTTCTGCTGAGCCTTATCGAGCGCCGCCTGGACAACGTGATCTACCGTCTGGGCTTCGCCAACACTCGCCGTCAGGCCCGTCAGCTTGTCAACCACGGTCATTTCACCGTCAACGGCAAGCGCGTCAACATCCCCTCCTACATGGTTCG
>JAEEKA010000036.1 GCA_016282135.1 Oscillospiraceae bacterium
CGCATGACGGTCCGCTCCGGCGCGAAGTGGGTATCGTCCACGCCGCCGGTGACGGTCTCATCCAGAGCCCACATCACGGGGTTGAAGAAGAAGTCCTCGTCGTGGACGTCCTCGAAGGGGTTCGGCAGCCGGGGAATCTCCACTGTATCGGTGACGCCGCAGCGGGTGCAGGCAGCCGTCTTCTGGCCGGGGGACTGGTAGGTGGGCTCCACAATCACGGTGCCTTCGTCCCAGGCGTGGCCCAGAGCGGGAGAGCTCTCCTCCCCTGCCAGGGCGCCGGTGCGGAGGCCCACGTAGGCCTGCACGCCCGCCTCGGTACAGCTGGGCTCACTGATGATCTGCTTGGGCTGGGGCCAGACGTCGTCTGCTTTGGCAACAGTCAGGACGCCGCCCTCCTGCTTCACAGTGTAGACCACAAAGCTGTTGCCGCCCAGCTCCGCGGGGGCAGCGACGGCATCCTCCGCAAAGGACTTGGGCGCGGTATGGTTGGCGGAGGCCGTCAGGCTGAACTGCCCGGCGCCGTTGCCGAACATCACGGAATCCACGCTCTCGGTGTTCAGGGTGACCTTGTAGTAGTTATGGCCGTTCATTTCCAGGCCGAGGGACTCGATCTGGGGGTCGCCGGGATAGGCCAGGTCCTCGGCAGTGGCGCTGGGGCCGTTGCCGTCGATGTCGTTGTAGCAGTAGATGTAGGGGGTCTCGGAGTCGGATTCGTCCACGAAGTAGACGTCGATGTCCTCCGGGGAATCCTCCACGGTGCAGGTCTCCTGCCTGTAGATGGCGATGTCCTTCTGGAGGGACACATAGGCGGAGAAGCGGGGGGAGGAACTGTTGTACATGAGATAACGGGTCACGTCGCTGTTGCTCAGGGGATGGGCAACAGATGCGAAGCCGGCCTCATCAAAGGTCACAAACCAGTCCGTCTCGGCACTCTTTTCGTCTGCGTTCAGGAATACATAATTGCTGCCGGAGGCGGCATCGGTGCAGGTCAGATATTTGCCGTTGTACTTGAACGCAACAGCTCCGTCGGTGGTACCGGCTTCGACCTCGAACACCAGCGCCTCAGCAGAGACGACGATAATGTCATTGATCTCCGCCGAAACGGACTTCAGATAGGTCTGGGTCTCGGTATAGCCGTCAATGGGACCGGCGGCCTTCGGGTCACTGGCGTCGGGGTAGACGAACATAATCTTGTCGCCGGCAGCAATCGAGCCCGCACGGACAAAATCAGGCTCAGCCGCTTCTTCGGCGGAAGCAGTCAGCGTCAGGCCGCTGAACAGCGCCGCAATCATGACGATCACAAGAAACAGGCTCGTTAAGCGTTTCTCCATAGTGGTTCCTCCTCGGATTAAAGTGTTGTCAGAGCAGGCGGACCGAACAGAGAAACTGTATGCAGCGGCACTTGCTCCATAATAGGGATTATAGCAAATCGCCGGTGCATTTTCAATTGTTTTTTTCATATTTCCTTAAAAATTCAGAAAAGTCTCTCACATCCTTTTCCGCCGGGGCAGGCAAGCTCCCGCCGAATACGGAACCGGGGCGGTGCATAGATTCGTAAGCGGGAGGGATGAACATGGTGCCATGCCGATATACGGATTTGAGATGCAAGGAAGTCATCAATATTTGCGACGGATGCAGGCTCGGCTGCGTCTGCGACGTGGAGGTGGAGCTCCCGGAGGGCCGAATCTGCGCCATCTGGGTGCCCGGACCCTGGCGGTGGCTGGGCCTGTTTCGGCGGGACGGGTATTACCGAATTCCCTGGTCCTGCATCCGCAGGGCCGGGGACGACATCATTCTGGTGGAGGCGGATCTCACCGGCTGTCGGGTGGGCCGGGAGTGGAAGCGGCCCCGCCGCTAAAAAAAACCGCCAAACGGGAACAAAATCGATTTTTCAACGTCTCATTCCCATCAAAGAAAGGGAGTGAACACGCATGAAAAAAACTATTGCAATCCTCTTGGCAGTTCTAAGCCTGCTCAGCCTCGCGGCCTGCGCGGGAAACGCGGAATCGAAACGCGACGGCTTCGCATATCAGGAAACCAACGCAGCGGCAGCGGATAGAAACTTCTACTCCTACGAAAAAGGCGCTGCAGTCGGTTACGGCGGCGCCTCCGACGAAAATCTCTACTATGACTATGAACCCGCGGAAGAATATGCCCCGGCAGAGCCCGGGCGCGTCCCGGAAAACCCCCAGAAGCTCATCCGCAAGATCCGCCTCACGGTAGAAACCGACGACTACCAGGCCTTCATGGACGGGATCACCGGAAAGGTTCTCGCCCTGGGCGGATACATTGAGGACATGGACGCCAACACCTCCGGCAGCTATCCCCGGGCCACCATCGTCATCCGGGTTCCTGCGGATCAGCTGAGCGAACTGGCCGACAGCGTCGCCGGCATCGGCAACGTAACCTACAAGCACGAGTCCCAACAGGACGTCACCCTGCAGTACACCGACACGGAGAGCCACATCGCCGCCCTCCGCACGGAACATGACCGCCTGCTGGAGCTCCTGGACAAAGCCGAAAATCTGTCCGAGGTTTTGCAGTTGGAGGACCGGATGACCCAGGTTCGGTATCAGCTGGAAAACTATGAGCGGTCCCTGCGGGCCATGTCCAACCAGGTGGAATACGCCACCGCCACCATCGAGGTCTCTCAGGTCAAGACCTTCACACCCGTGGAGGAAGAGGAGGAAGTCGGCTACTGGGAAAAGATCGGAAAGGGTCTTTCTGACGGCGTCAAGGGGATGTGGGAATTCCTGAAGGAGCTCTTCAGTGACTTTGTCATTGCCCTTCCCTATCTGCTTCTCTTCCTGGTGCTGCCGGCCATTATCCTGTTCGTCCTGATCCGGCGCCGCATTCGGAGAAGAAAGGCCGCCCGGGCGGCAGCCGCCCAGACCCCGGCGGAACCTGCCAAGGAGGCGGAATCCGTCGAAGAAAACCGCTGATTCAGCCGCCTGGATCGTCTGATCCCGCCGCCTTGCTGATCACCCGTGAGCGAATTGCCGCTCACGGGTGATTTTTCCCTGATTTTTCTTGGGTTTCTCAAAAATAATGCTTGCATTCTGCCATTCCATCATGTATAATGTGTCGGCACGGTGAGATCGCCGTGACACTGCAACTCACACACCCGGGGATTTCCCGCTGTGTGCCGCCCTCCGGGCGGTCAGCCGGAAAGATGATCGGGGTGGAGGAAAAACAAAAAAGGAGATTACAAAAATGGCAGTCGTATCCATGAAGCAGCTGCTGGAAGCCGGTGTCCACTTCGGCCACCAGACCCGCCGCTGGAACCCCAAGATGGCGCAGTTCATCTACACCGAGCGCAATGGTATCTATATCATTGACCTCCAGAAGACC
>JAEEKA010000037.1 GCA_016282135.1 Oscillospiraceae bacterium
AGTACCCGCTGACGCGGATATGAAGTATGCTTCGCATATGAAGACGCTTCGCTCATGAAGTATGGCTGCGCCATATTTGACACAACGGGAAAGCTTTCCCCACTTTTCAAACCCTTTCTTTTCATCTGTTTATTCGCAGAAAAAACAGATACCGCAATATGTGCGAAGCACATACTTCATATCTCCGAAGGAGATACTTCATATTCCGCAAGGAATACTTCATATCGCCGCAAGGTGATACTTCATCAACAACAAGAAGGAGGTTCTCATGATGAATCTGAACTGCTACTTAGATGTTAACCCCGAAGTAAAAGCGGCCGTGGCCGCCGGGAAGCCTGTTGTGGCCCTGGAATCCACCATTATTTCCCACGGCATGCCCTATCCCCAGAATGTGGAGACTGCCCTGAACGTGGAGAAGGTCATCCGGGACAACGGAGCCGTCCCCGCCACCATCGCCATCCTGGGCGGGCGGCTGAAGGCCGGCCTCACCCCCGAGGAGATCGAATACCTGGGCAAGGCCGGGCAGGCCGTCACCAAGGCCAGCCGCCGGGACCTGCCGGTGATCGTGGCCAAGGGCCTGGACGGGGCCACCACCGTCACCACCACCATGATGATCGCCCACATGGCGGGCATTCAGATCTTTGCCACCGGCGGCATCGGCGGCGTGCATCGGGGCGCGGAGACCACCATGGACATCTCCGCCGACCTGGAGGAGCTGGCCAACACGCCCGTGATGGTAGTCTGCGCCGGCGCCAAGTCCATTCTGGACCTGGGCCTGACGCTGGAATACCTGGAGACCCACGGGGTTCCCGTCCTGGGCTATCAGACCAAGGAGCTGCCCGCCTTCTACACCCGCCGCAGCGGCTTCGAGGTGGACTACCGGATCGACAGCCCGGAGGAGCTGGCCAGGGTCTTCAAGGTCCAGCGGGACCTGGGGCTCAAGGGCGGCGTCCTGGTGACGAATCCCATCCCCGAGGAATACGCCATGGACTTTGACGTGATCAACAAGGCCATCGACGAGGCCGTTGCCGACTCTGTGAAGGACGGCATCCACGGCAAAGCCACCACCCCCTACCTGCTGGCAAAGGTCAAGGACCTCACCGGCGGGGACAGCCTGGCCTCCAATATCCAGCTTGTCTACAACAACGCCCGCCTGGCGGCAAAGACCGCCTGCGCGTTCTGCAAGCTGTAATCCGGAAAAAAAGACCGCAGGGACAGGCATTGCCTGTCCCTGCGGATATTTTAATAGGGCAGCAGCGGGGCGGAGCCGTCGTCCTGGGCCTCTTCTACGGCCCGGACCTCCACGTCGTAGGAATAGTCCTCGCTGACCTTGATGGTGAGCACGTCTCCCAACTTTGCCCCCAGCACGGCCTTGCCCATGGGGGATTCCAGGGAGATTCGGCCCTCGTCGGGGTTGGTGCGGACGGTGGAGACCACCTGGATGACCATTTCCTCCTCGTCCTCGGGCAGCCAGAGGGTCACCCGGTCGTAGAGCTTGATCCCGCCGGGACGGCCCTTGGTCTCGTCGATGATCCGGGCGGTTTTGATCATGTTTTCCAGGTAGCGCATCCGGGAATCGTTCTTCCGCTGGGCGTCCTTGGCCGCCTTGTATTCGTAGTTTTCACTGAGGTCGCCGAAGGCGCGGGTCCGCTTGACCTCCTCCATAATCTGAGGCCGGATGTTCAGGCGGCGGTCCTCCAGCTCCTTCTCCATCAGTTCAATATCCTGTTTTGTCAGCTTGTCATGCATGGGTCGGTTCTCCTGTTCTGGCATATCGCCGGGTCATATCCAAAATTTCTTCTGCCAGCTCTTCGCCGGGCATTTCTGCCAGCCGCCAGCTCCAGTTGCCGGTGCTCAGCTCGCCGGGGGCGTTCATCCGGGCCTCGCCGCCCAGCTCCAGCCAGTCCTGAATCTGGGCGATGAAGATCCGGGCCACGGAGCTCATGCCGCCCCGGATCATGCCCCGGATGTAACCCTCGTCCCGATTCAGGCCCAGATACCGCACCGCCTTGCCAACGGTCTCCACGGATTCCGTGGCAAGCCACTGGGCCAGGGTCAGGTTGTCGTGGGTACCGGTGTAGCAGACGGAGTTCACCACGTGGTTGTGGGGCAGATAGTCGCCGTTCTCCCCGTAGAAGCCGAATTCCAGCACCTTCATCCCGGGGAAGCCGGAATCCTTCAGCAGCTGTTCCACCTCGGGGGTCTGGTAGCCCAGGTCCTCGGCGATGAACTCCACGTTGGGGACGCCCTCCCGAAGAGCGGAGACCAGCTTCATGCCGGGGCCCTTGATCCACTTGCCGTTGCGGGCGGTTTCGTCGCCGAAGGGCACGGCCCAATAGCTTTCCAGGCCCCGGAAGTGGTCGATGCGGACCACGTCAAAGAAGCGGGCGGCGGCCCGGACCCGCTCCACCCACCAGGCAAAGCCGGTTTCCTCATGCCTGGGCCAGTCATAGAGGGGGTTGCCCCAAAGCTGGCCGGCCTCGGAGAAGCCGTCGGGGGGACAGCCCGCCACCAGCGTGGGAGAGCGGGACTCGTCCAGCTGGAAGAGCTCCGGGTTCATCCACACGTCGCAGGAATCCATGGTGACGTAGATGGGAATGTCGCCGATGATCCGAATGCCCTGCTCCTTGGCGTAGGCGGCCAGCCGGTCCCACTGCTCAAAGAAGAGGTACTGGGTAAAGGCGCAGCAGGAGATGTCCTCCCGCAGCTCCTCCCGGTAACGGGCCAAAGCCTCCGGGTCCCGGGCGGCGGCCTTTTCCGGCCACTGGTTCCAGGGCAGCATGCCGAACTTTCGCTTCAGGGCCTGGAAGAGGGCGTAGTCCTCCACCCAGGGATTGGCTGCCCGGAAGGCGGCGAATTCCTTTTTGCGGAGCTCCTTGCCCCGGCCGTAGGCCCGCTCCAGCAGGGGCAGGCGATAGGAATACAGGGCCGCGTAGTCCACCCGGCGTTCTCCCCAGAAGGAGCCGGCCAGATCGTCGGGCTCCAGCATGCCCGCCTGCAGCAGGGCGTCCACATCCACAAAGTAGGGGTTTCCGGCGTAGACGGAGCAGCACTGATAGGGGCTGTCCCCGTAGCTGGTGGGACCGATGGGCAGAATCTGCCAATAGCTCTGGCCCGCGGCCTTCAAAAAGTCCACAAATTGATAGGCTTCCTTGCTCAGAGACCCAATGCCGTATCTGGAGGGCAGAGAGGAAATGTGCAAAAGGATGCCGCTTTCCCGTTTCATAGCTTTCACCTCGTTGTTTTTCTGTATTTTCCTATTATAGCAATTTCGGAGACGAATGACAACGATTTTTTGTCGAATCCTGTCGCTTCCGAAAAATTTAAGGCGCCTCCGATAAATATACAAATTCTCCGGAATTCATGCTTGACAGACGGGGCCCGGCGTGCTATACTTCCGTGCGGTGAGTCTTTCAGGCGGGAATGGGCCGTCCGAGACCGTTCCGATTGCTGATTACGTACCCGTCTGACAGACAGGGTACGTTTTTTCTTTTTTCCCCTGAAAGCGGGGGACGGCGCGGACGCCGCTCCCTGTGAACGCACCGAAAAGGAAAGAAAAAGAAGAGAAAGAGAGGAACCACCATGAAGCTCATCTACGGCATCAAGGACAAACCCAAATTCTCCCAGCGACTTCTGTTCGCCCTCCAGCAGGTGCTGGCCATTATGGCCGCCACCCTGGCGGTCCCCGCGGTCATCAACAACACCATGAAGGAGCAGGGCATCGTCACCAACATGAGCCCCGCCGCCGCCCTGCTCGGCGCAGGCGTGGGCACCATCGTCTACCTGCTCTTCACCCGCTCCAAGAGCCCCGTCTTCCTGGGCTCCTCCTTCGCCTTCATCGGCTCCATGCTCTCCGCCTTCGCGGGAGCGAGCTCCGTGGCCCTGGGCTACCTGGGTCTGATCATCGGCGCGGCTCTGGCCGGCCTGGTCTACGTGGTCCTGGCGATTTTTGCCAAGACCCTGGGCACCGACTGGCTCAATAAGCTGATGCCCCCCGTAGTCATCGGCCCCACGGTTGCCATCATCGGCCTGTCCCTGGCTCCCAACGCCGTGGGCGACTTCACCAACGGCGCCGGCGGCTCCACCTACGTGGCCATGGTCTGCGGCCTGGTCACCCTGCTGACCACCGTTCTGGCGGCCACCTACGGCAAGAAGATGGCCCGGCTGATCCCCTTCATCCTGGGCATCCTGGCGGGCTATGCCTTTGCCTGCGTGTTCTACGTCATCGGCGAATGTGCGGGGATCGACGATCTGAAGGTCATCAGCTTTGAGTCCTTCCGGAACTGCTTCAGCACCGTGAGCCTGAAGTCCTTCCTCTCTGTGCCGGACTTCAGCTTCTGGAATGCCAAGGGCGCCTTCTCCGAGCTGAGCGTTCCCTACTTTATCACCGTTCTCACCGCCTATCTGCCGGTGGCCTTCGTGGTCTTTGCCGAGCATCTGGCCGACCATAAGAATCTGTCCTCCATTGTGGAGGAGGATCTGCTGAAGGACCCCGGCCTGCACCGGACCCTTCTGGGCGACGGCGTGGGCTCCATGGCGGGCGCTTTCTTCGGCGGCTGCCCCAACACCACCTACGGCGAGTCCATCGGCTGCGTGGCCATCACCGGCAACGCCTCCATCGTCACCATCTGGTACGCGGCGGTGATGTGCATTCTGATCTCCTTCCTGTCCCCCTTCATCGCCTTCCTGCAGTCCATCCCCTCCTGCGTCATGGGCGGCGTCTGCATCGCCCTCTACGGCTTCATCGCCGTCTCCGGCCTGAAGATGCTCCAAGGCGTGAACCTGAATGAGAACCGGAATCTCTTCACCGCCTCCGTGATCCTGATCACCGGCGTGGGCGGTATCGTCATTACCGTGGGCGCGGTGGTGATCCGCACCGTGGCCTGCGCGCTGATCCTGGGCATCCTCGTCAACAAGCTGCTTGGCAAGGAAAAGGCAGGCAACAGGTAAGAAGTAATAAGTAACAACCAATAAGTATCATTGCACTTGCAGGGTCGAGCATTGCTTGTCCGCCCATTCCCCGCCTGCACCCGCGTGTAGGGACGGCACTCTGCCGTCCGCGTTTCCCCGCCCGCACCCGTTATTTTTCCCTTGGAACAGACGGCAATATTCCTGTATTTGCGTACCATCCCACATGGGACGCGGTACGCAAGTACATCTAAAATCAAGTTCATCCTATACAGAAAAACAAGCTGAGAAACAGGGCATAAGACCCTTCCGCTCAGCTTGTTTTTTTGAACCTGTTCCGGGATTCTTGTTTTCCGATTTGCCATAGAAGCATGGATTGTCTGTGCGTTCCAACAGATACTCCGCAGAAACGTTGAAATACTCTGCAAAGGCGATCAAGGCGGCCTAATCCGCCTGCCGCTTCCCGGTTTCATAGCGGCTGATGCTGTTCTGACCGATGCTCAGATCCATCGCCAGCTTCAACGGATACTATTACAGATGTGTTTTTTCTATATAGGATGGAGTCGATTTCCCGCGTACTTGCGTACAGCCGTGTTTCTTCGTGCCGATTCAGTCGCCCTGTAGGGCGGGCTGACAGCCCGTGCCGCCGATGGGTGCGTGGGGCGGACGGGCGAGCCGCTTCAAAAAAACTATTGTGCAATCCTTTTCCAGGTGCTATAATAAAAGAAAAAAGAATATGGATGTGTATACAGTGAAATTCGGAGCCTGGAATGTATCGTCCTTCCAAGCGGAGCAGGTGCGGGCGCTGGAGCAGGCGGGCTATGGAGCCCTCTGCGCCAGGATTTTGTCAGCCCGGGGCTGCGGCGATCCGGCGGCTGCCCGGGACTATCTGCGCGGCGACGCCCCCCTGAACTCTCCGCTTTTGATGAAGGACATGAAAACTGCCGCTGACCGGGTGCGCCTGGCGGTGGCGCGGAAGGAACATATCGCCGTCTTCGGCGACTACGACGTGGACGGCATCACCTCCACCGCCCTGCTGACGGAGTTTCTCCGGGGGCTGGGAGCCCGGGTCACCAGCTATATCCCGGCCCGGCTGGAGGAGGGCTACGGCCTCAACGAGCTGGCCATTCGCTGGCTGTATAAGCGGCAGGTGAATCTGATCGTCACCGTGGACTGCGGCATTACGGCCAATCGGGAGGCGGAGCTCTGCAAGAAGCTGGGCATGGAGCTGGTCATCACCGACCACCATGAGTGCAAGGACGAGCTGCCCCGGGCGGTGGCCGTGGTGGACCCCCACCGGCCCGACTGCGGCTATCCCCACACGGACCTTTCCGGGGTGGGCATTGCCTTCCAGCTTGCCGCTGCCATTTCCGGCAATCAGGCGGAGCTCTTGGAACGCTTCGCCGATTTGTTGTGCCTGGGCCTGGTTGCCGACGTGATGCCCCTGCGGGGCGAGGTGCGGACCATGGTGGTCCGGGGCCTCAAGGCCCTGGAGCGCCCGGAGCGTCCCGGCATCGCCGCCCTGATGGCCGAGTGCGGCTGCACCGACGGCCCCATTACCACCTCCACCGTAGGCTACCTGCTGGCGCCCCGGATCAACGCCGCCGGCCGCATGGGCCAGGTGGAGCTGGCCCTGGAGCTGTTTATGACCAGGGATCCCGCCCGGGGCAAGGTTCTGGCGGAGTCTCTGTGCCGCCTCAACCGGGAACGGCAGAAGGTGGAGGCAGGCATCTACCAGCAGGCGGTGTCCATGCTGGGCCCGGACGCCCATCCCCGGGCCATCGTCCTGGCCGGGGAGACCTGGCATCAGGGCGTGGTGGGCATTGTGGCCTCCCGGCTTTCGGAGGAGTACAACTGCCCGGCCTTCCTGATCTGCATGGACGGGGACCGGGGCAAGGCCTCCTCCCGGAGCTACGGCGGCTTCAATCTCTTTGCCGCCCTGTCGCAGCTTTCCGGTCTGCTGGAGAGCTTCGGCGGCCACGAGCTTGCCGCCGGCTTTACCATCAGCCGGGAGAACATCCCCGCCTTCCGCCGGGAGGTCACCGCTCTGGCGGAGGCCTTCCAGAACTCCGGTCAGGCGGAGGACGCCCTGGCCGTGGACTGCGCCGTGGACCCGGCGCTGCTGAGCTTTGAGAATATTCGGGAACTGAACCAGCTGGAGCCCTGCGGTACCGGCTGTCCCATCCCGGTTTTGTGCGTGGAGGACGCCACAGTGACCCAGCTTTCCGAGGTGGGAGGCGGCAAGCATCTGCGGCTGAGCCTCCGCAGCCGGAACGGCCACAGCCTGGCCGCCATCTTCTTCTCCCAGACCGCCCTGCGCACCGGCATTGCCCCTGGGGATACGGTGGACGTGGCCTTTACCCCCCAGATCAATGAGTTCCGGGGCACCCGCACCGTTCAGCTCAACGTGGTGGACCTGCGGCTGAATCGCCGCCTGCGGGACGAGAATGAGGATCAGCGGGCCCTGTACCGCCGCTTTGCCCGGCAGGGCAGGCTCAGCCCCGACGACGCCGGCAGGCTGTTGCCCAGCCGGGAGGAATTTGTGGCCGTCTGGCGCTATCTGATTGCCAACAGCGGCGAGCAGGGCATCGAGGAGGACTTCTCCTGCATGGGCCGGAAAATTACCCGAACCGCCCTCTGCGGCGCGGGGGAGGGCCTGACCCTGGGCAAGACCAGGATCTGCCTGGACGTTTTTGCGGAGCTGGGCCTGATTCAGCTCCGCACCAGCCGCCGCTGCTTCCAGATCCGCATCACCACCGACGGCAGCAAGGTGGACCTGAACCAGAGCGGCATCGTAAAAAGACTGCGATCCGCCAAGAATCAATGAAATCCCCATGAATTACCCGAAAGGAGGTCTGACACATGGAGACCTTCGAGCAGCGATATGACGCCATGATGGCGGCCATCAAAAAATATGCGCCCAACACCGACCTGGACGCGGTGGAGCGGGCGGTCCGCTATGCCGATGAGAAGCACAAGGATCAGAAGCGGAAGGACGGCTCTCCCTACATCATCCATCCTCTGGCCGTGGCCGAGATCGTGGCCGAGCTGGGCCTGGACACCGACTCCATCGTGGGCGCCCTGCTCCACGACTGCATTGAGGACACCACCGCCTCCCACGACGAGATTGCCAGGCTCTTCGGGCCCAGCGTGGCGGAGCTGGTGGAGGGCGTCACCAAGCTGACCCGGGTGGAGTTTTCTACCCGGGAGGAGCAGCAGGTGGAGAACCTGCGGAAGATGTTCATGGCCATGTCCAAGGACATCCGGGTGGTGCTCATCAAAATCTGCGACCGCCTCCACAACCAGCGGACCATGGAGTACCAGAGCAAGGCCAAGCAGATCTCCAAGTCCGAGGAGACCATGGACGTTTACGCCCCGCTGGCCCACCGGCTGGGCATGCAGAAGATCAAGTGGGAGCTGGAGGACAACGCCCTGCAATACCTGGACCCCGAAGGCTACCACGAGCTGATGGACTACCTGGACGCCCACCACGACGAGGCCGAGGCCTTTATGGAAAACGTTCGGAAGAAGATTTCCGAACGGCTCTCCGCCGTGGGCATCTCCGGGGAAATCTCCGGCCGGATCAAGCACGTCTACTCCATCTACCGAAAGATGAAGGAGCAGAACAAGACCCTGGACGAGCTCTACGATCTCTACGCCTTCCGGGTGATTGTGGACTCCATCTCCGACTGCTACAACGTCCTGGGCCACATTCACGAAATGTTCAAGCTGGTGCCGGGCCGCTTCAAGGACTATATTTCCACCCCCAAGCCCAACAACTACCAGAGCCTCCACACCACCGTCATCGGCGAAGAGGGCATTCCCTTTGAGGTGCAGATTCGCACCCGGGAAATGCACGAAATCGCGGAGAACGGCATTGCCGCCCACTGGAAGTACAAGGAGGGCATGGACGCCGGCGAGGGCAAGGAGTTCGACTGGATTCGCAGGCTTCTGGACAGCCAGCAGGAGACCGACGCCGAGGACTATCTCCACAGCCTCAAGGTGGATATGTTCGACGACGAGGTCTTCGTCTTCTCTCCCAGGGGCAAGGTCATTTCCCTGCCTGCCGGGTCCACCCCCATTGACTTCGCCTACGCCATCCACTCCGGGGTGGGCAACACCATGATCGGGGCCAAGATCAACAACCGCATCGCGGGCTACGACGTGCAGCTCCATAACGGCGACGTGGTGGAGATCCTCACCTCCAAGTCCGCCCGGGGCCCCTCCCGGGACTGGCTCAACATCTGCAAGTCCAATCAGGCCCGGTCCAAGATCAAGCAGTGGTTCAAGAAGGAAAAACGGGAGGAGAACATCGCCCGGGGCAAGACCAGCTTCGAGGGCGAGCTCCGCCGCATGAATATCTCTCCGGCCATGCTCCAGAACGAGGAGCTGCTGCCCCAGCTGCTGAAAAAGCTCTCCTTTGAGTCTCTGGACGATATGTACGCCGCCATCGGCTACGGCGGCATCACCGCCGTCAAGGCCATCGGCAAGATCCGGGAGGATCTGCTGAAGGCCAGCCGC
>JAEEKA010000038.1 GCA_016282135.1 Oscillospiraceae bacterium
CAAGGTCACCCGCGTGGAGCTCAAGAACATCCTGCCTCCGGCTGACATCCAGAACTCCATGGAGAAGCAGATGAAGGCCGAGCGTGACCGCCGTCAGGCCATCCTCCAGGCCGAGGGCCAGAAGCACTCCGCCATTCTGGTGGCCGAGGGCCAGAAGGAGTCCGCTATCCTCCAGGCCAGCGCTGAGAAGGAGGCCGCCATCCTCCGGGCCGAGGCCGACAAGCAGGCCGCCATCCTGAAGGCCGAAGGCCAGGCCCAGGCCATTCTGGCCATCCAGCAGGCCACTGCCGACGCTCTGAAGCTTTTGAACGACGCCAATCCCAACGAGCAGGTCATCAAGCTCAAGGCCCTGGAGGCCATGCAGAAGGTTGCCGACGGCCAGGCTACCAAGCTCATCATCCCCAGCGATATGCAGGGGCTCGCCGCCCTGGCCGGCGGCCTGAAGGAGATCGTCAAGGATTGACCGTTTTCCCGGTACAGCAAGAGCGCCCGCAAGGGCGCTCTTGTTATGCAGAGGGAGGAAGGATCAGGGATCAAGGATCAGAGTCCGCAGGGGCTGGCGTCCTCGACAGCCCGAACGTATCGAAACGGGAAAGGGCGGGGCGTCCGGATTCCCGGTGACTGGTCACCGGTCACGCAAAGCCGGGCGCGACACTGTCACTGCTTAATTCTTACCTCTTACCTCTTACTTCTTGCTTCGTTCCTGTCACTTGCCACTTGTCAATTCTCTTCGCCCCATGCCGCTTTCAGCCTTGCGGCCGCTTCCGCTACCTGCTCCGTGGGCAGGCCGCCGTAGCCGAAAATCAGGGTGGAGGCGAGGGGCGCAACCCGGTGACAGAACTCGGACAGGCCCCGGAGAGGGAGACCCGCCTCCGCAGCCCGGCGCAGGAGCTCCGCCTCGGAAAGCCGGGGCAGACTCACCAAAAAATGAATCCCCCCGTCGGCCCCGGAGACGCTGAGACCGGGAATCTCCCCCAGCGCTGCCAGCAGGGCGGCCCGCCGGTCCGCGTAGCGCTTGCCTACCCGGCGGATGTAGCGTCCGTAATAGCCTTCCGTCAGGAAGCGGGCCATGACCGTCTGCTCGTACCGGGATACCGTGGGCTGCTGCCGTCCGTAGAGAGTCTGCCAGCGCTCCAGCAGGGGAGCGGGCAGCACCATATAGGCCAGACGGATGGCCGGGGCCAGGCTCCGGGAAAAGGTCCCGGCGTAGATGACCCGCCCGTGCCGGTCCATGCCCTGCATGGAGGAGATAGGCCGCCCGCCGTAGCGGAACTCACTGTCGTAGTCGTCCTCCAGGATCCAGCGCTCTCCCGCCGCCGCCCAGCCCAGCAGCCGGGACCGGCGGGAGGCGGGCATGGTGATCCCCAGGGGGAACTGATGGGAGGGGGTCAGATAGGCTACTGTGGCCCCGCTGGACTCCAAGGCTTCCGCCTCCATGCCGCTGTCGTCCATGGGCACGTAACGCAGGTCCCGACCCCGGGCCCGGAGGGTCCGCTCCATGGCCGGGTAGCCCGGGTCCTCCATGGCATAGACGGCCTCGGGGCCGAAAAGGGTGATGAGCTGGCCTATGAGGGTCTCCATGCCGGAGCCCACCACGATCTGCTCCGGGTTGCAGCGAACGCCCCGGTATTCCGACAGCAGCCGGGCCAGGGCTTCCCGCAGGACAGCCTCCCCCCGGGGGTCCCCCCGCTGCAAAAGCGTCGGGGAGTTGTAGACCACTTCCTTGTAGAGCTTGGCCCAGGAGGCGTAGGGGAAGAGCGAGACGTCCACCGCCGAGGTGGATAGAAGGGACGGGGAGGGGGTGCCGGAAGGGCCGCTTTCCTCTTCCTCCGTGTAGGGACAAGCATCGCTTGTCCGCTCCTTCGGATCGGGTATGGGACAGAGATCGCCCGCCGGGGGATTGTTTGCCTCGCAAACCGGACAGGCATTGCATGTCCCTGCGGTGGGCGTGGACAGATAGTCTTCCACATAGTAGCCGCTCCGGGGCCGGGACTCCACGTAGCCCTCCGCCAGCAGCAGCTCGTAGGCGGTCTCCACCGTGGCCCGGCTCACCCCCAGCCGGGCGCAGAGCTCCCGCTTGGAGGGGAGCTTTTCCCCGTGGCGCAGGGCGCCCTCCCGGATGGCCGCCGCCACCGCGGCGTAGAGCTGGTCATACATGGGTGTGCGGCCCTTGGGGTCTAAGGTGAGGGTAAAGGAAAACATAGCGGGGCTCCTTTCCGGGTTCAGAGTTCAGGGTTATGCAGCGGCGCAAGCAAAGCCTTCCCCTTGAGGGGAAGGCAAAGGACGGGGGATGCGGATTCTTCGATTTGCTCAGAATGACAGGCGGGAAGGCACTACCATCTGACCCTGTAAAAAAGGATAAAACTGAGCATATACACAGGGCCAGATTGTGCTATAATCATAGCGGAAACAGGGGCCTGTGTCAAGCCCCGAGGAAAGGAAATAGAACAAAGGAGAACCAAATCCATGGATTACAAGCGCATTCTGACGGTGCAGGACATTTCCTGTGTGGGCCAGTGCTCCCTGACCGTTGCTCTGCCCATTCTGTCCGCGGCGGGCCACGAGACCGCCATCCTGCCCTCCGCCGTCCTCTCCACCCACACCGCCGGCTTCTCCGGCTACACCTTCCGGGACCTTACCGAGGATCTGCCCGCGATCACTGCCCACTGGAACAAGGAGGGTATCCGCTTCCAGGCCATCTACACCGGCTATCTGGGCAGCGCGGAGCAGATCGCCGCGGTGAAGGAGATCTTCCGGACCTGTGCTGCCGAGGGCTGCGTCAACATCGTGGACCCCGCCATGGCCGATAACGGAAAGCTGTACCCGGGCTTTGACATGGCCTTTGTGGAGCAGATGAAGACCCTGGCCTTCCAGGCGGACATCATCCTGCCCAACATCACCGAGGCCTGCATGCTCACCGGCTGGCCTTACAAGGAGCAGTACGACGAGAGCTACATCAAGGGCCTGCTGGACAGCCTCCGCTCCGCCGGGGCCAAGACCATCGTGCTCACCGGCGTCAGCTACGAGCCCGCCACCACCGGCGTGGTGGTGCTGGAGGGGGACGATTGCCGCTATTACAAGCATAAGCGCTACGAGAAGGGCTGCCACGGTACCGGCGACGTGTACGCCTCCGCCTTTGTGGGCGCGCTGGTCCGGGGCAAGACGCCCTATGACGCCGCCCGGATCGCCGCGGACTACACGCTGCGCTGCATTGAGGTCACCCGCCCTGATCCCGATCACTGGTACGGCGTGAAGTTTGAGCCCGTCCTGCCGGAGTACATCCGGATGCTGGAGCAGTAAAATACCGGAGAAGTTTTTCCTGAAAAGATAGGATTTGGAGTGAAGAAAATGAATAAGAGTTCCAATATCCACCGTATTGTCTTTACCGCACTGATGGCGGCTGTCGTTTATGTGCTGACGCAGCTGTATATCCCGCTGATGGACAGCAAGGTTCACTTCGGCAACGCGGCCAGTATGCTGGCCGGTCTGCTGCTGGGACCCTGGCTGGGCGGCGCGGCCTCCGGCATCGGCGCTTTCCTGTTTGACCTGAATCACGGCTACGGCATTGTGGAGGCCCTGATTACCTTTGCCAGCAAGTTCCTGATGGCTATGGTGGCAGGCCTTGTGGCGGAGTCCTATCGCCGGGAGGGCAGCACCCTGGACGGCAAGGGCCACGCCCGTCTGGTTCTGGGCTGCGTGCTGGGCGGCCTGACCTACATCGCTCTGTATATGCTCAAGACCTTCATCAAGCAGCACTACGTGGGCGGCGTTCCCCTGGACGGCACCTTTACCGCCATGCTGGCCAAGCTTCCGGCAACGGCCATCAACAACGGCTTTGCCGCCGTGGTGACGCCCATCTTCTACGTCGCGCTGCGGCCTGCCCTGAACGCGGCCGGGATTCTTGACCGGCTGAGACAGAAAAAGAATGCCTAAGCTTCCAGATGTGGCGCTGCCTGAGCGCAACGCCGCGGACTATTCGCTGCGCTGCATTGAGGTCACCCGCCCTGATCCCGATCACTGGTACGGCGTGAAGTTTGAGCCCGTCCTGGGCGAGTTCATCCGCATGCTGGAGGCATAAGACGCTCCTTTTTGCGCAAATGATCAGCCCGTCTGCCGAGGATTCGACAGGCGGGCTGCTTGCGGTTTATATTTCCGTTTTCGGCAAGAACCTTTTTCAAATCGTCCCGAAGGGACGCCATCATTATTTCATTCTTTCATAGTTTCATTTTTTCATTTTTCTCAGTCCCGGGTCAGCTCCGCGGTGACGGCGGAGATTTCGTAAGCGGTGCGGGTGACGGTCTCCCCATCGGGGAGGAGCTTGTTGTATTCCCGGCTCTGGAGCCGCCCGGTCAGGGTAATCCGGGCACCCGACGATAGATCGGCGATCTGCCGGGCCGTCCGGCCCCAGAAGATGCAGGGCAGATAGTCCGTCCGGCGGTAGCTCCGGTTTACCGCCAGCATTCCGTCGCAGATTTCCCGGCCCAGGGGGGTGCGGCGGTAGATTGGGTCCCGGCAGAGGGTGCCGGTGAGGGTCACCCGGTCGTCCGGCTCCTCGTCGGTGAGCTCCAGGGTTTCGGCGTAAACGGAGATTACCAGGTGCCTCCCGCTGTCGTCCACCTGGTTGTAGGACCGGACCTGGCCGGTGACCAGGATCCGTTCGCCCCAGGCGCAGTCGGTTTCGCTCAGCAGGGCCAAGTCCGCCAGTACCCGCAGCCGGTCCACGGTGCCGGACAGCCGCTCCACCCCCAGGAAAAAGCTGTAAAACTGCCTGCCGTGGTTCTCATGGGAAAAGACGGGAGCAGTCTCCATGGTCCCGCAAAGCCGGATTTGATTGATGATGTATTCCATTTGTCCACCTCACTGAATGATCTGGAACACTTTATTCAGAGAGGGGGCGGAATATGCGTGAGACCAGGGATCAGGGACCAGGGATCAGAGCCCATAGGAGCGGATGCTCACATCTGCCCGTTGGTTCAGGGTTCGTAGGAGACGGGTTTCCCGTCCCGCTGGAATTGAGAGTTGAGAATTGAGAATTGTCGGTGTTTTGCAGATTGCCATCTGCAAAACGGGATTAAATTTGACGTCTGCAAAATCGACAGCAGGTTCATGCTTCGGCTGCGGCGCACAGTGTGCGCCACGGTTCAGCGTTCAGAGCCCGCAGAGGCTGCCCAACCTCCCCTGCCAAGGGGAGGGGGACCGGCGAAGCCGGTGGAGGGGTGCTGTCGGTTCCCGGTTGATGCCGGGTTCGTAACGGAGCACCACCTCATCCGTCAGCACTGCGCACTGCCGCCTTCCCCGCAAGGGGAAGGCTTGGATTTGCCTGAAGGCAAATTGCCTTTGTGCCGAAGGCCGGGACACTCCCCCCAGCGGGGGACGGGTGCGCAAATTTCACATTTATTTGAATAAAACAATTTCCTCCGGGCAAGCTATGGCCGGAGGGATGAAATATGTCGAAGAAGAATCGCAAAACCAGCACGGAGGTTCCCCAGGTGGGCAACGCCCTGGAGGTTCCCAATTACGTGATCCCCACCACCGATCTGGAATACCGGGAAATCAACGACCAGGTGGATCCCCGCCACATCGACAGCGGGGATCGCGGAACCGAGGATTGCAGACATTAAAAACGGGCGCACAACGTGCGCCCCTACATTTTGAGTCAGTTACCAGGGAGCAGGGATCAGAGCCCGTAGGGGCGGCTTTGATCCGCAAGGATGAGACGCCAGATTTGCGGAGCAAATAATCGCCAGCAGGGCGATCCGACCGGGTCTGATGCCGATACCGGGTTGGATTTGCCTGGCGGCAAATTGCGTTCGTGCCGAACGCCGGACGCGCGATGCGCGCCCCTACGGGCAGGTGCAGGCGCGGGGGCGGACAGCTCCACCGGCTTCGCCGGTCCCCCTCCCCTTGGCAGGGGAGGTTTTGGGACGTGCCCCAGACCCTGCGGATGATACGGACGAATCGTGTCGAATGTTTTCAAATCGTAATTTGAAAACACCGCAAATTCTCAATTCTCAATTCTCAATTTCCCGCAGCGTGATCCAGTACCGCTCCAGCTTGACACCCCGGCGGGGCTCGGTGACGGTGCCGGCATAGACGCCGCCGTTTTTCAGGATGACCCTGCGGCTGGCCTCGTTTTCCACCTTACAGCAGACCAGAATCCGTTCCAGCCCCTTTGCCTTGCAGATGGGCAGGACGGCCCGGAGCATCTCGGTGGCGTAGCCCTTGCGCCGCTCGGAGGGTCGGACCGAGTAGCCGATGTGGCCTGCGTACAGTTCGGTGTAGTCGTTGAGACAGTGGCGGAACTGCAGCATGCCTACCACACGGCCGTCCTCCTCCCGGACGGCCAGATAGCCGGTGGCCGGGACCTTGTCCGCCGGGACAGTCTGCGGGTGCTTGTAGAGCTCCAGCTCCGCCAGCCAGTCCGCGGTGTTTTCATAGTGCCGCAGGGGGCCGCAGCCGTCCATGGAGTTCCCGGCCTCCAGAAACTCCCGCCGGTAGGCCTGTATTTCTTTGTCATATTCCATGCTGGGCTCAATCAGCTTCATGAGACTCCCTCCCTTTTTCCGCATCATAGCAAAGAAGGACGCGGCTGTCAAGACACAGTATGGAATCTGCATCGTTTCGTGGAACTTTTTTCTTGCGAAGTCGACTGTGTTCATGTATAATGTTACAGTATGGCGCGGCTGCCCCCAAAGGCGGCGGCCGGGGAAAGGAATGGGACCATGAAAACAAAATTTCCGAAATACCTCTGCCGTCTGTTTGTGTTTCTCCTGCTCAGCGTGATGCTGGCGACCAC
>JAEEKA010000039.1 GCA_016282135.1 Oscillospiraceae bacterium
AAATTCTTCTCGCTGTTCCATAACAGTTTTCCTTTCCCAAGGCATCTCGTCACTTCCTTCGTTTCTTGATGCCTCTATTCTACCAGAAAACTGTTACCTATGTCTCTTCTCTTTCTGTTACCTATCTTACTTCGCTATACAACTTTCCCGTCCGCACTTCCCCACACGCACACGGTCCGTAGGGACGGCCCTTGCTTCGCGGCGCAGCGAAGAATCCGTACCCCTTAGTCGCCCCTGCTGTGCGTAGGGCGGCCAGACCTCTGGCCGCCGGAAACGCGGCAAAACAGGATGACGCGGCGGCCTGGGGTCAGGCCGCCCTACGAAGCGACCGAACAGATACCTTTTTCATTTTGCAGACAGCAATCCGCAAGATACCGACAATTCTCAATTCTCAGCTCTCAATTCTCAATTCCACCAGGCCGGGGTGCGGGTTCTTCGTCGGCCGCAGAATGACATGCCGGAAACCCCTTGACAAGCCCCGACGAATCTGCTATATTATCTCCGACATCGGGGAGTAGCCAGCGTCTTTTGGACGCTCCCGCCGCCGTCAGTACGGTCTCAGGACCCGGCGCCGGGACGAAGAGGCGAGACCTTTGCCGCTTTCGCAGCATAGCTGTGCCCGGCGGCGAAGGTCTCGCCTTTTCTGCTCCGAAATAATAGGAGGAATCAAAATGCTTGTTCCCATACTGCTCTTTGTTGTGGGCCTGATCTGCCTGATCAAGGGAGGCGACTGGTTCGTGGACGGAGCCAGCGCCATGGCCCGCAAATTCCATCTGCCTGAGCTGCTGATCGGCGCCACAGTGGTGTCCATCGGCACCACCCTGCCCGAGGTCATGGTCTCCACCCTCTCCGCCATCGACGGGGTGGGTGAAATGGCCTACGGCAACGCCATCGGCTCCGTGATCTGCAACGCTGCCCTGATCGCCGCCATTACCCTGGCGGTGCGGCCCGGCAAGGCGGATCCCAAGGCACTGCGGCTGCCGGTGATTTTCTTCTTCCTGGCGGCGGCCCTCTACTGCGTGGCGGCCTATCTGCTGGGCGAGTTTTCCCGTATCGTGGGTTTGGTGATGCTGAGCGTCTTTGTGGCCTACATGATCCTCACGGTCCGCAGTATGAAGAAGTCCCCCAAGCCTGCCGCCCAGGAGGAGGCGGAGGACATGCCCACCTGGAAGATGATCCTCTTCCTGGTCCTTGGCGCGGCCCTGATCGCCGTGGGCGCCCACCTGCTGGTGGAGAACGGCCAGAAGATCGCCGAGGCTCTGGGCGTGCCCAAGTCCGTGATTGCCCTGACCTTCGTGGCTCTGGGCACCAGCCTGCCGGAGTTGGTCACCGCCATTACCTCTCTGGTGAAGGGCCACAGCGACCTCTCTCTGGGCAACGTGATCGGCGCCAACGTCTTCAATCTGGTGCTGGTCAGCGGCGTGTCCGTGACCCTGGCACCCTTCAAGGTTCCCGAGACTGCCCAACTGGCCGGGTATAACTCCAGCTTGGTGCTGGAGCTTCCCCTGATGCTGCTGGTGATGATGATCCTGACCCTGCCCCCCCTGCGGAAGGGCAAGCTCTCCCGGGCCCAGGGCATCCTGCTGCTGGCCATCTACGCCGCCTTCTGCGTGGTGCAGTTCGCGGTGGTAAAGCCGGTCTAAAGTCTTTCCCGCAAGGGGAAAGCGCCCCGGTGCGCGAAGCAAAGCGAGTCCTTTCGGGCACACTGGGGCGGATGAGGTGGGCTCCCTGACGGACTGCTTCCCGCCGCACACAAATCCCTCCTGTTCGCATAGGATGATGCGAACAGGAGGGATTTTTTTATGAACGGTTTTCTCAAGGTGCAGACCGTCACCTCCCGGGCGGAGATCCCGGTGGCCGGGGCCACGGTCACGGTCTCCACAGTTCGGCCCGGGGAGGGACGGGTGCTGCTGAGCGTCCAGCGGACGGACGAGAGCGGCATGACCGATCTGGTCACAGTGCCTACGCCGGATCTGTCCAATTCACTGGCCCCCAACCAGCCCCAGGGCTGGACCGACGTGCAGGTGGCGGCCAGCCAGCCAAACTATGATGGGGTCGTGGTCCGGAACGTGCAGATTTTCCCGGGGGTCACCACCCTGCAGGAGCTGATTTTGGTGCCTCGGGGTGGTCTGCCTACGGACCTGGGGGAGACGGAGACCAATACGATCCCGCCTCAGAATCTTTAAGGAGAATATGCCATGGCGCAGATACTTCCCTACGTCCCGTCCTATATTACGGTCCACCTGGGACCGCCCAATTCCAGCGCGGAGAACGTCACCGTCTCCTTCCAGGATTACGTGAAAAACGTGGCCTCCAGCGAGGTCTACCCCACCTGGAACGAAAACGCCCTGCGGGCCAATATCCTGGCAATCACGTCCTTCGCGTTGAACCGGGTCTACACGGAGTTTTACCGGGTCCGGGGCTATCCCTTTGACATCACTTCCTCCACGGCCTACGATCAGCAGTTCTATCGGGGCCGGAACTACTTTTCCAATATCTCCCGGCTGGTAGACAGCCTCTTCGACGACTACATCCGCCGGGTGGGCTTCATCGAGCCTCTGGCGGCCAAATTCTGCAACGGCACCACCGTCACCTGCGAGGGCATGTCCCAGTGGGGCTCCCAAAACCTGGCTGCCCAGGGCTACGGCTGGCTGCAGATTCTGCGGAACTATTACGGGCAAAACATTGAGATCGTCTCCGACGCCCGCAAGGCGGAATATTCCGAATCCTATCCCGGCGCGGCCCTGCGGGTGGGAAGCAGGGGGCGGAGCGTGGCCCAGCTTCAAACGGCACTGAACCGGATTTCCCAGAATTTTCCCGCAATTCCCAAGCTGTCGGTGGACGGCATCTTTGGATCCGGCACCGAGCGGGCGGTGCGAATCTTTCAGCAGGCCTTCGGCCTGGTGGACGACGGCATCGTGGGCCGCCAAACCTGGTACGCGGTAGAGCGGGTTTTTGTGGGGGTCCTGCGGCTGTCAGAGCTTCGGTCCCAGGGTCTGCGCTACGAGGACCTGGGCTGGGAATTTCCGGAGCCCCTGCGGGTGGGAGACCGGGGCGACAAGGTGGGCCAGCTTCAATATATGCTGGCCGTGGTGGGCCAGTTTGTTCAGGAGGTTCCCGTGATTTCCGCGGACGGGATTTTCGGTCCCCTGACCCGGGACGCGGTGGCATCCTTCCAGCGCTACGAGGGCTTCCCAGTTACCGGGGAGGCGGACGACCGCACCTGGGACGCCCTCTACGAGCTGTATTCCGGCATTGATAACCGGGTTCTGGATAACCGGGCGGCCTTTCCTCAGTTTGACACGGCGGAGACCACCGTGGTCAACGCCCGACAGCGGCTTGCGGCCCTGGGCTATACGGGCGTCAATCTCCAGGAAGCCCTCCGTGCCTTCCAGCGGGCCAACGGTCTGGCGATCACCGGCAGACTCAGCGACGATACCGCCCGGGCCATCACCCGTCAATACCAGGCCCGGGGCTACAGTACCGCAACCCGGATGACCCAGTACCCGGGCACGCCCCTGGCAGTCGGCAGCCGGGACAATAGGTAGGATGAAGTATTTGCTGACGCAAATATGAAGTACGGCTTCGCCGTATGAAGACGCTTCGCTTATGAAGTATGGCTGTGCCATATTTGACACTGCGGGAAGGCTTTCCTGTTGTGTTTCCATATCAATTTCATCTTTTTATTCGCAAAATCAAATGATACCGCTTTATGAGCGCAGCTCATACTTCATTTCCGCGTCAGCGGATACTTCATATCTCTGGAGGAGATACTTCATATACCGTCAGGCATACTTCATTGCGTGACATGCGGAAAGGAGTGTAACTTGATGGACCCAAACAACGACGCCCGGTTTCTGGGCCGTTCTGTCACCAGCCTGCAAACCATGCTGCGGGTGATTGCCACACAGGATCATAGCTGCCCCATGGTGATCCCGGACGGGATCTACGGGGAGCAGACCGCCAAGGCCGTGGCCTTCCAGCAAAAGCGGGCCGGCCTGCCCCAGACCGGAATCACGGACTACGCCACCTGGCAGGCAATCTGCGCCGCCTATCAGGCCGCTGTGGTGGAAATTGAGCCGGCGGCCCCGCTGGACGTGGTGATGAATCCCAATCAGGTGATTCTGGAGGGCAGCGACAACCTCCACGTCCTGCTGATCCAGGCCATGCTGCAAACCCTGCATGAGGTTTACATAAATGTTGACGGCTGCGATCTCACGGGCGAATGCGACGAAAAGACCGTCTGTGCCATTCGAAGCCTCCAGCACTGCTGCGGGATGCCAGAGTCCGGTATTCTGGACAAACGCCTCTGGCAGCTCCTGTCCGGCCTCTACGCCCAGGCCACCGGCGACGGCGACCGGAAAACCCACTGTACGGATAATCCTTGACAGGGCAGGCGGGGTGTGGCATAATAGAGAAAAATCCTAACAGGAGAAACGACATGAACAAGATGCTGCCCAGGCCCCGGTTTTGGGCCGACGCCGCCCTCCAGATCAGGAACCCACGCCCGTTTTTCTCGGAGATGCTGGTCTATCTGGTGCTGACCTTTCTGGCCTATCTGGGACAATCGATCATCATTGCCATCCCCGTTTCCGGCTGGCTCCTGCAATCCGAGTCCGAGTCTATGATGGAGGCGCTTTCCGCCGGAGAATCCATCCAGAGCCTGATCCTCCGCTATATGGAGCAGATGCCGGACTGGATGGTGCCGGTGTCCCTGGCGGCAGGGGGGACGATGGGCGTTGTGGCCGTCGTCTACTGCCTGAAATTCCAGAAGCGAAACCTGGTCTCCATGGGTCTGGGGGGAAAACGCCGGGGATTGGAGTTTCTGGCGGGCCTGATCCTGGGCGCGGTCCTGCTTTGTGCCGCGGTAGGCCTGGGCGTTGCGGCGGGGGGCTACCGTTTCGTGTCCGCCAGCCCGGATTTCGGACGGCTGGGCCTTCTGGCCCTGACCTTCCTGGCCTGTCTGATCTACGGGGCCTCTCTGGAGCTGCTGACCCGGGGCTATTTTGCCCCCAGCCTGGGCTCCCGGGCGCCGGTGGGCTTTGCCCTGACGGTCTCCACCCTGGCCGCCGCCTTCATGCAGGCAGGGGGCTCCCTGTTTTCCCTGACAGCGGCAAACCATGTGCTTTTGGGACTGGTTTTGGGCATTTTGGTGCTGAAACGGGGGAATCTGTGGTGCGCCTGCGCCCTGCATTCCGCCTGGGTCTTTGCAGAGAGCTTCCTCTTTGACGTAGCCCCTGCCGAGGCCCACGGGAGCCTTCGCCTGTTTGAGGTGGACGCGGACCAGTACCGTCCCCTGATCAGCGGCGGCGAATACGGCCCCGCCAACAGCATCTGCACCACCGTGGTCCTGCTGGCCGCCGTGGCTGTCGTTCTGGCGCTGAAGGCCAAGGATCCGCTGCCTCCGGAACCGGAGCCTGCCGCGGCGGAGCCGCGCTTGTAGCGCCGGAAATCTGCCGGCCCGACGGTGAGCAACAATCAAACAATGTGTAAATTTTTTGCCAAAGTACTTCCATTTTCAAAATCCTCTGGTATAATGCAAAAAGAAGCATATCCACCGACATACTGAAAGGAGTACATTAAGATGGCATTGAACGACAGTCTGGAAGCCCTGAAGAGCTTTGTGGCCGAAGCGGCCCAGGCGGCAGCCCGGGTCACCAAGAACGCGGCCGCGGTCACCAAGTCCAACATCAACATCCTTACCGAGCAGGATAAGCAGAAGAAGGCCTACCTGGAGCTGGGCAAGCTCTATTACCGGGATTACATCACCGGCGAGGAGCCTGACGACGCCGAGTACCTGCCCCTGTGCGAGGCCATTACCGAGGCCGCCAAGAACATCGAAGCCCTCCGTGGTGAGGTGGAAACGGCCAAGGCCAATTTCAAGCCCGCCAAGGAAGAGGAGGCCGAAGAGCCCGTGAACTTCGAGGAAGAGCTGGAAAACCTCCACAAGGAGCTGGATGAGCTGGGTGAGAACCTGGCCAAGCTGGAGAAGGTGGAGGCCGAGGCTTCTGAGAAGCTGGAGGACGTGGAGCAGGCCGTGGACGCCGTCTTCGAGGTCGTGGACGACAGCCCCTGCGCCGCCTGCGAGACCCCCGAGGCCTGCGAGGGCTGCGAAGCCAAGCCCGAGGAATAACGGAAAATGAAACCCCCGCCTGCGGCCGCAGGCGGGGGTTTTCAAGCCTTCCCCCGGGGGACAATTGCGTATTATATCGCCAGTGCGGCAGCTATGCTGACGCAAGTGACAACCTTCCGCGCTGGTGGCATCGGGCGTCTCCCGGAAGCCCGATGACGGATGAGGAGGTGTATCGACGGGCGTAGGCCATCGACGAAGCGTTCAGAGCAATCGGCCCACCTCATCCGCCTCGCGATGCTCGGCACCTTCCCCTCCAGGGGAAGGCTTTTTTTGCGGCGGGCTGGGGTCAGCCCGCCCTGCGCATTTTTACGGGGTCTCGCTGCCGTCGCCGAAGCGATCCAGGAGGCTCTGCTCCCAGGCGGCCCGGGCGGCGGCGTAGCTGACGCCGAAGGCCTCTTCAAAGCTGCAGGTGTCGAAGCAGTAGGCAATCACCGGTTCCTCGCCGTATTGTTCGACCAGGTAGTTGATTAAGGATATCGCCATGTATATGCTCACGTCGTTGCCTTCGATCTCCGAATCTACCTTGGCGCGGTCACTCCGGGTGATACGCTGCGTTTCATATTCATTGCCGTCCCAATTCATTCCATGGATCAGGTTGTACCAGGAGCAGGCGTCATACAGCAGAAATTTTTCCTTTAAATCACATAAATCGCCGGATCCGCCCACCCGGAAATAGTCGGCATAGTAATAGTAATCGTAGTCCGGGGAGACTGCTGCGGTTTCGCCGTAGTTGCAATTATAGGGATTTACCAGTGCAAACCATTCGGCGAAGCCCTGGTGCTGCCACGACTCGTTTTCCGGGTCTATCATGGCCAGCATATAAGCGGTATCGTACATATACTGGAAGTAGGCGCCCATGATCACGTCGATCTGTTCCGGGCTGTTTTCCCAGCGGGTGGCCCACACCGTTTTATAGGAATAGTTTACCGGCTTGCGGGCCTGGGCGGCCACTGCCTCGTTGGGCGCGTGCTGCGCAAAATACTGCTTGGTGAATGCAGTGGTTCTGTCCAGCTTGAACAGGTAGAACGGCAGGAAATCCGACAGGTAAGTTCTGCTCCAGTCTGTCGTTGCAATGATGCCGGAGATGGAAAGAGAGAACCCAAATTCATCGTCCTCCACCTCCAGGTACTGGGCCTCCTGCATGTAGGGCGTAAGGTCCGCCTGGTCATAGCCGCTTGTGCCGGTGATGTGGATGGTTTTGGTTTCCGCGTCGTATTCCACCTGGGGCGGCTCGACGGGCTCCGTGGGCTCCGTGGTTTGGACCTCGGAGGGACTGGGCTCGGTATTGCCCGGTGTGGTGGGCTCCGTCCGATCCATCAGCTTGAAGGCAGCCAGCCCCGCGCCGCCCAGCATTACCAGGGCCAGCAGGGCGGCCACAGCGGCCTTCCAGCGGGTTTGCCGGACCGGAACGGCACGGATGACGGGGAGCGCTTCCTTTTCGGGCAGAGGCAGGCGCACCACGGCGGGCCGGGGCGCGGCTGCTGCTTCCGCCCGGGCAATTCTTTCGTCCAGGGCTTCGGTCAGGGCCTGGGCCAGTTCTTTATCTGTCATGGTATCCCACCTCCAATTCCTTACGCAGGGCGGCTTTGCCCCGGCTGATGAGTTTTTCCGCCTTGCTGAGGGTACAGCCCAGGGTCTGGGCGGTCTGTCTCGCGGTGAGGCCGCAGGCCAGGGCCAGCTGCACCGCGGTGCGCTGCTCGTTGGGCAGCTTGTTCAGGGCGGCGGCAATGTCCAGCCGCCCCTCCGGGTCTCCGGCGGGGGCGTGGAGCTCGGCGGCCTCCTCCAGGGGGACGAAGCGCTCCCGCTTCCGTTTCCGCAGCAGGTCGATGGCCCGGTGCTCCGCCAGCACGGCGGCGAAGCGTTTCGCCTGGGGCCCGGTGGGCTCCGTCAGGCAGTCGTAGTGCTCCCAGAGCTTGACTGCCGCGTCGGCGGCCGCGTCCTCCGCCAGGTCGTCGTCCTGCAGGATGTCCCGGGCCAGCCGGAACATCAGAGCGTGATAGGCCTGGTAGGTCTGCTCAAAGCGTGTGCGCAGGTCGGTGGCTCCGGTGTCTGTACTTGTCATTTTCACCCTCCTCTCAGGTGCTTCTACTCACTATAACGCCGGGGAAGGTCGGAACCGGACAAAAAACCGGCAATTTTTGCGAAGGGGCAAAAATTGCCGGCGATGGGCGCGGAAAAGGGATCAGAGATTGAGGATCAGGGATCAGGGTAGGTTCAGGGGGGACAAGCAGTGTTGTCCGCTTTCTCCGCACGGACGCACCCTGCTGTAGCGCCGGCTATTAGCCGGCAAGCCCGGTGCGATGTTCATACGTTTCCGGTGTCGCTCCCTACGGGCGGCAGACACCTTCATTCTCAACAGCCTCTTCGGCTGTTGCTTCCGGTTCCGCCTCTGCTGCTTCCGGCTCCGCTGCCGGTTCTGGCCTGCGGTTGACCAGCATCTTGCTGCCGTCCGGGTTTTTATAGAGCCGGATGTACAGCATCGCAATCACGGCGGCCACGAAGCTGACCCCGGCCAGAAGCTGGCTGACCCGGAGATCGGTGCTGCCGATGTAGAGAGAGTCGGTACGCAGCCCCTCGATCCAGAAGCGGCCCAGACCGTACCAGGCCACGTACTGCAGGAAGGTCTGGCCATCGTACTTCCGCTTCTTGGACAGGAAATGCAGGGCAATGAAGCCCGCCAGGTTCCACAGGGACTCGTACAGGAAGGCGGGGTGCCAGTAGTGGACCACGCCGTCGGCGCCCTCGATGCCCATCCGCAGGAAGAAATTGTTGAAGATTTCGGCGCCGTAGCACTCCCGGTTGAAGAAGTTGCCCCAGCGGCCGATGAGCTGGCCGATCAGCAGACCCAGGGCCATAATGTCCAGGTAGGGGGTGATCTTCTGCTTTTTGATTTTGGAGAAGAGCAGCAGACCCAGAATCGCGCCGATGACGCCGCCGTAGATGGCGATGCCTCCCTCCCAAATATAGAGGGCAGAGATGGGGTTATCCTTGAAGTTGTCCCAGCGGAAGGCCACGTAGTAGATTCTGGCGCAGACGATAGCCATGGGCACTGCAAAGAGGATTGCATCCGTCACCAGGTCAAAGTTGGTGCCGAACTGCCTGACCCGAATGCGGGTGTAGACAATGGCCAGCAGGAAGCCCAGGGCGATCACCAGGCCGTAGAGGTAGATCTCCTTGCCGAAGACGGAAAAGGGAAGGGTGCGGGATGGGTTGATGCCTTCAATCCCCAGCCCGGGGAAGGAAATGGTTCCGGCGTCAAAGAACATGAAAACGCCTCCTTGTGATTCAGTTTGCACGCTATTATAGCATACAATTATGAAAAAATCTATGATTTTTCGCAGACTTGACAGATTTTCTGAAAAAGAGTATAATATCATGAATGAAAGCTTGCACAGAACGGAGCGAAGCTATGAAAAAAACCTTGAAGCTTGTGATCCCGATCCTGATTATTTTGGCCCTGCTGGCGGGCGGATACTGGTTTTTCTTCCAGTACCGGGTGGATATTACTACGGGGCTGCTCCGGGACTTCGCGGAGTCGCAGTTCAATTCCGGCCATTACAGCATGGCCATCCGCTGCTATAACTGGGCCAACGACCTGGATCCCCAGAACGCCGACGAGGCCATGAAGCTGGCCGAGGCCTATCACAAGAGCGGAAACTATACCAAAACCGAGTTCGTGCTGGTCAACGCCATCCAGGACGCTCCGGACGACGTCCGGCTCTATGAGACGCTGTCGAAAATCTACGTGGAACAGGACAAGCTCCTGGACGCCCAACAGATGCTGGACAGCGTCTCCGACGAGCAGGCAAAGGCAGCCCTTGCAGCCAAGCGTCCCGCCGCGCCGACGCTGAGCCCTGACGCCGACTTCTACAGCGAGTATATCGCCATCGAGCTGCAGCAGACAGACCCGGACGCCGCCTGCTACTTCACCCTGGACGGTCGCTATCCCTCCAAGGACACAGACTGCTACTCCGGCCCCATGCAGCTGCGGGGCGGTCAGACTACTGTGAAGGCCGTAGCGCTGAGCGAAAACGGTCTGGTCAGTCCCTTGACCACCGGGGTCTACACCATCGCGGGCGTGGTGGAGGATGTGGAATTCCACGATCCCGCCTTGCTCAGCTACACCCAGGAGCTGCTGCTCCGGGGAGACCGGACCATCCGGACCGACGATCTTTGGGGCATCGAGGAGCTGACTCTGCCCGCGGGGATCGCGAATACCGAGGATCTGGCCCACTTTACCGGCGTCAAAAAGCTGGTGGGCCGGGATCTGGCCGAGCTGGATTACAGCTTCCTGGAGGCTATGTCCGAGCTGAACTATTTGGAGCTGGACGGCTGCGTCCTGACAGACAAGATCCTGCGGCAGATTGCCGCCTGCCCCAGCCTGGAGGTCCTGATTCTCCACAACTGCGGCTTGAGCAATCTCGCCCCTCTTGAGGGCATGGACGGCCTTCGGGTGCTGGACCTGACCGAAAACTCCGTCAGCTCCCTGTATTCGTTGGCGAAGACCGGCATCGACAGCCTGGAGGAGCTCTATTTGGGGCACAACGCGCTGACCAATCTTGCTGAGCTGCGTTCTTTCACGTCCCTGAAGATCCTGGACCTGTCTTACAACGCCATAGCCAACGTCAGTGGTATTGCCTCCTGTCCCAGCCTGGAACGGCTGAATCTCTCCCACAACCGCGTGGCCTCCGTGACGCCTCTGAGCGCCCTGACCAATCTGGTCTGGTTCGACGGCTCCTTCAACAAGGTCACGGAGGTGGACATGATGGCGCCCTGCACCAAGCTGCAGTCCTTCATCATGACGGACAATAAGCTGGAGAGCGTGGACTTCCTTGCCGGCTGCCCCGAGCTTCGGGAGGTCAACGTCGACAACAACGACGTGGTCAAGACGCCGGCTTTCCAGAAGGACTGCCCTCTGGAGTCCTTCAGCGCCATTCACAATTTCCTGGACGACCTGAGCGGCCTTTCCGGCCTGAGCCATCTGAAGATGGTCAACGCGGACTATAACAATATCAGCGACATTTCTGTTCTGAAGGACTGCCCCGTGCTGGTCCAGGTGAACGTCTACCACACCAACGTCCACGAGGGCGGCGAGCTGGCCGAAAGCGGCGTGATCGTCAACTTTACGCCGGATTTTGATTGAACCGACAGCCCCCGCCTCCGGGGAGGGCTGGAAAGACGCTGTCTTTGATCCGAACAGAAATTCAGTGCTGAAAAAGCCTTGAAAAAGAGGGCTTTCGAGGTTCTGCCGTGATTTGCGGCAGAGCCTCGGAAGCCCTGTTTCTGTTGACTCAGGTTTCGATTGTCCGGAACAGGTTCTGTTTACACTTCACGCTGTATTGCAGCGTATAGGAAGCCGCGCCGGTCTCCAATGCCGTTTGGATTTGGGCAATTTCTCTTGTTGCATCTTCCAGATTCCTGTACCACCCGAGAAACGTACTCTGCGGCCCCCACCGGGACGAATCGTTCCCGTCGGAAGCAAACAACCCGTACTTGGGACTGTTTTTGCCGCCCTTGAACTGCTGTGAGCGAACCACTTTTGACGCGTTGATGATGACGCCCTCGTGCGGTGAAATGATTTTGATCGTGTCGGATGGTTTCACATCCTGGGAAATCGCCGCCGGATTTTCGCTTCCGAGCAGGCTGTCTAAGGAAACGTTCAGCTTTTTTGACAGGATCAAGAGCTTGTCGACCTCCGGATACCCTTCTCCAAGTTCCCATTTCGACACGGCCTGTCTGCTTACCCCCAGCATTTCTGCCAGGCCCTCCTGCGAGAGTTGATTTTTCTTGCGAATTGTCTGTAGGTTTTCTCCGAAACTCATAGTATCATCCTCCTTACAAAGGGAGTATACAGCCCGAACGGCACAATTTCCACCAACCTCAGCTTGCTTTTCCGCAACTTGAAGTTGCATTTCCTGTTTGTATTTGAAAAATGCGTCAAATCCCCGGTGCCTCAAACTGCGTTCCGCATTTTGCATTCCGTCCTCAGGCGGCAGCGTGGGAAGCTCAAAGCGCCGGCAGCTTCTCCGACGGACAGCCTAAGGCGGCGGAGAGCCTTGCGGCGGCGTCCACAGTCCGCGCTACCACGGCCCGGAATTCCTCGGACTGCACCCGGGGGAAGAGGCCCACGGCGCCGATGGCGTAGGCCAGGCTCCCCGCCGCGTCATAGACCGGGGCGGCCACAGCCCGAAGTCCCACCCGGTATTCTCCGTCCTCCACAGCGTAACCCGCGGCCCGGACCTGGGCCAGGGCCCGGGCCAGAGCTTCCGGGTCTGTGAGGCTGTGGCGGGTGTAGGGCCGGAGCCCTTCCTGTCTGCAAAACCGCCGGACCTCCTGCTCCGAGACAGCGGAGAGCAGCAGCTTGCCCTGGGCCGTGGCGTGAAGGGGCAGGGGCGTGCCGGTCTCCACGCTCACCGAAAGGCCTGCGCCGGAGCTGGCGGCACAGCTGTCGATGGAGATGGCGTAGTCTCCGCTGCGTATGGCAAGATAGGTTCCCGTGCCAAGGGCCTGGGCCAACTGCTCCAGATAGGGGTGGGCCAGCTGCCGGGCGTCCCACATGGCGGACACGGCGCTGCCGTACTCATAGAGCCGGATCCCCAGCCGATAGCGGCCGTCCGGGTCCTGATCGATCATTCGGTATTCCCGGAGGGTGGTCAGCAGGGCATGGGCGGTGCTCTTGGGACAGCCGCTGCGGGAACAGATTTCCTGCAAGCGCATGGGCCTCCGCTGCTCCAGCAGCAGCTCCAGCAGCTCCAGCGCCTTTCCCAGAGCCTTTACCGGCCCCTTGGGTTCCGACATGGGACATCCCCTCCTTTTTCTCTATCCTACCACGTTTGCCGGAAAAACGCAAGGACAGATTCTGCATTGCCGGACAATTATTCTGCATTACAGAACATCGACGCTTGCCAATGCCGGGGCAAACAGGTATAATATTGGTGCGTTATCTTTTTGAAAAATCACGGAAAAGGAGAAATGTACCGTGAAACGTTTTTTTGCAGTGCTCCTGACCCTTTCTCTGCTCTGCGCGCTCTTTGTCGGCTGCGACAAAAAGGAGGAGCCCAGCGGCGAGATTATGGTGTTTGCCGCCGCCTCCATGACCGAGACCCTGACGGAGCTGGGCACCCGCTTTGAGGCTGCCCATCCCGGTGTAAAGGTCACGTTTAACTTTGCTTCCTCCGGCAAGCTGATGGATCAGATTCTGGCGGGAGCCGACTGCGATCTGTTCATTTCCGCCGCCCCCAAGCAGATGAACAATCTGGACGCCTCCAAGGACGCCGAGAAGAACCCGGACAAAAACGACTATGTGGATTCCGCCACCCGGCTGGATCTGCTGGAAAACAAGGTGGCCTTGGCGGTGCCCGCCGGGAACCCCAAGAACATCCAATCCTATGACGACCTGGTCAAGGGCCTGAAGGACGGAACCGTTCTGCTGGCCATGGGCGGCGAGGGCGTACCCGTTGGCCAGTACACCCAGAAGATTTTTGCCCATTTCGGCCTTGACGAGGCCGCTCTGGCGGGCGCCGGCGTTCTCACTTACGGGGAGGACGTGAAGGCTGTCACCACCCAGGTCTCTGAGGGCCTGGTGGACTGCGGCATCATCTACCGGACCGATGCCTGCTCCGCTAAGCTCACCGTGGCGGCCACCGCTACGGAGGAGATGTGCGGCCGGGTCATCTACCCCGCCGCCGTTTTGAAGAACGCCAGGAACGCCGACGGCGCCAAGGCCTTCCTGGAATTCCTGCAAAGCGCCGAGGCAGGGGAGGTCTTTGCCGCCGTAGGCTTCACACCGATCAAAGGATAATCATTATGGACCTTTTCCCCCTCTGGAATTCCCTGCGCATTGCCCTCTGCTCCGCGGCCCTGGTGTTTTTCCTGGGCCTCGGGGCAGCTTACTATGCCTCCCGGGCAAATCGGCTGGTGAAAGGGATTCTGGATGTGGTGCTGACTCTGCCCCTGGTGCTGCCCCCCACGGTGGTGGGCTATCTGCTGATCCTCCTGCTGGGGCCCAATCACGCCCTGGGGGCGCTGATTCTGCGGCTGTTTCAGACCAAGCTGCTGATGCGCTGGTGGTCTGCCATCTTCGCGGTGTCGGTGGTGATTTTCCCCCTGATGTACCGCACCGCCCGGGGGGCCTTTGAGAGCTTCGACGAGGATCTGGCCGCCGCGGGCCGAACCCTGGGCCTGTCCAATGCCTTTGTCTTCTGGCGCATCCGCCTGCCTGCCTGCCGTCAGGGCATCCTGGCGGGGGTGGTTTTGGCCTTCGCCCGGGCCCTGGGGGAGTACGGGGCCACCTCCATGATCGTGGGCTTCATCCCCGGCAAGACGGCCACCGTGGCCACTCAGGTGGCCTTTCTCTGGCAGAACCAGGGCAGCACCGAGGCAGGTCAGCGGGCCCTGCTGTTCTGGATCGGCATCAATATTGCAATCTCTGCCATTGTTTTGATTACGGTGAACCTGTTGGAACGACGGAAAGCAGTTAAAAGTTGAAAATAGAAAGTTGAAAATGAATATGTTTTGAAAATTGCAATTTTCAAAACTCCGAAACTTTCAATTCTCAACTCTCAATTCTCAATTCAGCGAAAGGAGAGCCCCATGTCCCTTTTAGTCAAGATAGAGAAGAAGCTAAACGACTTCCAGCTTTGTGTGGATTTTGAGACCTCCGGGGCTCTCCTTGCGCTGTTAGGGGCCTCCGGCAGCGGGAAGAGTCTGACCCTCCGCTGCATCGCGGGGCTCCTGACCCCGGACCGGGGAAAAATCGTGCTGAACGGCCGGGTGCTCTACGACAGCGCCGCCGGGGTCAATCTGCCGCCCCAGCAGCGGCGGGTGGGCTATCTCTTCCAGAGCTGCGCCCTGATCCCGCACATGAGCGTCCTGGAGAACGTGGCCCTGGGCTATCACGGACAGCCCAAGGCCCGCAGAAAAGAATTGGCGATGGAGCAGCTTCGGCGCTTCCGCCTGGAGGTCCAGGCCCAGGCCCGGCCTGCCACCCTGTCCGGGGGCGAACGCCAGCGGGCCGCCCTGGCCCGGACTCTGGCCGCGGAGCCCGAGGCCCTGCTGCTGGACGAGCCCTTCTCCGCCCTGGACGATTACCTGAAATGGGAGCTGGAGCTGGAGTTGGCCCGAACCCTGGAGGGCTACGGGGGTGACGCCATTTTGGTCTCCCACAGCCGGGACGAGGTCTGCCGCCTGGCGAAGTCCGTCTGCGTGCTTACCCATGGCAGCTCGGAGCCGGTCCAGCCCGTAAGCGGGCTGATGACCGCCCCGGGCACCGTCAGCGCCGCCCTGATCTCCGGCTGCAAGAATATCTCGCCTGTGACGGTTCTGCCCGACGGCAGCCTGTTCTGCCAGGACTGGGGCTGGACCCTCCCGGCCATGCCGGTGCCCCGGGGATCGACCCACGTGGGCATCCGGGCCCACAGCCTCCGGCTGGGCCACGGCCCCATCTCCCTGGGCTGCACCGTGGATCGGGTGATCGACAACGTATTTTCCTACATTCTCATGGTGCGTACCCCTGGCCCCGGCCAGCTCCGGGTGGAGTTTGAGAAAGCGGAACAGCCCCCCGCGCCCGGGGAATCGGCTGTCATCCACGGGGCCCCGGAGGAATTTCTGTTCTTACAAGGAGGTGCAGCCCTATGACCGACGGCTTTGGCCGCACCATTGACTATCTGCGCCTGTCCGTGACGGATCTTTGCAACCTGCGCTGCGTCTACTGTATGCCCCCGGAGGGGGTCTGCAAGCGGGACCACGGGGAAATCTGCTCCCTGGAGGAGTTGACGGAGCTGGCCGCCGCCTGCGTGACTCTCGGGGTGAAAAAGATCCGCCTGACCGGGGGCGAGCCCTTGGTTCGCCGGGGGATTCTGGACCTGGTGAAGGGCCTCTCCGCCCTGCCGGGGCTGGAGGAGCTGACTATGACCACCAACGGCACCCTGCTGGCGGACTATGCCGCCCCCCTCCGGGCCGCGGGTCTGAACCGGCTGAACGTCAGCCTGGACACCCTCCGTCCCGACCGCTGCCGGGCTTTGACCCGGGGCGGGGAGCTGGAGCGGGTCTTCGCGGGGCTGGAGGCCGCCGAAGCCGCGGGCTTCCGGGATATTCGCCTGAACGCCGTTTTGCTGAAGGGCGTCAACGAGGACGAGCTGGGGGACCTTGCCCGGCTGGCCAAGGACCGGCCCTGGACCGTTCGCTTCATCGAGCTCATGCCCATCGGCCCCGGCGCGGCCATGCCAGACGCCTTCCTGCCCGCAGGCCGGGTGCTGGAGGCGGTACCGGAGCTCCGGGAAATGCAAAGTGAGGGATCAGGGATCAAGGATCAGAGATCAGGGAACAGAGATCAGGAAATGGGGGAACAGATTCTTCGCTTCGCCCGGAATGACGGCGCGGGGGGCGTGGCCCGGCTGTACACCGCGCCCGGCTGGGCGGGGGCCGTGGGGCTGATCACCCCCATGAGCTGCGGCTTCTGCGAGAGCTGCAGCCGCATCCGCATCACCGCCGACGGGAAGCTGAAGCTCTGCCTTCACTCCGCGGAGGAAATCCCCCTCCGGGGCCTCCACGGCGAGGCCTTGACAAAGACCATTCAAGAGGCCGTCCGGCGCAAGCCCGCCGGACACCGCCTGTCCGATACCCAACCCAGCGACAGCGTCCGCCCCATGAACGAAATCGGCGGATAATCCAGGAGGTTCCTATGGAAGATTTACAGTTTACGCATTTGAATCCCCAGGGTCGGGCCGTCATGGTGGACGTGACGGAGAAGGCCCCCACCAATCGCACTGCCGTGGCGGAGGGCTTCGTCCGCTGCGCCCCGGAGACCATTGCCGCCATTCGCACCGGCGGCGTCAAAAAGGGGGACGTGCTGGCAGTGGCCCAGGTGGCGGGCATCCAGGCCGCCAAGCGGACCTGGGAACTGATTCCTCTCTGCCACCCCCTGCCCCTGACGGGGATCGACCTGGGCTTTGATCTGACCGAAACCGCAGTCCATATCACCGCCACGGTTCGCTGCACCGGCCCCACCGGCGTGGAAATGGAGGCGTTGTCCGCTGTTTCCGCCGCCGCGCTGACGGTCTACGATATGTGCAAGGCCCTGCAAAAGGACATGGAGATCACCGGCATCCGTCTGCTGGAAAAGACCGGCGGCAAGTCCGGGGATTATCGAATGCGGAATGCAGCGTGCAAAATGCAGAATGAGGGATCCGGGATCAAGGATCAGGGATCAGAGACTGTAGGGGGCGGCGCCCTCGACGCCCCGTGGGTTTCCGTCTGCACACGCAGCCCCGGGACGGGGAACCCGTCCCCTACGCCAGTAGGGGCGGTCATTGGCCGCCCGAAAAACGCCTGCAGCGCGGGCAATCTGCCCGCCATGCCCGCATCGGCTTCCGAAATGCAAAAAACGCTTGCGGGAACCGTTATCGCAGTCTGCGTTTCAGAGAAAAAGGGCGTCCAGAAGCACCCGGTGGAGGCCCTGGAGCTCCGGGTGGGCCAGGGGATCGTGGGGGACGCCCATGGGGGAAACTGGCACCGGCAGGTGAGCCTGCTGGCGGAGGAATCCGTGGACAGCATGCGGGCCCAGGGCCTGGAGCTGCCCCCCGGGGCCTTCGCGGAGAACATTCTCACCCGGGGGCTGGACCTGAAAACCCTGCCTGTGGGCACGGTTCTCCGGGCGGGAACGGCCCTGCTGGCCGTCACCCAGATCGGCAAGGAATGCCACAACGACTGCGCCATCAAACGTACCGCCGGCCGCTGCGTCATGCCCACGGATGGGATTTTCACCGTGGTGCTGCAAAACGGCACAGTGAAACCGGGGGATTCCGTTGAAATCATGGAGGCGATGATATGAAACAAATACCCGTCCGAGAGGCCGTGGGCCAGGTGCTCTGCCACGACCTGACACAGATTTTGCCCGGCGAGTTCAAGGGCGCCCGGTTCCGTAAGGGCCATATCGTCACCGAGGCGGACGTTCCCATTCTGCTGTCCATGGGCAAAGAGCACCTCTACGTCTGGGAGTTGGAGCCCGGCATGCTCCATGAAAACGACGCCGCGGCCCGGCTGGTCCGGCTTTGCAAGGGCCCCGGTATGGTCGAAAGTGAAGTGCGGGAGGGGAAAATCGAGCTTCGCGCGGCGTTTGACGGCCTCTTCCGGGTGGATACTGCCCGGCTCAACGCGGTCAATTCCATCGACGAGCTGATGATCGCCACCCGCCGGGGCAACACCGCCGTCCGGGCGGGGGACAAGCTCTGCGGCACCCGGGTGATCCCCCTGGTGATCCGGGAGAAAAAGCTCTGCGCCGCTGAGGCTGCGGCAGGGGAGAAGCCCCTGCTGGAGCTGCTGCCCTTCCGGCTGAAAACCGCCGCCGTGGTCACCACCGGTTCCGAGGTGGCGAAGGGCCTGATCGAAGACAAATTTACCCCGGTGCTGGCGGAGAAGCTGAAAGCCTTCGGCATCGAGGTCATCTGCCACAGCCTGCCCGGGGACGAGCCCGCCGCCGTGCTTGGGGCCATTCAGGCCGCCCGGGCCGTCAAGCCGGACCTGATCCTCTGCACCGGCGGCATGAGCGTGGATCCGGACGACAACACCCCCGGGGCCATCAAGGCCAGCGGGGCCCGGATCGTCACCTACGGGGCCCCGGTCCTGCCGGGCGCCATGCTGCTGCTGGGCTACTTTGCCGACGGCACCCCCATCCTGGGCCTGCCCGGCTGCGTCATGTACGCCAAGGCTACGATCTTTGACCGAATCCTGCCCCGGATTGCCGCGGGGGTCGAGCTGGCCAAGGCCGATTTCGTCGCCCTCGGCGAGGGCGGCCTCTGCCTGGGCTGCCTGGAGTGCCATTACCCGGTCTGCCCCTTCGGGGGATAGGTGACAAGTGACAAGTGAGCGTCTTCCTGTTGGGACGGCACTTTGCCGTTCGCTTCTCCTGCTTCACAAAATGCAATTAAATTCCCCCTGCACAGTTCCTGTGCAGGGGGAAAACACATTAATGGATCATTGCTTACAGCTTCTTCGCCAGACGCTCGCGGATGGCGGCGATGAAGTCCTCGGAGGTGACAGCCTCGGGCTTGGGGTCCATCAGGGCAGCCAGGTCGCCGGTCATAACGCCGTCGTTGATGGTCTGCATGGTGGCCTCTTCCAGAGCGGTGCCGAACTTCTCCAGCTCCTTGTTGCCGTCCAGCTCGCCGCGCTTCTTCAGAGCGCCGGACCAGGCAAAGATGGTAGCCACGGGGTTGGTGGAGGTCTTCTCACCCTTCAGGTGCTTGTAGTAGTGACGGGTGACGGTGCCGTGTGCAGCCTCGAACTCGTAGTTGCCGTCAGCGGAGACCAGATCAGAGGTCATCATGGCCAGGGAACC
>JAEEKA010000040.1 GCA_016282135.1 Oscillospiraceae bacterium
ACACGCCTTCAAGAGCCATATCCTCACCAAGAAGGACACCAAGCGTACCCGTCGTCTGCGCACGACCACCTACGCCGATGTCACCAACCAGGAAGCCATCAAAAAGATGATTCCTTACAAGTAAGAGATAGGAGGATATACAAATGGCACGTGTTAAAGGCGCAATGATGACGCGCAAGAGAAGAAATAAGGTCCTGCGGCTTGCCAAGTCCTACTGGGGCAGCAAGTCCACCCACTTCAAGATGGCCAAGCAGGCTGTCAAGAAGTCCGGCACCTATGCATACGTTGGCCGCAAGCTGAAGAAGCGCGACTTCCGCCGTCTGTGGATCACCCGTATCTCCGCGGCTGTCAAGCCCTACGGCATGAACTACAGCTGGTTCATGTACGGTCTGAAGCAGGCCGGCATCGAGATGAACCGTAAGGCCCTGTCCGAGCTGGCCATCGCCGACCCCAAGGCTTTCGAGGCCCTGGTGGAGACCGCTAAGAAGGCCGCCGACAACGCCAAGAAGGCCCAATAATTTCTTCGTGAAAAGGACGCTCCCGATTCCGGGAGCGTCCTTTTGATTTTCACAAGGCGGACAGCAGCGCGCCGTTCCAGCGGGGAGCGCGGTCAGCTCATGGCGTTCTCCGGGCTGACGGTGTCGTTGCCGCCGGCGTTGACGAAGTAGGCGTCGAAGATGGCCTTGGCGATGTTGCCCAGGCTGCCGCCCTGGGCGCCCTTTTCCACGTAGACGGCGATGGCGATCTGAGGATCGTCCGCCGGGGCATAGCAGACAAAGGAGGCGTGGTCGGAACCTCCGGGGCCGTGCTGGGCGGTTCCGGTCTTGGCGCAGACGGCCACGGGGTATTCCCCGAAGACCTTGTTCGCCGTGCCGCTGGGATCGGCCACCGCCATGCGCATGCCCCTCTCGCAGACATTCCAGGACTCCTCGGTAACCGTCAGAACAGAGGCCACCTCGGGCTTCATCTCATAAATCAGCTCCTGATAGTCCGCGGAGATAATCCGGTTGAGGAAGGTGGCCTTGTAGCGGACGCCCCGGTTGGCAACGGCGGCGGTATAGACTGCCATCTGCAGGGGGGAGAAACGGTTTTCCGACTGTCCGATAGCCATGGCGATGATGTCGCCGTCGGTGAAGACCTGCATTTTGGGGTCGGAGTACAGCGCCTTTTTGCTCTCCTCATTGGCCCGCCAGCCCGTGGTTTCCGGCAACTCTACCCCGGTGGGTTCCCCCAGACCCAGGGCCTTGGCTGTCTTGTCCATCCGCTCCATGCCCGTAAGACGGCCCACCTCGTAAAAAAAGTAGTTGCAGGACACAGCCAGTGCCTGAGCACAGTTGATGATGCCGTGGGTTTGCTTGCTGGAGGTCCAGAGATAGCAGGCAGGCTGATAGTCCTTGTAATATTCGTAGATGCCCTTGTCCTCCACTGTGAAATTTCGGGAAATAATGCCGTCGTTCAGGGCTGCGATGGAGGTACACATTTTGTAGATAGAGCCGGGCGGATAGGCCTGCATCAGAGCCCGGTTGAAAATGGGCGAATACTTATCCTGGATCAGCTCGTTGTAGTCCTGGGAGAAGGTGGCGATATTGAAGGTGGGGTAAGAGGCAGAGGCCAGAACGGCGCCGGTCTTCACGTCCACCACCACCACCGCGCCGCCCTCCGCGTCTTTTCCCTCTTGCTTGGAGCCCACACCGTTTTCCCGCAGGTCCAGGATGTAGTTTCCCAGAGCCTCCTCGGCCACCCGCTGGAAGTTGACGTCGATGGTGGTCTCCACGTTGGCTCCCGCCTTGGGCTCCACTGCATAATACTGGGCAATGATGTTGCCCTCCCGATCCACGGTGGTGCGAAGGACGCCGTCGGTGCCGTGGAGCTGGTCTTCAAAGGCCTTTTCCAGGCCGTCCTTGCCCACGAAGGCGTCCATGGCGTAGCCCTTCTCCTTGTATACCTCCCATTCCTCGGGACTCATGGCCGCGGTCCGGCCCAAAATGTGGGCGGCGCAGGTGGTATTGTACTCCCGGACGGTGCTGGCCAGCACCTGCATGCCGGGGGTATTGAGCTCCATCAGCTCCGCCAGCTGGGTGGCGTCCACGTCGGAGAGAAGGGTATAGGTGGGCAGAGAAGAGTAGTTCCGCAGATCCAGCTCATACCGCAGGCCCAGCACATCCCGCACATCCTCGTCGGACCAGTCGTTTGGAATATGGAAACGGGAGCGCATAAGCTTGATGAGCTGGGCTGCGGACACGTCCGCGTCCCAGTCGTTTTGCCGCAGGAAGCTGCGGAAGTAGTTGTTCCAGGTATCCGAGTAATTTGAAGTCTCGTACTCGTAGGGTTTGACCCGGGTAACGGGCAGATGATCGGAATATGAAATCTCCAGCTCCCGGCAGAGGCTGGCCAGTTGGCGCAGACTCTCGTTGGGATCCTCGGAGTTGAACAGGGCATAGCCCGTGATGATCAGGTTGTAGCTGGCCCGGTTGGTCACCAGGACGTTGCCGTTCCGGTCCAGAATCTCACCCCGGGCAGCGGTGACTCTGGTGTCATAGGTATAGGTGCCGGTGGAGCCGGAGTTGGTTCGGGGATTCACCACCTGCAGCTGGATCAGCCGGTAGGCGTAGGCCCCCATCAGAATGCCGAACACCGTCAGGAACAGTCCCAGCCGGAGCTTGAAATTATAACGCATCTCGCACCCCGATTCTGCTGATGAGCTTCACCAGCGCGTAATGAACGGGCACAAAGGCCATAGACAGGGCCACACCGGGCAGCAGCACCCGCCAGTAATTGTCCAGCGCCACGGTGGGCGGCAGGATCAGCTTAAAGACAAAGATGGCCGAATCGTTCACCAGGCACACCGCCAGGCAGCACAGGGCCGTGGGCAGAAAGCGCAGGGTCAGCACAGCCCGGCACAGCACCGCCGAAAGCATGGCCCCGATGGGAATCACCGCCACGGACAGATTGCCAAAGTCCGCCCCGGAAAGACACCAAAACAGGGCGGCCGCAATGGCGTAAACGCCGCCCTTCTCCGGGCCCTCCCGGACGCAGACGCAGACAATCAGCGCGGGCAGCGGGGCCAGTTTGGCCCCCAAGACCGGCAGCTGAGAGAGCAGCACCGTCTGCAAAAGCAGCACCGCCAGGGTCAAAAGCCCGTAGAGGGACCACTTTAAGATGCCCAGCCATTGCAGCTTGGTCAAATGAATGTATTTCAGCATCGCAGTCCCTCCTTCCCGGCGCAAAACGCTGTAAACTCATAACGCGAAGCCGCGTTATGAGTGGTTGAATTCCGTAATGATAAAAACCTGTTCCAGATCGTCCAGGTCGGCGGCAGGCCGCAGCAGGGCGTACTTTGCCACGCCGGTCTGGTCGAAATTGGCGTCGGTGATATAGCCGATAATCAGGCCCCGGGGATAAACCGTGGAACCGGTGGTCAGAACCTGGTCGTTGTTCCGCAGGACAGAGTCCGTGGGCAGATAGTTCATCCGAAGCAGGCCCTCGGAGCCGGTGGCCAGAGCGCCCTCCACCACGCCGTTGTAGCCGGTGGAGGCCACCGTGGCGGAAATGCCCAGGGCGGAGTCCAGAACGGTGGTAATTGTGGCCCAATTGGTTCCTGCCTCTGTGACCAGCCCCACCACCTGCCCGTATTCCGTGACGGCCACCAGGCCCTCGTGGATGCCGGAGCTGGTGCCCTTGCCGATGGTAAAGGCGGATTTCCAGTTGCTGTCCACCCAGGAAATGATATAGGCCGAGGCAAACTGATAGTCCTCATGGTCCGCCGAGAGACCCAGCAGCTGATGCAGCCGCTCGTTTTCCCGCTGGAGGGAGTCGGCGCTGCGGACGTCCTTTTCCATGGCGACGATCTGGGCCTTCAGCGCCTCGTTTTCCGCCTGGAGGGACTCATATTTGAAGATATAATCATAATATCGCTCCACCTGGCGCACCAGGGCGCTGGCAGCGGAGCGGAAAGGCGTCAAGACCGACTGGACCGCCTGCTCGCCCCAGCCGCCGGTCTTCATGGCCGCCGTAACGGTCACAAGTCCGGCCAGCAGGACCGCAATGACGATGAGCCATTTGGTCTTGGCAGATAAATGCTTTTTCATGGTTCGTTCTCCTGTTCGTACCGAAAAACACAGAACGAAAAACAAAAAACTCCGGCGTCGCTCCCCGACGATTTGATTTTCACTTTACAAATCGGAGATTTGCAAAACCGCAGTTTTTTGGTTTTACATTTTTCCTTTTTCGTTTCGCGCCGCACTACGGCGCAAGCGGGTCGATGCCGAAGCGCTTCAGCGCCTGGGCCAGTTGACATACGGGCAGACCCATAACGGTAAAATAGTCGCCGCGGATGGCTTCCACCAGCATGGCGCCGCGGCCCTGGATCCCGTAGGCCCCCGCCTTGTCCATGGGCTCCCCCGTGGCCACGTAGGCCCCAATCTCCGCCGGGCTCAGGTCCCGGAACTTCACCCAGGTCATTTCACAGTGGGTGAAGGGGCCCTTGTCCTCAGAGCCGACTTCTTGCGGGGCAGACCCCTCATCCGCCCCGGTGTACCCGAAAGGACTCGCTTCGCTTCGCGCACCGGGGCGCCTTTCCCCTTGGGGGAGGGCTTTATAAGGAAGGATTGTAAAGGCTGTGTACACCTGATGCTCCCGGCCGGAGAGGGCCGTCAGCATGGCCCGGGCCTCCGCCTCGTCGTGGGGTTTGCCCATGATCTTCCCGTCCAGCACCACAATGGTATCGGCGGTCAGGATCAGGCCGCAAGCGGCTGCTGACAGGTGACAGGGATTCTCTGATATCTTCCGGGCCACCGCCTGGGCCTTTGCCGCGCAGATACGCCGGACGGAGCTCTCCGGGTCGGCGGTCTCAAATTCCGTCTCGTCGATTTCGGCAGTCAGAACCTGAAACTTCAGTCCCATCTGCCCCAGCAGCTCCCGCCGCCGGGGGGACTGGGAGCCTAAAATCAATTCCATAGTACGTCTCTTTTCTTTCAAAAATAGCGAATCGTAAAAATGAAACTTTCCACCCTTCATGATGCACGCTTCACTTACTCCACGCCCCTGTAATACAGTCCTCTGGTACAGGTGCCCGGGTCGAAGGCCGCGCCGGCCCGGAGGGCGGAGGCCACGGCGTCCACCTCTGTGGGGGGCTCGGTGGTAAACTGGACCCGCAGGGCCCAGAGGCCCAGGTTCCGCAGCTCCGGAAGCCGGTCCAGCAGGTACAGCTTTTTGCCGTTGTAGATGACGCTGCGGCAGCTGTCCTGATCCGGCACCACCCGGAATTCCTCGCCCTTCCGGTCCACCAGCTTCATGGGCCCGTTCTGACAGGCGCAGCGTCCCGTCCGGTTCTTAATCAGACAGTTTTCCGTGAGCATCAGGGGCAGGCGGCCGTAGGCCAGCAACTCCGTGGGCAGGGGCTTGGACAGATCCCGGATCCGGGGCAGGGTCAGCTCAAAGCTCACCGTGGCGCTCTCCAGGCCCAGGCCACGGGCCACGTTCATGGCACGGGAGTTGAACAGGTTCAGGCCGAAGTCGCCGCAAACCGCAAAGCCCCGGGATCTGGCCAGGGAGATATGGCCCAGATTGCCGCAGAGGGCCAGACGGACGCCCAGGGCCCGGGCCCGGTCCAGGGCCTCCAAAACCGTCTCGGTCTCCCCGTCCCGGATGACCCGGGGCAGGACCGCGGCCAGCTCCGTCTGGGGCGGAATGCGGGAGATCCAGCCGGTGTCCTCCTTGAACATGGACAGGGGCACGTAGAGACGGGCAGGCTTCAGAGCCAGCAGCTTTGGGGTGAGCTGTTCCTGCCCCAGAATCCCCACCGTCCACCGGGGCGGCCGGGCGGGACCGGGATAAATCTTCGCCGGGGAGAAGGAGTTCAGCTCCCGCTCCGGCCTGCGGCCCCGAAGGGCGGTCAGGTGGGTCAGAACCTCCCGGCGCATGGCGTTGATGGCGGCGGCGGAGAGCGTCAGCCCCGGCTCCACCACGCTTTTGGTCTCGATGCAGTGATAGGGGGTGCCGCCGGTCTTGGCCAGCCTGTCCGCCAGGGCCTCCTGGGTCAGGGGCCGGGAAAGAGCGGCCTGGGGGACGGGGCCCTCGGTTTTGCAGAGGTTGCCCAGATCGTCCTCCACGGCCAGCATGGCGTTCTGCCGGGCGTTGACCACCGCGTAAAACCGGACGGGGACCAGGGCGGCCTCAGCGTTTTCGTAGCCGAGGCGAATCTTCTGCATCAGCTCCCGGTTTTCCCGCTCTTTCTGGCGGATGCCGAACATATCCGGGCCGGTGCCGCCCAGGTAATAATCCTGGGTGAAGCCCTGGCGGGAGAAGACGTCCCGCAGATCCCGCATATCCTCGGCAGAGACGGTCCGGCCGTCGATGGCCGCCCGGTAGAGCCGGGTCGCCACGGCCACGTATTCCGGCCGCTTCATCCGGCCCTCGATCTTCACCGAGGCCACTCCAAGCCCCGCCAGCTCTTTCACCCGAGGAAGCAGGCAGTTGTCCTTCAGGCTCAGGGGGTATTTGTCTTCATAGCGGCCATAACCGTAGGGCAGGCGGCAGGGCTGGGCGCACTGGCCCCGGTTGCCGGAGCGGGTACCCACCACGGCAGAGAAATAGCATTGGCCGGAATAGCACATGCAAAGGGCCCCATGGACAAACACTTCGATTTCAATGGGGCTGTTGCGGCAGATGAAGGCGATGTCCTCCCGGCTCAGCTCCCGGGCCAGAACCACCCGGCTCATGCCCATGGCCGCGGCCCGCAGGACCCCGTCCAGGGAGTGAACCGACATTTGGGTGGAGGCGTGAATGGGAACCTCGGGAGCCATCTGACGCAGGAGGGAGACCAGGCCCAGATCCTGGACGATAAAGGCGTCCACACCGGCGCGGACGGCGGCGGTGATGGTTTGGGCAGCCTGCTCCAGCTCCCTGTCGGTGACAAGGGTGTTCAGGGTCAGATGGACCTGAACGCCCCGAACATGGCAATAACGCACGGCGTCCGGCAGCTCATCCAAGGAAAAGTTCTTGGCGTTCTGTCGGGCGTTGAAGGGGCCGGAGCCCAGATAGACGGCATTGGCGCCGCTCTGGACGGCCGCGCGAAGAGCGTCCATGGAGCCGGCGGGTGCAAGCAATTCGAGCATATCGGAACCTCTCAGGGAGTATCATTTTATTCAAGGGGCTTTATTATAACAGACACTTTCTGAAATTTCCAGAGCAAACGCACAAATTGAATTGGCAAAAATTTCCCGCCTTCGGCATTTTTACGGAGAAGTTACAGTTCGACATTCTTTCCCCCGGACCACAAGGGATAGATTTTTGGTAGACATAATCACCCAAAATAACAGATTGTCCTTATCTTGCGGCAGGCCGGTTGTCCACATTTTCCACCGGCTTATCCACCGTCGGATGGGTTTTTCCACCAAAAAATCTGTCGAATTAAGCCGGATTTTGAAAAAAATTTGTTGGTTTTCCACAGGCAGGTGGATTTCAGATTGTAACCAATTCCCGCTTGTACAGTAGTTTCCATAACGAAGAAAATGACAGATGCAAGAGACGACGGCGCCCCAGGGCTTATCGTCTCTTGCATTTTGTCAGCAGCGCCTCCCGCTCGTTGGGCAGTTCCCCGGAAAGAACCGCCTCCAGCAGGGCGTTGAGGGTCCGCCCGATCTCAGGGCCGACGGGATACCCCAGGGCAATCAGGTCGTTTCCGTCGATTTGCAGGTCCGTTACTCTGAAGCAAGGAGGCTGGGCCAGAATCTCCCGGGCCAGGACCTCCAGCCGGTCGCAGGCCTTGACCCGGCCCCAATAATCCGGATGGTGGGCCAGGGAATCCGCCCGTTTCAAATCCAGCAGCCGGAAGAAATCTTCCACGCCCAGTTTGCCGATGAGCTTGCGGATCGCCCGCTCCTCGGCTGACGACGCAGCGCTTGTAGGGGACGGCATCCTCGACGCCACGAGCCCGTCTGTTTGGGATTTGTCCAGGCTGTCGGGGACGCCGGCCTCTACGGGCGGATCAATGGGGTAATCGTGCAGCTCCACCAGAGTCGATACGCGGTTGACCGTGTCGTGGTCGAAGCGCAGGCGGGTCAAAATCTCCCGGGCCATGGGGCCGCTGCGCTTGGCGTGGCCGTAGAAGTGGCCCCGGCCCTCCTCATCCACCGTAAAGCAGGCGGGCTTGCCCACGTCGTGCAGCAGGGCGGCCCAGCGGAGAATGGGCTCCGGGGGCGTCGCCTCCACCGCGGCGGCGCTGTGTCCCAGCACGTCGAAGCAGTGGTATTTGTTTCGCTGATCCAGACCGGCCATCGGGGCCAGCTCCGGCAGGGGAACCGCCAGAATCTCCCAATATTCCGTGATGATCCGGCGGGCGGCAGGGCCGCAGATCAGCTTGGTCAGCTCCACCGCGATCCGCTCCAGGCTCACCAGCTCCAGGCTGCCCCGCAGGGCATGCGCGGCGGCGGCAGTGGCTGGGGCAATCTCAAAATCCAGTTGGGCCGCAAAGCGCAGGGCCCGGAGAATCCGCAACGCGTCTTCTTCAAAGCGCTTGTACGGGTCTCCCACGCAGCGGATGATCCGCTTGCCCAGATCCGCCTGACCGCCGAAGGGGTCGATGATCTCGCCGGCAAGACTGCAGGCCATGGCGTTGACGGTAAAATCCCGCCGGGCCAGATCCTCGGTGAGAGAGGGGGTGAAGGCCACGGCGTCGGGGTGGCGGTGGTCGGAATAGCCGGTCTCGGTGCGGAAGGTGGTGATCTCCAGGGGCAGGCCCTCCAGCAGGACGGTGACGGTGCCGTGCTTGAGGCCGGTTTCTATGATCCGTTCCCCGGCAAAGACCGCCTCTACCTGCTCCGGCAGGGCGGCGGTGGTGATATCCCAGTCCCCGGGCGTCCTGCCCAGGAGACTGTCCCGGACGCAGCCGCCCACCAGGAACGCCGCGTAACCCGCCGCGCTCAAGCGCGATAGGGCCTCGCGGGCCGAAGCCGGAACGGTACCGCCCTCATTTTGCATTTTGCATTTTGCAGTTTGCAGTTTGCCCGCCTCTGCCTCGGGCGGGCGGCCAGTGGCCGCCCCTACAAGCCTGCTCACAGGGCAGCCAGGCCGGCGTTTACCATCTCCTGCAAGGACCGCAGGATGCCCAGCTTGGCGTGATACCAGGTGAGGCCGCCCTGAAAGTAGACGGCGTAGGGGGGACGGATGGGGCCGTCGGCAGAGAGCTCGATGGAGGAGCCCTGGACAAAGGCGCCGGCAGCCATGATGACCTGGCTGTCGTAGCCCGGCATGGCCCAGGGGATGGGCTCCACATAGGAGTCCACGGGAGCGGCGGCCTGGATGCCCTTGCAGAAGGCCCGCATGGCCGCCTCGGAGCCCAGCTCTACCGCCTGAATGATGTCGTGCCGTTCCTCTGCGCTGCCGGGAATCACCCGGAAGCCCAGGCGCTCATAGAGGGCGGCGGCAAAGATGGCGCCCTTTTCGGCTCCGGCCACCACCGTGGGGGCCAGGAAGAGGCCCTGGTAGAAACTGGGCAGGATACCTAAGTTCGCCCCAACCTCCTGGCCCAGGCCGGGGGCGGAGAGACGGTAGGCGCAGCGTTCCACGCAGGCCTTGGTGCCCACGATGTAGCCGCCGATGGGAGCCAGCCCGCCGCCGGGGTTCTTGATGAGGCTGCCCACGCACATGTCCGCGCCCACCTGGGAGGGCTCGATGGCCTCCACGAACTCGCCGTAGCAGTTGTCCACCATCACCAGCACGTCGGGCTTGATGCCCTTGCAGAAGGCGATCAGCTCCCCGATCTGGGCCACGGAGAACGAAGGCCGGGTGGCGTAGCCCTTGGATCGCTGGATGGTGATGAGCTTGGTTTTGGGGGTGATGGCGGCCCGGATCGCTTCATAGTCAAAGCTGCCGTCCGGCAGCAGGTCCGCCTGCCGATAGGATACCCCGTACTCCGCCAGGGAGCAGGGAGAGGGCCGGATGCCGATGACCTCCTGGAGGGTGTCGTAGGGCGCGCCCACCGGGGAGAGCAGCTCGTCTCCCGGCAGGAGATTGGCAGAGAGGGCCACGGTGAGGGCGTGGGTGCCGCAGGTGATCTGGGGCCGCACCAGAGCGGCCTCCGTTCCGAAGATATGGGCGTAGACCTGTTCCAGCCGCTCCCGGCCCACGTCGTCGTAGCCGTAGCCGGTGGTGGCGGCAAAGCAGGCCGCGTCCACCCTGGCCTCCCGCATGGCCAGGATCACCTTGCCCTGGTTCAGCTCGGCCATTTGGTCAATTATTTCAAAACGGTCCTTCAAATCGGCCAGAGCCCGTTCCCCAAAGGCGTACACCTCCGGGGAAATGCCGTTTTTCTCGTAAGTTTCTAACAGTGTCATAGTTTTTTCCTTGAATAAAAGCCGAAGAATGGATAATGAATAATTGTGGTATTCTCAAATTGCTGTTTGAGAATGAATTGAAAAACAGGTACGCGGACAGCAGGGTGCCGTTCCTGGAACACAGGGGATGGGCGGACAAGCAATGCTTGTCCCTACGGGCGCTGAACCGGCGGGCGCACACTGTGCGCCCCTACAGACGCTGACTCTGAACCCTGAACCCTGAACCACGGCGGCCAGGGGTCTGGCCGCCCTACTTCTTACCTCTTACTTCTTACCTTTTTGATCAAATCTCGCGGAATGTGGCAATAGCCGTTTGGATTCTTTTCCAGATAGTCCTGGTGGTATTCCTCGGCGGGGAAGAACTGCTCTAAGGGCTTGAGCTCGATGGCGGTCTTCTGGCCGATCTTGGCCTCCAGCTTGTCCAACTCCGCCCTGATGGTGGGCACCAAGGCTGGGTCGGTATAATAAATGCCGGTGCGGTACTGCTCGCCCTCGTCCTCGCCCTGCTTGTTGACGGAGGTGGGGTCGATGGTCATGAAGTAGCAATCCAGCAGCTCCGGGGTGGGGAGTACGGTCTCGTCATAGACCACCTCCACAGTCTCGGCATGGCCGGTGCCCTCGTGCTTCACCTGCTCGTAGCTGGGGTTCTCGGTGCGTCCGTTGGCGTAGCCCACGCGGGTAGATTCCACGCCGGGAAGCTGCTTCAAAAAATGCTGGGCGCCCCAGAAGCAGCCCGCCGCCAGATATAAGGTCGTCATTTTGTATCCTCCTTTTTCGCGGGCGTACAATGTGCGCCCCCTGTTATGCGGTAAATACGAATACGTAACGTAGGGACAAGCATCGCTTGTCCGTTTATCGACACGCCAACAATCGTCCGCGGACGAGCACTGCTCGTCCCTACAGCGTAAACATTTGCTGTTGCGTTCCGCTGCGGTTCATTTTGCATTACTTCTTGCTGGCCAGCCACTTCGCCAAGGCGTCCGCCATGGCGGGGTTGGTGTCCGACTTCTGCTCCTGCTGGGCCATATAGCGGCGAACGTCGGACTTTCCCGCGCCGTCCTTCTTCCGTCTGGCCTCGAAGTCCGAGAGCTTTTCCCGGTAGCCGCAGGCGCAGGCAAAGGTCTGCTTGTCCCCCTCGCCCCAGATCTCCATCTTCTTGTGGCAGTTGGGGCAGCGGGCGTTGGTGACTTGGGTGGTGCGCTTGCGGAAGCCGCAGTCCCGGTCCGGGCAGACCAGCAGCTCTCCCCGCTTGTCCTTCACCAGAAGCAGCAGCTTGCCGCATTGGGGGCAGGGTTTTCGGGTCTGGTTGTCATGGGAGTAGGTGGCCTGGCTGGCCTTCACGTCCTTGACAAGCTGGGTGGCGTACTTCCGCATTTCCGCCACGAAATCGGCGTCCCGCTCCTGTCCCTTGGCAATCCGGGCCAGCCGGTCCTCCCAGCGGGCGGTGAGCTCCGCGCTGCGCAGCTCCGCCGGGGCCAGGCCCACCAGCTGGATGCCCTTGGAGGTGGGCACCAGGCTCTTGCCCTGGCGCTCCACGTAGAAGCTGGAAAAGAGCTTTTCGATGATGTCCGCCCGGGTGGCGGGGGTGCCCAGACCGGAGGTCTCCTGCAAAATCTTTTGCAGGTTTTTGTCCGACACCTGACCCTGGGGATGCTCCATGGCCGTCAGCAGGGTGGCCTCGGTGTAGCGGGCGGGGGGAGAGGTCTTGCCGTTGGTAAGGCGGAGCTTCCGCACCTTGAGCCGCTGGCCCTTTTGCAGGTCCGGCAGGCGCTGGTCCTCTTCCTCGGTCTCCTCCTCGTCCTCCAGGGCGGAGAAAATCTTGTCGTAGGCCGCCTTCCAGCCCGGGTCCAGGACCCGCTTGCCGGAGGCGGTGAAGGTCTCATTGCCGATTTTCACCGTCAGGGAAACGGACTCATATTCGTAGGGCGGCATCAGCACCGCCAGGAAGCGGCGAACCACCAGATCATAGATATTTTTTTCCGGCCCCGTCAGGTCGTAGAGGCTGGCCGCCTCCTCGGTGGGGATGATGGCGTGGTGATCCGTGACCTTGGCGTTGTTCACCAGGTATTTCGTCTGCAGGGGCTTCTTCCGCTGCACCGCCCAAGCCAGCTCCTTATATTCCCCCTGGGCCACGGCCCGGAGGCGGTCCGGCAGGGTGGGCACCACGTCGTCGGAGATATAGCGGCTGTCGGTGCGGGGGTAGGTGAGGGCCTTGTGGCGCTCGTAGAGGCTCTGCATCAAATTCAGGGTCTCCTTGGCGGAGTAGGCGTACTTCTTGTTGGCGTCCCGCTGGAGCTCCGTCAGATCGTAGGCCGCCGGAGGCGGGGTCTGCTTCTTCATCTTGGAAATCTGGGTGATGACGGCCTCCTTGCCCTCGCACTGCTTCAGCAGCGCTTCCAGCTTTTCTTTGTCGAAGGAACGGCCGTTGCCCTTCTCGTCCTTCCAGTTGGCCCGGAAGCCCTCCAGCTCGGCGCAGAGGCCGTAGAAGTCCTTGGGGACGAATTTCCGGATTTCCTCCTCCCGGGCTACCACCAGGGCCAGCGTCGGAGTCTGGACCCGGCCGGCAGAGAGCTGGGCGTTGTGCTTGCAGGTCAGGGCCCGGGTCACGTTGAGGCCCACAAGCCAGTCCGCCTCGGACCGGGCCTGGGCGGATCTGAAGAGGTTGTCGTAGTCCTTGGCGGGCTTCAGGTTGGCGAAGCCCTCCTTGATGGCCTTGTCGGTCTGGGAGGAGATCCACAGACGGCGGGCGGGCTTATTCCACCCGGCCTTCACCATGATCCACCGGGCCACCAGCTCGCCCTCCCGGCCTGCATCGGTGGCGATGACCAGGTCGGACACGTCGCCCCGCTTCATCAGGGCCGTGACCACCTTGTACTGCCGGGAGGTCTCGGGGATCACCACCAGCTTCATTTTCTCGGGGAGCATGGGCAGATCGTCCATGTTCCACTTTTCCAATTTTTTATCGTAGACGTCCGGATCCGCCAGGGTCACCAGATGGCCCAGGGCCCAGGTGACGATGTACCGGTCGCCCTCCATGTAGCCGTCGGCGCCCCGCCGACAGCCCAGCACCCGGGCCAGCTCCTTGCCGACGGAGGGTTTTTCCGCTAAAACCAATGTCTTTGCCATAAAAATACTCCTTGCTTACTTGCCCTGATGCACCACAACCTGGGGGAAGGGAATCTCGAAGCCGTTGTCGTCCAGCAGCAGCTTCACGTCCCGGTTCAGGGCCCGCCGTGCCTGGAAGAAGGTCTCCTCGCTGGTGTACACGGAGAATTTCAGATTCACGCCGCTCTCCGCCAGCTCGTCCACACCCATGTAGCGGATGTCGCTCAGGTACAGCTCCGGGTGGTTTTCCCTGGTGCCGGGCAGAACCTCCCGCATGAGCTTTTCCAGCTTCCGCAGGTCGGACTTGTAGGACACGGCGCAGACGATGATGGCCAGAGAATCCACCCGGGAGCGGTTCTGGAAGTTGCGAATATCCGAGTTGTTGACCACCTTCAGGTTGCCGCCGTCGTCCTCGATGACAGTGGTACGGACGCCGATGCTCCGCACCACGCCCCGGACGTCGTCCAGCACGATGATGTCGCCCACGCTGTACTGATTTTCAAAGATGATGAAGGCGCCGGTGATGATATCCTCAATGAGGCTCTGGGCGCCGAAGCCGATAATCAGGCCGATGATTCCGACGCCCGCCAGAACCGCGCCGGTGTCCACCCCCAGGATGGTCAGGCCCCAGACCACCGCCGCCACGACGGCAATGTATTTCAGCAGGCCCGTGAGCATTTCCGTCACGGTGAAGCTGCGGTTGCCCTGCTTGCCGATGAGCTTCAGGATCAGCTTCAGAATCTGGTAGCAAAGCCACACCAGGCAGATGGCCAGGGCCAGGGTCACAAGCTGGGCAGCGGTGGTCTTCCCGTCATGGGTGAAGATCAGGTTGCTGCGCTCGGCCTCGGCAATGGAGTCCTTCAGCTCCGCCGACAGGGGAAGCCAGTTGGGATTTGCCAGGAACAGGGCGATAATCGCCACGATAACAATGGCAACGTAGGTTTTCGCGCCGGTTTTTTTCTTGTTCATATCTCTGTCTCCTCTTTATTCTGTCTCTTCTGTTTGGGGCGCGCTTCGGTTCAGGCCGGCGGAACGGCGATTGCCCGCCGGCCCGGCAATAGAATTGATCACGCGGTCTCTTGTGTCTTCTACGGTGTAGGTTTTGCCCAGGTGATCGAACTCGCCCAGGACCCTTACGCGATAGGACGTCCGGCCGGGATCGAAGGTGGCGGAATAGCCGCCGCCGGTGACCTCCACCACAGGGGCTTCGCCGACCAGCTCGCCTCCGCTGTAGAACTGGACCCGAATCCGCAGCTTGGGAGCGGAATTCATGTTTACGTTGTATGTGTAAGAGACCTGTGTTCCGCTGCCCCAGTAAACGTCCAGCAGCTCGATCTCCGGCCACTCAAAGGGCTCGCCCTCCTCCAGCCTCCTGCGGGCCGTGACCGTTTTGGTCACGCCGTTCATCTGGTAGGAGGCGGTCATAACCAGGGTCATATCCTCATCCGCAGAGGAAGAGCAGGTAATCGTCCGCCCGTTGAGGCTTCCGCTTTCGGTAAAGGTGAAGGGACCGGCTGCGCCATAGCTCCGGCCAGCCTCGTCCACCACGCTGAAGTTGACCGTCACCGGGTTGGAGGCATGAAGGGTGATTTTGGCGCTGTAGACTACCACGCGGGAGTCCATATCGTCGACCTTGGCGGAGCTGATGCTGAGGTTCGGGGGATCGAAGGACTCCGCCGGGACGTTCAGGGTCCGGCTGGCATAGATGTTTTTCTGGGCGCCGTTTTCCGTGTAGGTGCCCACCAGGATCAGGGTTACGGAGCTGGGCCGGGTACTCCAGCGCAGGGCGGCGCTGCGGGCCGGGGAGCTCTCGGATTCCGTATGGGTGTAGGGTCCGTCGTTTCCGATGGTATCGTTGCTTTCGGAGCGGATCACAGCCGTGACCCGCAGATCCTTGGCGGAATTCAGCGTCACCCGGTAGCGGTAGCTCAGCGGCGTCACCGCCGAGCCGTTCAGGGAGGCCTCGGTAATCGCCAGGGCAGGGGCCGCGAAGGGCAGCTCCAGGGTCCTGGTAACGGTGACGGTTTTCTCCTCCCCGTCCTCCGTGTAAGTGCCGGTGAGGGTCAGGGTCACAGAGGCGGGCCGAGTGCTCCAGTCCAGGACCGCGCTGCGGTCCGGGGAGCTCTCGGATTCCGTATGGGTGTAGGGCCCGTCGGCGCCCAGGCTTTCGCCGTTGTCGGCGCTGACGGTGGCCGTAACCTCCAGGCTTTCCGCGGAATTCAGGGTCACCCGGTAGCGGTAGCGCAGCGGCGTGACGTCCGCATCGTTCACCGCCGCCTCGGTAATCTCCAGAACAGGCTCCGTAAAGGCCGGGACCTCCAGGGTCTGGCTGACGGTGACGGTCTTCTCCTCGCCCTGTTCCAGATAGGTGCCGGTCAGGATGAGGGTCAGGGAAGCGGGCCGCTGGGTCCAGGTCAGGGCAATGGCCTGCTCCGGGGACGCCTCGGAAGCGCTGTGCTCGAAGAGGCCGTCGGCGCCCAGCTCCGCCCCGTCGTCGGACTGCACGGAAGCAGTGACCCGCAGGGTTTCGGCGGAATTCAAATTGACCTCGTACTGATAGCGCAGCTGATTGGAGCCCGGACCGGTGAGCTCAGCCCCGGTGACGGTCAGAACGGGAGCCTCGAAGGGCACGTCCAGAGTCTGGGTGACCGTGAGGGTCTTTTCCTCGCCCTTTTCCAGATAAGTGCCGGTGAGGGTCAGCGTCACGGCTTCAGGCCGCTGAATCCAGCGCAATTCGACGCTCCGGACCGGAGCGCTCCCGGAGTCTGTATGGGTGTAGGGGCCGTCGGCGCCCAGGGTCTCGCCTGTGTCGGCGCGCAGCTCCGCCCGGACCTCCATCGCTTCGGCGGAATTCAGCTCGATCTGATAGCTGTATTGCAGGGACGCGGCCTCCGGGCCGTCCAGCAGGGCCTCGGCCAGCGTCAGGGTCGGGGCGGCAAAGGGTTCCGGCTCCGTGACAGGCTTCGGCGGCCCGCTTTGCATCTCCACCTGCCGGGTGGCGCGCTTTTCCCGGATCTCCCCGTCCCGGGTATAGGTGCAGCTGATCTCCAGCACGATCCCGGAATGGTTTGCCGCGGCGGGAAGATGGATGCTCTGTGGCCCGGAGCTTGCTGCCTGCGTATAGTGGAAGGGCCCGGCTGAGGCCAGCAGCGCCCCGTCCTCGGTGCGGGCGGTGACTGTCACCTCCACGCTTTCCGCGTCATTCGGTTCAATTTCGTATTGGTATTCCAGCCGATTCGCCTCATTTTGGACGGCGAAGTCAATGCTGAGCTCCGGCTCCCGGAAGGACTCCGGCTCCACTGCCTGGGTCTTTCCGCCCGGCGAAACCAGCAGGAGGGTCACCGCGGCGACCACGGCCGCTGCGGAGGTCCAGAAGCCCCGTTTGAGATTGTTGATCCGGGCGGCCCGGACGGCAGCAACCCGTTTGTCGGTTCCGTGGTGCCTGCCGCCCCGAATTTCTTCGTAGGGCTCGGCCACCTCGGGGTATCGGTTGTCTACCTCGTATACGTCATCCACGATCCGCTCCTACCCCCTTTCCTCCTATATAAAAAAAGATTATATCAAGTTGGTATTATTACATAAAAACGATAAAAATGCAAGCATCAATTCAAGATGCGGCAGGATTTCGGGGGAAATAACAATTGAACAGTTTGTGAATTCTCGAAATAGTCCTTGACAATTCCTGGCAACAGGTGTATATTGGCACTCAGAAGGAAAGAGTGCTAAGCACTTCCGAAAACGGAGTGCCAGCGCTGGGCGCGACGAGAACGGATGCTTCGCGCCGGCGCGAAGCAAGTCCTTTCGGGCGCTCAAAATGACGGGAAAGGAGCTGTTCCAATGGAACTGACAGACCGGCAAAAGCAAATCCTGCGGGCCATTGTGGACATCTACGTTTCCACGGCGGAGCCCGTAGGCTCCAAGGCCGTCGCTGCCCTGCCCGACGTAAGCTGTTCCTCCGCCACCATCCGCAACGAAATGGCGGAGCTGACCCAGATGGGCCTTCTGGAGCAGCCCCACACCTCCGCCGGACGGATTCCTTCCCCCGCCGGCTACCGGCTCTACATTGACGAGCTGATGCAGGACTACCGGCTGAGCCTGGACGAGACTCGGAGCCTGAACGAGGCTCTGGAGCTCAAGAGCCAGGAATTCGACAAGATGATGTCCCAGGTGGGCAAGCTGGTGTCCAAAATGACCGATCTGCCCGCCTACACCGTTGCCACCCGCCGCAGTGAAGCCGTCGCCAAGCATTTTGACCTGATTATGGCGGGCCCCGGCAGCATTATCCTGGTGCTGATGCTCTCCGACGACCAGGTGAAAAACAAGCTGATCAAGCTGCCCGTCAGCGTGTCCGAATCCGACCTGAAGCTGCTGGCCGCCGTGCTGAACGCCAGCCTGACGGACCTGACCGCCGAGGAGATCACCGGCGAGCTGCTGGAAAAGATTACCCGATCCGCGGGGCCTGCCAGCCCCCTGGCACCCCTGGTGATGGACTTCACCCTGGAATGTCTGCGCCAGCAGCACGGGGACGTCCACCTGACAGGCCAGATGCGGCTGCTGGGTCAGCCCGAATACAAGGATGCGGCCGAGAAGGCCCAGGAGGTCTTTGAAACCCTGGACGAGGACATGATCTCCAATCTGCCCGCCGTCCTGCCCAAGGACGGGCCGGTGCAGTTCCTGGTGGGCCCGGAAAACGTGGCGAAGGAACTGAAGGACACCTCCGTGGTGATGATGCGCTTCGACATCGGCGAAGGGATGCAGGGCACCATCGGCGTGGTGGGCCCCACCCGGATGGACTACGCCAAGATCACCGCCAAGCTGGGATATTTTGCCGAAAATTTGGGCAAAATGTTCCAGAAGGGCGGAACGGCGGCGCCGCCGGCGCTTACGGACGGAACGGACGCAAGTGACAAGGAATAAGTGAAATTTCGTTTCAATCGTAGGGGCGGCGTCCGCGACGCCCCGAGGCCATCCCAAAATGAAACTCACGGGCCGTCGAGACGCCGGCCCCTACGCAACAAAACGCAAAGGAATGATAGCCATGTCCAAGAAAGATAAGGAAAAGAAAAACCCCGAGGCTGAAGAAGCTCAGGCGGCTGTAGAGGCAGTTCCCGCAGAGGAAACGCCTGCCGAGGAGACTCCCGCCGCGGAGGCTCCCCAGGAAACGGAGCTGGAACAGGCCCAGAAGGCTCTGGCCGCGAAGCAGGATCAATACCTCCGGCTGGCGGCGGAGTACGACAACTTCCGCAAGCGCAGCATCAAGGAAAAGGACGCCCGCTACGCCGATGCCAAGGCTGACACCGTGGCGAAGTTCCTGCCCGTCTACGATAACCTGGAACGGGCTCTGGCCAACGAAACTAGCGACGAGGCCTACAAAAAAGGCGTAGAGTTGATTATGATCGAGCTGAAAAAGATCATGGCCGGTCTGGGCGTAGAAGAATTCGGAGAGAAGGGCGATCCCTTCGACCCCAACGCCCACAACGCCGTGATGCACATAGAGAGCGAGGAACTGGGAGAGAACGTCATCGCCCAGGTCTTCCAAAAGGGTTTCCGCATCGGCGAGAAGGTCATCCGCCACGCTGTGGTGCAGGTGGCCAATTAGGCGCCTGCAGGGACAAGCACCTGTGTCCTTCAGGGATGTCGCTTGTCCGCGGACGAGCAATGCTCGTCCCTACGGACTCTGAACGCTGAACTCTGAACTCTGAACCCCACAGCGGCGCACAGTGTGCGCCATATCAACTTTGTTAAACCATACACTTTCATATAGGAGGAAACTACAATGAGTAAGATTATCGGTATTGACCTTGGCACCACCAATTCCTGCGTGGCGGTCATGGAAGGCGGCGAGTCCGTCGTCATCGCCAACGCGGAAGGCAGCCGCACCACCCCGTCTGTGGTGGCATTCTCCAAGACCGGCGAGCGCATGGTCGGCCAGATTGCAAAGCGTCAGGCCGTCACCAACGCCGACCGCACCATCTCTTCCATCAAGCGCCACATGGGCGAAAGCTACAAGGTATCCATCGACGACAAGAACTACACCCCCCAGGAGATCAGCGCCATGATTCTCCAGAAGCTGAAGGCGGACGCCGAGGCTTATCTGGGCGGCACCATCTCCGAGGCCGTCATCACCGTCCCCGCCTACTTCAACGACGCCCAGCGTCAGGCCACCAAGGACGCCGGCAAGATCGCCGGCCTGGAGGTCAAGCGGATCATCAACGAGCCCACCGCGGCCGCTCTGGCCTACGGCGTGGACAAGGAGTCCGAGCAGAAGATCATGGTCTACGACCTGGGCGGCGGCACCTTCGACGTGTCCATCCTGGACATCGGCGACGGCGTGGTGGAAGTCCTCTCCACCGCCGGCAACACCCACCTGGGCGGCGACGACTTCGACAACGACATCATCAACTACCTGGTCTCCGAGTTCAAGAAGACCGACGGCATCGACCTGTCCAAGGACAAGGTTGCCATGCAGCGGCTGAAGGAAGCCGCCGAGAAGGCCAAGATCGAGCTCTCCGGCGTCATGTCCACCGAGATCAACCTGCCCTATATCACCGCCGACGCCAACGGCACCAAGCACATGAACGTCACCCTGACCCGGGCCAAGTTCAACGAGCTGACCGCCCATCTGGTAGAGGCCACCATGGGCCCCGTCCGTCAGGCTCTGTCCGACGCGGGCCTGCAGCCCAGCGACCTGAGCAAGGTTCTGCTGGTGGGCGGCTCTTCCAGAATCCCCGCCGTGCAGGAAGCCGTCAAGAAGATCACCGGCAAGGAAGGCTTCAAGGGCATCAACCCCGACGAGTGCGTGGCCATGGGCGCCGCCATTCAGGCGGGCGTGCTCACCGGCGACGTGAAGGACCTGCTGCTGCTGGACGTCACCCCCCTGAGCCTGGGCATTGAGACCATGGGCGGCGTGTTCACCAAGCTGATCGAGCGCAACACCACCATCCCCGTCAACAAGAAGCAGATCTTCTCCACCGCCGCCGACGGCCAGACCTCCGTGGAGGTCCATGTGCTCCAGGGCGAGCGGGAAATGGCTGCCTACAACAAGACCCTGGGCCGCTTCCAGCTCAGCGGCATCGCTCCGGCGCCCCGTGGCATTCCTCAGATCGAGGTCAGCTTTGACATCGACGCCAACGGCATCGTGAACGTCTCCGCCAAGGATCTGGGCACCGGCAAGGAGCAGAACATCACCATCACCGCCTCCTCCAACCTCTCCAAGGAGGACATCGACAAGGCCGTTCGGGAGGCCGAGCAGTTCGCCGCCGAGGACAAGGCCCGCAAGGAAGAGGTGGACGCCCACAACGAGGCCGACCAGACCGCCTATCAGCTGGAAAAGTCTCTGACTGAGCTGGGCGACAAGGTCACCGACAGCGAAAAGGCCCCCATCCAGGCCGCCATCGAGCACCTGAAGGAAGTCAACAAGGGTACCGACGTGGCCGCCATCAAGTCCGCCATTGAAGAGGCCCAGAAGGCCTTCTACCCCGTGGCCCAGAAGCTCTACCAGCAGGCCGCGCCCCAGGGCGATCCCAACGCCGCAGGCGCGGGCTTCAACCCTGGCGCCGGCAAGCCCGACGACGGCGTGGTGGACGCGGACTTTGAGGAAGTGAAAGACTGATATCAGGCAATAGCTGAATAGGCAATAGGCAATAGGAGAACGACGGGAGATTCGTATTTTTCGCAACTCCCGCCCCCTATTGCCTAATGCCTGATGCCTATTGCCTTATTTCACCTGTGAGGTGATCCAAATGGCGAACGAAAACAAGAGAGATTATTACGAGGTCCTGGGCGTGGAGAAGAACGCCGCGGCGGACCAGATCAAGCGGGCCTACCGCAAGCTGGCGGCCAAATACCACCCGGACGTGAACCACGAGGCGGACGCCGAGGCAAAATTCAAGGAAATCAACGAGGCCTACGAGGTTCTGTCCAACGACGAGAAACGGCAGCTCTACGATCAGTACGGCTTCGCGGGCGTCGACCCCAACTTCGCCGCGTCCCAGGGGGGAGGCAATCCCTTCAGCGGATTCGGCGGATTTGGCGGTTTCGGCGGTTTTGGGGATATATTCAGCGACTTCTTCGGCGGCGGCAGTACCCGCAGCAGCGGCGGCAGCCGTGCCGCCAGGGGTGAAAACGTGGTGGTGCAGGTGGAGGTCAGCTTCGAGGAGGCCGCCTTCGGCTGCAAGAAGGACGTGAACGTCTCCCGGATCGAGACCTGCGACCAGTGCCGGGGCTCCGGCTGCGCCGAGGGCACCCAGCCTGAGACCTGCCCCCAGTGCCGGGGCTCCGGTCAGGTGCGCACCACCCAGAGCTTCATGGGCATGACCATGCAGTCCACCGCCGCCTGTCCCACCTGCGGCGGCCGGGGCAAGCTCATCAAGACCCCCTGCACCCGCTGCAAGGGCAAGGGCCGGATCAAGCGCACGGTGAAGCAGACCGTGGAGATTCCGGCGGGCATCGACGACAATCAGGCCTTCCGCATTTCCGGCCAGGGCAGCGCCGGGGCCAACGGCGGCCCCAGCGGCGATCTGATGGTCAACGTCCGCATCCGGCCCCACAGCCTGTTCACTCGGGAGGGCAGCGACGTCTACTGCGAAATGCCCATTTCCTTTGCCCAGGCCGCCTGCGGCGCGGACATCGAGGTTCCCACTCTGGACGGCAAGGTGCGCTACAACGTCCCCGAGGGGACCCAGACCGGCACCACCTTCCGGCTCAAGGGCAAGGGCATCCCCTACGTGGGCTATAAGAACCGGGGCGACCAGTACGTCACCGTGGTGGTGGAGACCCCCACCCGGCTCAGCAAGGAGCAGAAGGACCTGCTGCGGCAATTCGACGCCGCCACGGAAAAATCCCAGCCCAAGAAAAAATCCTTCTTCGACAAGATGAAGCAGATTTTTGAATAAGCATCGGCCAGCCTCCGGGGAGGCTGGCCGAATTTTTTATGAAAAACTTGCTTTTTTTCTTGGAAGATGCTACAATATATTGAATTATTGTGGGTTACTGTCCCCATATCATGGAGGGAACGAATTTGGAACGGAAAACACCCCTGATTTCTCAAGAAGACCTGCGGCGGCAGGAGGAGATCAGCGACTATATCAAGGGCTGGTGGCAGAGCCAGGGGATCACCCCTGTGGCCTACGTGGAGACCTACGGCTGCCAGCAGAACGAGGCGGACTCGGAGCAGATCCGGGGCATTCTGGAGCGCTGCGGTTACGGTCTGACGGACCATGCCGAGGGGGCTGACTTGATTGTCATCAACACCTGCGCCATCCGGGAGCACGCCGCCCAGCGGGTCTTCGGCAACGTGGGGGCTCTGGTGCACACCAAGCGCCGCCACCCGGGGCAGAAAATCTTCGTCTGCGGCTGCATGATGGGCAAGCCGGAGATTTCCGAGCGGATGAAGAAGTCCTATCCCCACGTGGACGGGATTTTCTCCCCCCACCACCTCTGGCAGCTTCCCGAGCATCTCTACCGGGTGCTGATCCGGCACCGGAAGGCCTACGCGGTGGAGGACTCCGCCGGGGCCATTGCCGAGGGCCTGCCCATGGTGCGCACCAACACCATCAAGGCCTGGGTCAGCATTATGTACGGCTGCAACAATTTCTGCTCCTACTGCATCGTCCCCTACGTCCGGGGCCGGGAGCGGAGCCGTCTGCCGGAGGACATTCTGGCGGAATGCAAAGACCTGATTGCCAAGGGCTACAAGGAAATCACCCTTCTGGGGCAAAACGTCAACTCCTACGGCAAGGACCTGGGCCTTGGCGTGGACTTTGCCGACCTTTTGGGGCAGATCGCGGAGCTGGAGGGGGACTTTGTCCTGCGCTTTATGACCTCCCACCCCAGGGACGCCAGCCACAAGCTCTTTGACACCATGGCCTCCCATGACAAAATCGCCAAGCAGTTCCACCTGCCCTTCCAGTCCGGCAATGATCGGATTCTGAAGGCCATGAACCGCCACTACAACCGGGCCCAATACCTGGAGCTGATCGAATACGGCCGGAAGCTGATGCCGGAAATCGTCTTCACCTCCGACGTGATCGTGGGCTTCCCCGGAGAGACCGAGGAAGAGTTTGAGGACACCGTGAGCCTGATTGAGCAGGTGCGCTACGAAGCCCTGTTCACCTTCATCTATTCCCCCCGGCCCGGCACCCCGGCGGCGGAAATGCCCGACCCCACCCCCAAGGAAGAGAAAAACCGCCGCTTTGACCGGCTGCTGGCCGTCCAGAACGCCATCTCCGAGGAGAAGCACAAGGCCCTGGTCGGCAAGACCCTCCGGGTCCTGGTGGACGGCAGGGACGGCGACAAACTCACCGCCCGCACCGACGGCGGCCGCTTGGTGCGTCTGGAGGGCGGCGACGAGCTGATGGGGCAGTTTATTACCGTTACCATCACCGACGCAAGCACCTGGTCGCTGATCGGCGCAGTCACCGCGTAGGGGGCGGCGTCCGCGACGCCCCGCAGGGATTCGTTCGAAAAAGCTTCGGGCCGTCGAGGACGCCGGCCCCTACATCCTCAACCGGAGGTTATACCATGGCTGAATTGACCCCGATGATGAAACAATACAAGGAAATCCACGCCCGGCATCCGGACTGTCTTCTGTTCTTCCGGCTGGGGGATTTCTATGAGATGTTCGACGAGGACGCCCGGGTGGCGGCCAAGGAGCTGGATCTCACCCTCACCACCCGGGACCGGGGCAAGGCCGAGGAGGATCGGACCCCCATGTGCGGGGTACCCTTCCACGCCGCCGAGAGCTACATCGCCCGGCTGGTGAGCAAGGGCTATAAGGTGGCCATCTGCGAGCAGATGGAGGACCCGGCTCTGGCCAAGGGTCTGGTGGACCGGGACATCATCCGGATCATCACCCCCGCCACGGTGGTGGAGAGCTCCATGCTGGAGGAGGGCAGCAACAACTACTACGCCTCTCTCTGCCAGACCGCCGAGGGCATCGGCGTGGCCCTGATCGACATTTCCACCGGCGAGGCCTGCGCCACTCTCTCCGACGGGGAGGACGCCCGGGACAAGGCCTTCAACGAGCTGGGCCGCTTCGAGCCCAGGGAGCTCATCGTGGACGAGGACCTGGCCCAGGGTAAGCGCTTCGCCCTGGACGCCCAGCTTCGGCTCCGCTGCCCGGTGAACGTGGGCAAGCGGAACCTCTACGACGACGAAGCCGTCTCTGAAATTCTGGCCGCCCAGTTCGAGGCGCAGGATCTGTCCTCCCTGCCCCTGCCCACCCGTCTGGCCCTGGGGGCCCTGGTTCGGACCCTGCGGGACCTGCAAAAGAGCGACATCAGCCACGTCAACCACGTGGAATACTATCTTTCCGGCCGGTATCTGGAGCTGGATCTCACCGCCCGCCGGAATTTGGAATTGACCCAAACCCTTCGGGGCAAGGACAAAAAGGGCAGCCTTCTGTGGGTCATGGACAAAACCAAGACCCCCATGGGCTCCCGGATGCTCCGGGCCTGGATGGAAAAGCCCCTGCGGAACCCCAACGAGATTCGCCGCCGTCTGGAGGCGGTGCAGGAGCTGAAAGACAGCACCCTGCCCCGGCAGGAGCTGCTGCTGGCCCTGAAAAGCGTCACCGATCTGGAGCGGGTCACCGCTCGGATCGTCACCGGCGCGGCCAACGCCAAGGACCTGGTGCAGCTCAAGCAGGGCAGCGCCGGTCTGCCGGGATTGAAGGCTCAGCTGGGCAGCTTCCGAAGCTCCATGCTGGCCGTCGTTGCCGAATCTCTGGACGATCTGTCCGACCTGGTTCAGGCCGTTCAGGAGACCATTGCCGACGAGCCTCCCTTCTCCCTGCGGGAGGGCGGGATCATCCGTCCCGGCTGCAACGAGGAGGTGGACCGGCTCCGGGACATCATGTCCGGCGGCAAGGGCACCCTGGCCCGGATCGAGGCCGAGGAAAAGGAAAAAACCGGCATCAAAAACCTCCGGGTGGGCTACAACCGGGTTTTCGGCTACTACATCGAAGTGGCCAAGGGCCAGGTGGATCTGGTGCCAGACAGCTATATCCGCAAGCAGACGCTGACCAACGGAGAGCGCTACATCACCCAAGAGCTGAAGGAGCTGGAAAACACCATCCTGGGGGCCAAGGACCGGGTGAACGCCCTGGAATACGAAATCTTTACCAAGCTCCGGGAGCATCTGGCCGCCAATGCCCCCCGGATTCAGCAGAGCTCCCGGGCCGTGGCCGCCGCCGACGTGCTGGCCTGCCTGGCGGAGCTGGCAGTGCAAAACAACTACTGTATGCCGGAGGTGGACCTCTCGGCCTCCATCGAAATCACCGCCGGGCGGCACCCTGTGGTGGAAAAAACCCTGACCGACGCCCTCTTCGTTCCCAACGACACCGCCATGGACGGCAAGCGGGAACGGGCCGCGGTCATCACCGGCCCCAATATGGCCGGCAAGTCCACCTATATGCGGCAGGTGGCCCTGATCGTTCTCATGGCCCAAATGGGCAGCTTTGTCCCGGCCTCCGCCGCCCGGATCGGCGTGGTGGACAAAATTTTCACCCGCATCGGCGCCTCCGACGACCTGGCCGCCGGCCAGTCCACCTTCCTGGTGGAAATGTCCGAAATGGCGGATATTCTGAAAAACGCCACCCCCCGCAGCCTGCTGATTCTGGACGAGATCGGCCGGGGCACCGCCACCTATGACGGCATGGCCATCGCCCAGGCGGTGCTGGAGCACGTCAGCGACCCCCTGCGCCTGGGCTGCAAGACCCTCTTTGCCACCCACTACCACGAGCTGACCGCCCTGGCCGACACCCACCCGGAGATTCACAACTACAATATCTGCGTCAAGCGCCGGAAGGACGACATCGTCTTCCTGCGAAAGATCGTCCCCGGCGTGGCCGACGGCAGCTACGGCGTGGAAGTGGCCAAGCTGGCGGGGATGCCCGCCAAGGTGGTCAAGCGGGCCCGGGACATTCTGGTGGACCTGGAAGAGAAAGGCCCCAGCCGGATTATCGTTCCGGTTCAGGCCCCTGTGGGCATGGAGCTTCCCCTGGGCCAGACCGCTCTGGGCGACCCCAGCGCCGAGGAGCTGAAAAAACGGGTGGAGGCCCTGTCGGTGGAGACCATGACCCCCATCGAGGCGCTGAACACCCTGTATGAACTGAAGCAGCTGCTGTAACGAGGACGCAAAGCCTATGGAAGAAAAACGCTACGACGTCGGCGCCCTGCGCAGAAGCGAGATCATCGGCGGGCTGGCCTATCTGCCCATCTTTCTCATCGGAAGCCAGTATTTGGCTGTCTGGCTTGTAACGCTCATCACCGGAAGCAGGAATGTCTCCGATCTCATCGGCCCGACCAATTTTGTGTTTACAGGACTGAACGCACTTGCGTTTGCCCTCATCTTTCGGCGGTATCTGGCCGACCAGGCCCGCAGGATTCAGGCCCGGGGCTGGGCCCTGTTCGGAGACCTGCTGCTGGGCTTCCTGGTCTACATCGGCCTTGCCATGTTGGCCTCCCGCGCCGTCGCCCTGCTGCAGGTGCTGCTGCACGCGGATTACCAGAACGCGAACCAGGACGCGGTGGAGAAATCCCTGTTTACCGCTCCCGTTTTCGCCATTCTTTCGGCCTGCGTGCTGGCGCCCATCGGGGAGGAGCTGCTCTTCCGGGGCCTGGTCTTCTGCGGGCTCTACCGGAAATCCCGGATTCTGGCCTACGCGCTGTCCATGCTGCTCTTTGCCCTGGTGCATCTCCTCTCCTCCATGTTCAACCAGCCCATCGCGGTAACCCTGATGGCCCTGCTGGTCTACCTGCCCCACGGCTTCGCCCTGGCCTGGACCTACGAGCGCAGCGGCTCCATCTGTGGCTGCATTTTCCTGCATGCCGTGATGAACGCGATTTCCTTCCTGGCGATTCACGCCTTAAAATGACCTGATTTTTGATTTTCTGTCGGGCCGGCAGATTGCCGGCGCCGCAGACTCTGATCCCCGATCCCTGATCCCTAAGGAGGTATCCCCATGCCCAAAATCATCCAGCTGGATCCCCATCTGGCAAATCTGATCGCCGCGGGCGAGGTGGTGGAACGCCCCGCCTCCGTGGTGAAGGAGCTGGTGGAGAACGCCATCGACGCCGGGGCCAAAACCGTCACTGTGGAGCTGCAAAACGGCGGCATGACCCTGCTGCGGGTCACGGACGACGGCTGCGGCATGAGCCGGGAGGACGCCAAGACCGCTTTCCTCCGGCACGCCACCTCCAAGCTGCGGACCAAGGAAGACCTGGAGGCCATCGGCACCCTGGGCTTCCGGGGCGAGGCCCTGGCCGCCACCGCGGCGGTCAGCCGGATCGATCTGCTGACCCGCACGGCGGAGGACATCGAGGGAACCCATCTGAGCCTGGAGGGCGGAAAGATTCTGACCTGCGAGGCGGCGGGCTGCCCCGTGGGCACCACCATCGTGGTGCGGGATCTGTTCTTCAACACCCCCGCCCGGATGAAATTTATGAAACGGGACAGCGTGGAGGGCTCCGCCGCGGCGGGAGCCGTCCAGAAGCAGGCCCTGGCCCACCCGGAAGTCTCCTTCCGGCTGATGAAGGACGGCCAGCAGCAGCTTCAAACCCCCGGCGACGGGGATCTGCTGGCCGCCGTCTACGGGGTGCTGGGCCGTCAGGCCGCCGGGGAAATGATCCCGGTGGACAGCAAATGGGAAAAGCTGGGAGTATCCGGCTACGTCTCCAGGCCCACCGCCACCCGGGGCACCCGGGCCAATCAGATTTTCTTTGTCAACCGCCGGTTTATCCGCTCCAAGACTCTCACCGCGGCCCTGGAGGAGGCCTACCGCAACCAGCTCATGGTGGGGCGCTTTCCCTCCTGCGTGTTGAATATCTCCATGCCTCTGACGGCAGTGGACGTAAACGTCCACCCCGCCAAAACCGAGGTCAAGTTTCTGAATGAAAAGGAAATTTTCGACTGCGTCCACTACGGCGTCCTGGGGGCCCTGAACAGGACCCCCGGACAGGTGCCGTTTCAAATGCAAAATGCAAAATGCATAATGCAGAATGAGGAAGCAGACGGCAGGACGGGCTCAGAATTCAGAGTTCAGAATTCAGAGTCTGTAGGGGCGGTCATTGGCCGCCCGCAAGGCGCACCGGCTGCCCCCTCCTGTCATTCTGCGCGCGCAGGGGACGGGTCTCCCGTCCCGGAATCCGTTCCCCCCGTGGCAGCGTTGGAAAAGGGGACGGGTCCTTCGACTCCGCTTTGCTCCGCTCAGGACGACAGATACGGAGCCCGCCCCGCTTCGACTGACAACCGCTTCTTCAAGGCCATGACCGCCGAGGAATACCGCAAGGCCGCCAAGCCGCCGGTGCATACAATGACCCGCTGGGAATACGAGCAGATGTCCAAGGCCCTGCAAAAGAACCCGATCCCCCCCGCCGGTCCGGCTCTGCGGGAGGCCGTCAAGGCCGCCACCCTGAATAGCCCCGTGGAGCTGCCCGGGGACGGGGCGGAGGAAATGCATAACGAGGGATCAAGGATCAAGGATCAGGGATCAGGGTTGGGTTCCGCGTTCAGGGCTCAGGCTTCCGCGCCCGCAGGGGCGGCCATTGGACGCCAGCCTACGGCTGAGCCTTCCGAAATAGATAGCACAAAGTGCATAATGCAATATGAAACGGCAGAACAGGCCGACAATTCACCTGTCAGCTCTGCGCTGCCTCCCGTCCCTTCCCCGGAGTCTCTCCCTCTGGAGGGAATGGAGAAGGCCCCGGCCTTCCGCTATATCGGCGAGGCCTTCCGCACCTACATTCTGGTGGAGCAGGGGGACGAGCTGATCTTAATCGACAAGCACGCCGCCCATGAGCGGATTAACTTTGAACGCCTCCTGGCCCAGGGCACGCAAATCGTGGGCCAGACCCTTTTGCAGCCGATCTCCTGCTCCTTTGACCGGGAAGAGGCCGCCGTTTTGCTGGAACACCGGGACCTGCTGCTGAGCCTGGGCTACGACCTGGACGACCTGGGCCAGGGCGACCTGCTGCTGCGGCAGATTCCCTCAGATATTCCGGCCTCCGACGGGGCGGCCACCCTCTCCGAGATTGCCGACCACCTGCAAAAGGGCCGCCTGGACAGCCCACAGCGGCTCCGGGACGAGGCCCTGCACACCATTGCCTGCAAGGCCGCCATCAAGGCGGGCTATATCACCGACCCGACAGAGCTCCGCAAACTGGCGGAGACAGTTCTGACCAACCCCGATTTGAAATACTGCCCCCACGGGAGGCCCATCTGCACGGTCATCAGCAAAAAGCAGGTGGAGAAGCAGTTCAAGCGCATTACTTAGGCAATAGGCACCAGGCAATAGGAGTACGAAAATGAACAACTTGATTTGTATCTGCGGCCCCACTGCTTCCGGCAAGACCGGGCTGGCGGTGGCCCTGGCCAAAAAGCTGGACGCCGAGGTGGTGTCCTGCGACTCCATGCAGATCTACCGGGGCATGGACGTGGGCACCGCCAAGCCAGACGCCGCCGAAATGGACGGCGTCCGCCACTGGCTGCTGGACGCGGCGGAGCCGGGGGAGGATTTCTCTGTGGGCCGCTACGTGAAGCTGGCGGACGAGGCCATTGCCGACATCCACGGCAGGGGAAAGACCGCCATCATCTGCGGCGGTACCGGCCTGTATATGGACAGCCTCATCAAGGGCGAAACCTTTGCCGCCCCCTCCCGGCCCGCCCAGCGGGAATACGTGGAGCATATTGCCGAGGAAAAGGGCATCCAGTTCCTCTATGACATGCTCATGGACGCGGACCCCGAGACCGCGGAGAAGCTCCACGTCTCAGACCGGAAGCGCATCATCCGGGCCATGGAGGTCTTCCTCATCACCGGAATGCCCCTGTCCTACCACAACGCCCAGTCCAAGCTGAAGCCCCCCAAGTATGCCCCCATCTGGATCGGGCTGAACTTCCGGGACCGGGCCAAGCTGTACCGGCGGGTGGACGCCCGGGTGGATCAGATGCTGGCCCGGGGGCTGGAGGCCGAGGTTCGTGCCCTGCTGGATCGGGGCGTGGACCCCAAGACCACCGCCATGCAGGCCATCGGCTACAAGGAAATGGCCGCCGCCCTCCGAGGGGAGTGCAGCGTAGCCCAGGCCGCCGAGCAGATCAAGCAGGCCTCCCGGAACTACGCCAAGCGGCAGCTCACCTGGTTCCGTCGGAACGAGGCGATCCACTGGCTGTACGCGGACGAAGAAGCAGACCTGTCCGGCACCGCGCTAAAAATCATAAATAAAGGCGATTAACAGGTTTCAACTGCATTCGACCCGCAAAACTTGCTACCATAGGATTATCCATTCTACATAGAAACGAGGTAATTCCCATGGCCGCAAACGAAAATCTCCAGGATCTGTTTTTGAACGACGTGCGCAAGGAACGTCAGCTTGTCACCGTCTTTCTCATGAACGGCTTTCAGATGAAGGGCGTGATTACGGGCTTTGACAGCTTCGTGGTCTGCCTGGTCTCCGAGGGCCGCCAGCAAATGATTTACAAGCACGCGATTTCCACGGTGGTCCCGGCCCGGCCGGTGAAGCTCAGCAGTTAAGCTTGGGAATCAGTGTACGGTGATTCGCGGTTCGTAGAGAACGAACCGGATATGATCCGCTAACCACTGTCTGCTGACCGCCTGACCCCCGGCCCCCCGCGGCGCGTGTCAAGGAGGCTCCGCCCATGAAAGGGGACAAATTCACGAAAGCGGTGCTCATTACGCTGCTGTGCGTGGTGGCCTGCTATCTTGTCTTTTCCGTGACCCGCTTCTCGGGGGACGGATTCACGACCTACAAGGCCGTGCGCTATGAAGTCGGCGATGGAATTACCACCACCGGCTTCTTGGTGCGTTCTGAGCAGATTCTCAAGGCCGGGGCAGGGGACATTATCGTCCCCAACCGCGCCGAAGGCGAAAAGGTGGGCCGTGGTCAGGTGGTGGCCACCGCCTACCGCAACGAGGCCGCCAAGGCCCTTCAGGACAAAATCAACGCCCTGGAGCAGGAAATATCCCAGATGAAATACGCCTATTCCTTCTCCGGCGCGGAGGTGGACAGCTCCACCCTGGATTCCAACATTCTGGAGCTGATGAACCAGGTCACAACAGCCGCCGCCCGGCGGGAATATCCCCTTGCGGACGAGGCCGCGGAAGCCATGAAACCCTACCTGCTCCGGCGCTATATCAGCAGCGCCGACGCCGAAACCGCCCGGTCAAGAATTACCGAGGCCGAGAACCGGCTGGACGAGCTTCGCCGGGCAGCAGGCTCCGAGGCGGGCGTAGTCACGGCGCCGGTCTCCGGTTATTTTTCCTCCGCCGCCGACGGCCTGGAGGGATCCCTCACCCCCACCTTCCTGGAAACGGCCACCGTATCCGCCCTGAAAAAATTCGAGGGTGCGGGACATCGGGATGCCGGCGTCCTGGGCAAGCTGGTCACCTCCCAAAAATGGTACTATGCCGCAGTGGTTCCCAGCCGGAACGTGGCCGACCTGAAGCTGGGAAACCGGATCGACGTGAATTTCGCCTACGATTTCTACGAGACCGTCCGGATGAAGGTGGAGCGAATCTCCCCCGCGGAGGGGGACAGCTGCATCCTGGTGCTTTCCTCGGAATCCTACATTCAGGACGCGGTCACCGGCCGGACCGAGACCGCCGATCTGGTATTTGCGGACCGCTCCGGCCTGCGAGTGCCGAAGACCGCCATCTACGCGGATGAGAATAACCAAAGCGGCGTCTACGTGCTGGAGGGGGCGGAGGCCGCCTGGAAGTCCATCAACATCCTCTATGACAACGGCGACAGCTTCATTGTGGAGCTGGATAAGTCCAGCACGAAAAACCTCTGGCCGGAGGATGAAATCATCCTCACCACAGAAGAAATATTTGACGGAAAGGTCATGATCAAATGAGCATCGCGGAAAACATTGCCAATCTTCGCGCGCGCATGGATGCCGCCGCCCGGGCCGCCGGGCGGGATCCGGCGGAAATTCTGCTCTGCGCGGCCACCAAGATGAACGACGCCGACCGGGTCCGGGAGGCCGTGGCCGCCGGAGTGGACTGCTGCGGTGAGAACCGGGTCCAGGAGCTGACGGAGAAAAAGCCCCTGGGCGCCTACGAGGGCAAGCCCCTCCACTTTATCGGCCACCTGCAAACCAACAAGGTCAACAAGGTGGTGGGCCAGGTGGATCTGATCCAGTCCGTGGACCGGATGGAGCTGCTGGAGGCTGTCAATAAAACCGCCCTGCGGCTGGGGCTCCGGCAGGAGATCCTGCTGGAGGTCAACATCGGCGACGAGCCCCAAAAGGGGGGCTTCACCCCGGCGGAGACTCTGGCGTTGGCCGGCCGGATGGGGGAATTTCCCGGCGTTTTCCTCCGCGGCCTCATGGCGATCCCGCCAATTTCGCAAAAAAAGGGCGATAATTGTAAATATTTTGCGAAAATGAGAAATCTTTATATTGACATTGCGGCGAAAAAATACGATAATGTCTCTATGGTATGTCTGTCTATGGGCATGAGCGACGACTTTGAAGACGCCATTGCCGAGGGCAGCACCATGATCCGCGTGGGCACCGCGATTTTCGGGCCCCGCCACTACACTTAGTATTGATATTACGATTCGATACATATATACAGGAGGAACCGTACTATGGGATTGATGGATGAACTGAAAAAACTGACCCGCCCTTACAACGAAGACGACATGGATGAATATGATTACGACGAGGAAGAGGACGATTTGACCCCGGAGCCCGAACCCGCTCCGTCTCCCCGCCGTTCCAGTTTTGCCGCCCCGGAACCCCAGAGCACCAACAACGCTGCCCGCAGAACCGGCCCCGCCAGAGTTGTGAACCTGAACAACAACTCCTCCATGCAGGTGATCCTGGTCAAGCCCGACCGCTTTGACACGGTCTCTGAGATCGCCGACCACCTGCGGGACAAGAAGGCCGTGGTGCTGAATCTGGAATCCACCAACAAGGACGTGGCCCGCAGACTGGTGGACTTCCTCTCCGGCGTGGCCTACGCCCTGGACGGGAAGATCAAGAAGGTCGCCATTTCCACCTACATTCTGACCCCCTTCAACGTGGAGATCGTCGGAGACCTGGTGGAGGAGCTGGAGAACAGCGGCGTCTACTTCTAACCTTCCCGTAGGGGCTGGCATCTCGACAGCCCGTGCGTTTCGTAATTGGAGTGTTCGGGGCGTCGGGGACGCCGCCCCCTACGAAGCGATTGACCGACAGAGAAAGGAAGCGTCATGCAATGCTGACACCGCAAGATTTACAGGAAGTCTCTTTTGAAAAAGCCAAAATCGGCGGCTACGTGATGAAGTCCGTGGACGAGTTCCTGGAGCCCCTGATGGACGACTACGTCACGCTTTACAAGGAAAACGCCGTGCTGAAAAGCAAGATGCGGCTTCTGGTGGAGCGGCTGGAGGCCTACCGGGCCAACGAAGCCAGCCTGAAGGCCGCCGCGGAGAAGACCAAGGAGGACTGCGACGCCATGATGGCCGAGGCCCAGCGCAAGAGCGAGGAGTTGGTGGCAAAGGCAAAGCAGGAGGCCCAGACCGCCAGCCGGGACGCCGACGCCTCCGTGAACGCGGAGAACGACCGTCTGCGCCAGGCCAAGGAGGCCACCGCGGAGTTCGTGTCGGCCGTGGAGGCCCAGATTGCCCTGCACCAGCAGGCTCTGGAAGCCCTCAAAAAGCTGGAGCTTCCCCTGGAGAAGACCAAGCCCGTCCGCAAGGCCTATGACTATGAGGCCGAGAAGGATCCTCCCCGGCCCCAGCCGGAGAAGGAGCTGCCCGTGCAGCCCTCCGAAAAGCCCGAGGACATCGCCGCCTCCATTGAGCAGAGCGTCGCCAGCATCACCGGCGAGACCCCCCGCCCCAAGGCCGAGCCCAAGCCCGACCCCAAGGCAGCCACCCGGGTCATGCCCGCCCTGGACGAACGCACCACCGCCAAGTTCGCGAATCTGAAATTCGGGAAGAATTATCAGCCCTGACCGTAGGGGCAGCCAGTGCCCGCCCGCCCGAGGCAGCAGGAGCCGAGTTATGATTGCCCTTACGGGCAAGTTATGATTTCCCTGCGGGAAAGTTATGATGCCTGCGGCAGTTAGCAGCTTGCGAAGCAATCATAACTTGTGCGAAGCACAATCATCACTTGCGAAGTAATCATAACA